>JALWPY010000180.1:0-26363 GCA_026994915.1 Campylobacterales bacterium
GGTGTACTGGATGAAAATCTCAACGGAAAAGTCGATGCGGGTGAAAAACGTGTCTATTTTGAGATCAGCGACTATTCGACGAGTTACGTTTTTTATGAAAATCCGCACAAATAGGTTGCGGGATGGAGCTGATTGCACTCTTTGACAAGCTGTTGCGTTACAGATCGATCACACCGGAAGATGATGGTGCTTTTGATTTTATAGAGGGGTATCTGGATGGCTTCGAGACGATCTTCCTGGAAAAAGAGGGCGTCAAAAACCTCTTTTTATACAAAAAATTTGTAGAGGGGGATCATCTCTGCTTTGCCGGACACATCGATGTGGTACCTCCGGGGGAGGGTTGGGAGAGCGATCCTTTCGATCCGTTGCATAAAGAGGGCAAAATCTACGCCCGCGGCACACAGGATATGAAGAGCGGTGTGGCGGCTTTCCTGAAAGCATGCAAAGATGCGAAAACTTTCAACGGTACGCTTTCTGTGTTGTTGACGAGTGATGAAGAGGGTGATGCGAAGTACGGTACAATCGAGATGATCCGTAAGCTCGAGTCGATCGATTTTTTACCGGATTATGTCGTTGTTGGGGAGCCGACATGCGAAAAGGTATTTGGCGATGCGATCAAGATCGGACGGCGGGGATCGATCAACGGTGTCATCGAAAAGATCGGTGTGCAGGGACATGCAGCCTATCCGGAAAAATCGAAAAACCCGATCCACAAGGTGGCACAGGTACTGCCCCATATGGCCGGTGCGTTTCTGGATGAGGGAGATGAAAATTTCGCACCGAGCCAGTTTGTCATCACCGATATCCGTGCGGGCATGGAGGTGACCAATGTCACACCGGGAAAATTGAAGATGATGTTCAATGTCCGAAACTCCACCAAAACGACCAAAGAGGATGTGGAAGCGTTCGTGCATAAATATTTTCAGGAGATGGACTACACGCTCGTACTGAACGAGTCGGCGAAACCGTTCGTGACCAACCGCAACTCAAAAGTGGTACAAAATATGCTTGCCTCGATCAAAGATGTCACGGGAGTGGATACGAAACTCTCGACAGCCGGCGGGACGAGCGATGCACGATTTTTTGGTCAGTATGGGATCGATACCGTCGAGTTCGGTGTCATCAACGATACCATTCATGCACCCAACGAGCGAACAGGGGAAGATGAGGTCCGGGGACTCTACAGGGTCTTTGCAGAGTTGATAGCAAAATTTTAAAGGAAGAGGCATGATCAAAAGAGAGCTGTTTTTCGAGCCTGAGGCAAGTGCGGAAGTAGTCAACGAGGCATACCGTGCACTTGAAGAGGAGATGCAAAGTGAAAGGGTTGGCTACTACAAACTGCCTGAATCGGATATGCTCTCGAAGATCGAAGATTTTATTGCGGCATATGATTTCGATGCGAAGGGGATCAAAAATATCGTCGTGATCGGGATCGGCGGCTCCTCGCTGGGGACCAGAGCGATCGATGCACTGCTTTGTCATACTCCGCAGAGAAACGGCCGCAAACTCATTTTTCTCGAGAACGTTGATCCTGTCGAAATCAAAACAAATCTCGACGGTGTGGTTTTCGAAGAGAGTTTTTTTATCATGATCTCCAAATCGGGATCGACGATCGAAACCACTTCTCATGTCAAATATCTGATCGGACATTTTCACGCGCCTGTCGAGAGTGAGAAGTTTCGCAACCATTTCGCGTTCATCACAGACGAAGGGTCACCGCTCGATCTACTGGGGAAAGATATTAAGGTGCCGGTATTTCATATCCCGCACAATGTCGGCGGGCGTTTCTCGGTGCTCTCGGCCGTGGGGCTGTTGCCACTGACACTGCTCGGATACGATACACGGG
Organism: Campylobacterales bacterium; assembly: GCA_026994915.1. Lineage (GTDB taxonomy): Bacteria > Campylobacterota > Campylobacteria > Campylobacterales > QNZT01 > QNZT01. The sequence continues at coordinate 1,847 of JALWPY010000180.1, forward strand.
CATTGCTTGAGGGAGCGAAATCTCTCAAAGACTCTTTTTTCGCTCGCAACGAAGATATCTTGGTTCAAAAAGGGCACTACTACGCCACTCACCGGGAAACGTTTCCAATCAATGTCCTTTTCTCCTATGCGAGTGCTTTTACGGCATTCAATGCCTGGTACGTACAGCTCTGGGGTGAGTCACTGGGAAAAATCGACAGAGAAGGCAAACATGTCGGTATGACACCGGTGGGGATCATCGGTTCGATCGATCAGCACTCCTTTTTGCAGCTTTTGATCGAAGGACCGCGTGATAAAACTGTTACGATGATCAAAGTGGTCGATTTTCAGACAGAGTTACAGATCCCGGATGTTTCACTGCCGCATCTTGAGAAGACAGATTATGTCAACGGACACTCTTTCAATAAACTCATCGATGCCGAGTGTGACGCAACGATGGAGAGTATCATCCAGCAGGGAATCTCAGTGGACAAGATCGAGATCGGTAAAATCGATGCATACAATGTGGGTTATATGATTATCTATTATGAATTGCTGACCTCTATCTGTGGTCATTTTCTGGGAATCGATACCTACAATCAGCCAGGTGTGGAGCTGGGTAAGCGTATCTTGAAAGAGAAATTCAAATCGTAACAATCGATAATATATAGATCAATCAAAGGAAAAATATGAAAATAAGTAAATGTCTCTTTCCGGCAGCGGGGTACGGTACTCGCTTTTTACCGGTTACCAAAGCGATGCCCAAAGAGATGCTGCCTATTTTGACCAAACCGCTCATCCAGTATGGTGTCGAAGAGGCAGTGGAGTCTGGGCTGGATACGATGGCGATCATCACCGGTCGCGGAAAGCGGGCGATTGAGGATCATTTTGATATCTCTTATGAACTGGAGCATCAGATCAAGGGGAGTTCCAAGGAGCATCTGCTGGATGAGATTCGTGCGCTCATTTCCAGGTGTACTTTTACCTATACCAGACAGATCGAGATGAAAGGGCTGGGAGATGCGATTTTGAAAGGAAAAGTGCTGATCGGCAATGAACCTTTCGCGGTCGTGCTGGCGGATGATCTCTGCATCAATGAAAATGGCAAAGGGGTATTGTCCCAGATGATTGCGCTCTATCAAAAGTACAAATGTTCGATCGTCGCGATCATGGAAGTGCCTGCAGAAGAGACATACAAGTATGGAGTCATCGACGGTAAAGAGATCGAAGAGGGTGTTTATATGGTCTCCAATATGGTGGAAAAACCGGAACCCTCAGAGGCGCCGTCTAACCTCGCGATCATCGGACGCTATATCCTGACACCCGATATTTTCGAGATGATCAAATCGACCAAGCCGGGTAAGAACGGTGAGATTCAGATTACCGATGCACTGATGCATCTGGCCCAGAGCGGAATGGTACTGGCATGTAAATTTTCAGGGAAGCGGTTCGACTGCGGGAGTGTCGAGGGATTTGTAGAGGCGACAAACTATCTCTATAGCATGGAGTATAAAAAGGAGCACTGAATTGCGGGTACTCCCGCAAACAGTCTCAAAATGTACAAGCGTTAAAATTTGTATTCGGCACCGAATGTGAGCTGATCGATGTCATCTTCATATTTTGTATAGTTGGTGTAGATTTTGTAGTTTTCGCCAATGTCATAGGCAGCACCGATACCACCACTGAGGGCCAGATCTTTTTTTCTGACTTTACTCTCCATATTGGCTTCATTGTTGGTATGGATATTGAGTGTCGATTTGATACTTTCATAGACCACACCGATACGTGGCTTGATACTCAGTTTATTGATTTTCCAGATATAGGTACCGTAGAGACCCAGTGACCAGAAATCGACCTCATGCGTTTTTCCGTTAAATTTCGCTTCCGGTTTGGTCAACCCGACAGCACCTTCGATCTCGACACTCATATCGCTGTAGATATCTTTACCGGCATTGAGGATGAGGGCAGTGCCCGGATCAAATTTGTCGTTGTTTGGTACATCCTGTACAGCAAATCCGACACCCACCCTGTCTATATAGTTTTGCGCGGTATCGCCGGCATGCGCGGACATACCGAGTGATAAAAGACCGGCAAGAAAAGCGGTATGTATTTTATTCATAACAAACTCCTTAAGTTCCTAATCTATATTATATAGTAAAAAGTTTAAAATAATATTTAAGGAAACCTCTAATAAGGCAGTTTTCTCCTGGAAACACTTTCCATAGCGACGTGGCCTTCGGTTTATCGATCTTTTGTTATAATTGACACAAATTCAAGATCTTAAGGAGAGACATGCAAAGAATTACGACAGAGAATGCCCCGGCAGCGATCGGTCCCTATTCTCAGGCGATCAAAGTCAATGGATTTGTCTATACATCCGGGCAGATTCCACTCACACCTGACGGAAAACCGGTAGAGGGAGATATTCATGAGCAGACCAGACAGGTTTTGATCAATCTCAACGCTGTGCTTGAAGCGGCAGGCAGTTCGCTGGATAAAATCATCAAAACGACCATCTATCTGACAGATATGGATGATTTTATCGCAGTCAATACTGTATATGCAGAGTTTTTTGCAGGTTCCTTTCCCGCACGTAGTACGGTAGCGGTCAAAACATTGCCAAAAAACGTTCAGATAGAGATCGACGCGATAGCGGTAACGGGTATCGAAGAGTATCATTTCTAGAGGTTTAATGAACTATTAAACTCTTTTTCTGTAAAATCGCGGTTCAAATTTTAAACAAGGACATATGATGTATGCTATCATAAAAAACGGCGGAAAGCAGTATAAAGTCCAGGAGGGAGATTTTATCAATCTCGACAAACTTGGCGCTTCCCCGAAAGAGAAAATCACTCTTACAGAAGTTCTTGCCGTAAATGACGGTGAGTTGAAGATAGGTACACCTTTCGTAGAAGGTGCTAAAGTAGAACTGGAAGTGGTCGCTGAGGGTAAAGACAAAAAAGTCATTATCTACAAAAAGAGAAGAAGAAAAGACTCCAAACTGAAAAAAGGTTTCAGAAGAGAGTATACGAGAGTGAAAGTGACCGGAATCTCTGCGTAAACTTTAGTATCGTTTTAATAGATTTAGGAAGGGGAGGCTCGTTTTTCGGGTCTTCCCTTTTTTTATGTTCATGAAGAATCGGGATTTCACCGATTTGGTTAAATTGTTTCCCCAGAAAGGGGTTGGACGTAAAGTCCAACTACCGGTGTAAACTGGAATTATAACTCTTCTGCGTGTTTTGCGAGATACTCTGCAACACCTTCTGTGTCTGCTTTCATTCCCTCTTCACCTTTGTGCCAGCCTGCAGGGCAAACTTCACCGTGTTCGTCAGTAAAGAGCATCGCGTCGATCATTCTGATCATTTCGTCAATATTTCTTCCCAGTGGCAGGTCGTTGATGACGGCATGTCTGATGATTCTGTTTTTGTCAATCAGGAAAGAGCCTCTGAGTGCAACGCTTTTGTTGAACAGAACGTCATATTTTTTTGCGATTTTTTTTGTCAGATCTGCTACGAGAGGGTATCTTACCTGTCCGATTCCGCCTTCGCTTACCGGTGTATTTTTCCATGCAAAGTGAGAGTATTGGCTATCAACGGAACAACCGATGACATTGATACCTCTTGATGTAAACTCATCGAGTCTGTGGTCGAAAGCGATGATCTCTGAAGGACAAACGAATGTAAAGTCCAGTGGATAGAAAAAGAGGACTGCTCCGTTTTCTCCGAGGTTTTCGCTCAGTTTGAAATCGTCAACGATGGTGTTGTCACCGAGAACGGCAGTTGCTGTAAAGTTAGGTGCTTTTTTAGTCACTAACATAAAGATCCTTTTTTATTGAAATTTTATTTGAGGAAAAATATTATCATATGTTTGCTTAAACAATCATGATCAAGGACTTTTGGTATCGCAACTGGAGCAAAAGATTAGTTTTGCTAAAATAGTGCGATTTTATTCTAGATGCAGGAATTATAATGCTAAAAAACTTTTTGTTTACAAGTGAGTCGGTGACCGAAGGGCACCCTGACAAGATGGCGGATCAGATCAGTGATGCGATTTTGGATTATATTATCGAAAGAGACCCGAATGCCAGGGTAGCATGTGAGACGTTACTCTCCAACGGTTTTTGTGTTATCGCAGGCGAACTCAAGACGATCACCTATGCACCGATGCAGGATATTGCCAGAGAAGTGGTCCGGGAGATCGGCTATACCGATGCACAGTATGGTTTCGATTATCGCAGCGCCGGAGTGCTCAACGGTATTGGTGAGCAGAGCGTCGATATCAACCAGGGTGTCGATCAGGCAGGCGGAGAGATTGGTGCCGGTGATCAGGGACTCATGTTTGGATATGCGTGTCGTGAAACCGATGTACTGATGCCACTGCCGATTCATCTGGCGCACCGTCTGACACAGGGGCTGGCAGAGGCGAGAAAGAGTGGGACGATTCCATTTCTGCGCCCCGATGGTAAAGCTCAGGTGAGTATCCGTTATATTGATGGTAAACCGGCTGAGATCGATACGATCGTCATCTCCACTCAGCATGCACCCAGCGTGGAACAGAGTACGCTCAAAGAGGCGGTCATCGAAGAGATCGTGAAGAAAAACCTCCCGGACAATATCAAAGCGGACAATATCAAGTACCATATCAACCCTACAGGGCGTTTTGTCATCGGTGGACCTCAGGGCGATGCCGGTCTGACCGGACGGAAGATCATTGTCGATACATATGGAGGAAGCTGCCCCCATGGCGGCGGCGCTTTCAGCGGAAAAGATCCGTCAAAGGTGGACAGAAGTGCAGCATATATGGCGCGTTATATCGCCAAGAATCTGGTAGCCGCCGGTGTCTGTGACAAAGCGACGATCCAGCTGGCGTATGCGATCGGTGTTGTCGAACCGGTTTCTATTCTCGTAGATACACATGGTACTTCCAATGTGGACGATTCGAAGCTTGAACACTGTATACGTGAATTTTTCCGTCTGACACCCAAAGGAATCATCGAAAGTCTCGATCTGCTGCGTCCTATCTATAAAAAGACCGCTACATATGGGCACTTCGGCAGAGAACTCGAAACATTCAGCTGGGAGAAAACGGACAAAGTGTCACAAATTAGAGACTATTTTGGCCTGGTATAAGATAAAATGATCGATTTAGAAATTTTTTAACTTCGATATGTTATAGTTTAAGCCAACTTATTAAGAAAGCGAAGGAGATAAAATGGCAGTAATAATTACAGATACATGTATCAACTGCGGTGCTTGCATCGATGAGTGTCCGGTTGAAGCGATCGTTGATGATGAGGATAATCCAACAGGTGAAGAGATCTACTACGTCTATCCCGACAAATGTGTCGAGTGTGTAGGCTATCATGATACACCAGCATGTGCGGAAGCATGTCCTACAGAGGGATGTATCGTATGGGGTGATTGCGATGAAGGCATGACTTGCTCTGAAAACAGAGGCGAAAAAGGCGAGCCTGTTATCGAAGACTGATAAGCCAATCGTCTATCCTGCAAAACGGGGAGACTGAATTCTCTTCGTTTTGCAATATCTCTTCATTATATATTCTACAACTTCCATATACTTTAAACTTTATTATAGATTTCATTTGATATACTCTCAGCCTTTATTTACAGACTAATGAAACCTGGAGCATATTTTATGGAACAAACACTATCCATCATCAAACCTGATGCAGTTAAAAAAGGTGTTATCGGAAAGATAATTGACAGATTCGAGACAAACGGGCTGCGAATCGCAGCAATGAAAAAGATCAAACTCGACGATGAAACGGCGGGTGGTTTCTATGCAGAACACAGAGAGAGACCATTTTTTAAAGATCTCGTAGAGTTCATGACGAGTGGGCCTGTAGTGGTAATGGTACTCGAAGGTGAGAACGCGATTGCCAAAAACAGAGAGTTGATGGGTGCTACAAACCCTAAAGAGGCGGCTCCCGGAACGATCAGAGCTGACTTTGCCGAGAGTATCGATGCAAATGCTGTACACGGAAGTGACTCTGCAGAGAGCGCGCAACGTGAAATAAAGTATTTTTTTAGCGATATTGAGATATTATAAGAAATTATAAAAGCTATTGATGAAGATAGAGTTTCGCAAGATCACTCCAAATCCCGGCCCGTTTGCGTTTGAAACGGAGCGTTACCAGTGTAAAGGCACTGTGCGCAAAATTTCGCAAAACGTGGTTGAGATGGAGCTTCATCTGGTCGCACGAAGTCACCTTGTATGTGACAGATGTGCAGAAGAGTATGAAGAGGATATCGATGAACAGATGACCCTGCGGGTAGCTGACGGCTATTTTGAAGGCGATGATCTCGATGTCATCGAAGTTTTTGATCATGTAATAGATTTTGATACTATTGCAGAATCTGAAATAGAGACAGTCAGAAGTGATTATCACTTCTGTCCAAAATGTAAAGAAACACAAGGAGAATAATTATGGCAGTACCAAAGAGACGCGTCAGTAAGACGAGAGCGGCAAAAAGAAGAACACACTATAAACTCACACTTCCAAGACCAGTCAAAGATGCAGATGGAACATGGAGAATGCCTCACCGTGTTAACAAAACCACAGGTGAATACAAAGCATAGTCTGATATGTATACGATAGCAGTCGATGCAATGGGTGGAGACTTTGGTGCTTCACCCAATCTCAAGGGAGCTTTTTTAGCGCTGAAAAAGAGCAAAAAAAAGTTTAAAATCATACTGGTCGGTGACCCCACCACTTTTGTAGAAAAAATCCCCCGTAAACTAACATCCTATGTCGAGATTGTCGAAGCGACAGATGTTTTTGGTATGGATGAGAGTGCTACGGAAGTCCTCAAAAGAAAATCCTCTTCTATATACAAAACAGTCGAACTCGTACGCAATGGTGAAGCGGATGCACTCGTATCTGCAGGACACAGCGGTGCAACGATGAGTCTAGCGACACTGCGTATCGGTCGTGTGAAAGGGGTACAGCGCCCTGCGATAGCGACGCTTATGCCGACAGAGACGGGTGGCAAAAGCCTCGTACTGGATGTCGGGGCAAATACCGACTGCAAGCCGGAACATCTTTTTCAGTTTGCGATACTTGGTGAAACCTATGCTGCAGACGTACTGAAGGTGCAATCTCCCAGAGTCGGTCTTCTCTCCAACGGAGAAGAAGAGTCCAAAGGCAATGAAGTCACCAAAGCGACTTATAAAATGTTAACCGTTATGGACTCCTTCGTCGGCAACGTCGAAGGCAACGATATCTTCAACGACAGTGTAGATGTGATCGTCTGTGACGGCTTCGTAGGCAACATCCTGCTCAAGACGAGTGAAGGGGTGGCCAGCTCTATCTCCAAACTGATCAAGATGAATATCAAGCGTTCACCACGGGCATTGACCGGGGCATTGCTGATGCGGCGTGTTTTCAAGCTTTTGAAAAAGCAGATCGACTATGCCGAGTATGGCGGAGCACCACTCATCGGTGTTAAGAAACCGACGATTATATGTCATGGAAAAAGCAATCATATCGCCATCAAAAATGCCATTTATCAGGCTATTTCATTTGCCGAATCAGATATCAATCAGGATATAGCCGACAAGATAGCCCGTTATAAAATCGATTAAAAAGGATTCACTTTGTACGCTTCGTTCAAATCTATAGGTGCATATGTGCCTTCGAAGAGTTTAACCAACAAGGACCTCGAAAAGATCGTCGATACCAGTGACGAATGGATCAAACAGCGTACAGGAATCGAGAACAGATATATCGCAGCAAGCGACGAGTTTACCAGTGATATGGGTTACAGAGCTGCGGAACTGGCCATTGCACGCAGTGGTGTGGAGCGAGACGAAATCGATGCGATCATCTGTGCGACGATTACGCCGGATTACTTCTGCATGCCTTCGACCGCATGCGTGATCGCCGATAAACTCGGTATCAAAAATGCGACGGCATTTGACATCTCTGCCGCATGCAGCGGTTTTGTCTATGCGCTCAACATCGCCAAAGCGTTTATCGAGTCCGGGCTGAAACAGAACATCCTCATCATCGGTGCGGAGAAGCTGAGTGCGATTGTGGACTATACCGACCGTACAACATGTATTCTCTTCGGTGATGGTGCGGGCGCGGCAGTAATCGGTACAACTGAAGAGAAAGAGGCATCGGTCATCGATATTCATACCTCCTCCGATGGTGCATTTCAGGACTTTCTGATCACGCCGGGAGGCGGTGTGAAGCATCCATGTTCACAGGATGTGATCGATCAGCATCTGAACTACCTGAAAATGAAAGGCAATGAAACGTTCAAACTTGCGGTCAATACACTGACCAAAGATGTGACGCGTATATTGGCAAAAAACAATTTGACCAGTGAAGATATCGACTATTTCATCCCCCATCAGGCAAATTTTCGCATCATCGACGCGGTGGGCAGAAAACTCAAATTCAGCCCCGAAAAGATCGTACTCACAGTAGCAAAATATGGCAACACATCGGCTGCTTCGATCCCTATGGCGATCAACGACTGGTACGAGAGCGGTAAACTCAAACGCGGTGATCTGATGCTGCTGGACACTTTTGGCGGTGGTCTCACATGGGGCAGTGCACTGGTCTGTTTCAACCAGAAAGATTGATGGCAATTTATCAGAACGATCTGGTCTATATCGAGATCGAAGAATCGGAGATTCCGTGGCTGAAGATCTTTACACGGACACCGTACAAAGAGCTGAGTGAAGCACCGCATGAGGTCAAAACGGAGATCTGGCGTCTGCTGGATATCATCGAAAAAGAGATGCTTGCGTTTTATAAACCGGATAAGATCAATATCGCCTCTTTCGGTAACTATCTGCCGCATCTGCATATGCACATTATGGCCCGTTTCAGAGACGACTCTTTTTTTCCTGAGCCGATGTGGGGCAAACAACAGCGTGAAGGGAGTTATCGGCTGAAAGATTTCGACAGATTCTGTGCAGATTTGGTCAAAAAACTATAGTCCCTCTTCAATAATTTTCCATAACGTATCCACTTCATCATCAGAGAAGAAGAGCGTATGCCCCTCTTCGAAAAGCTGTACAATTTTCTCTTTATAAAAAAGTGTGCCATAGAGACATTTCTGGTGTGCAGGCAAAAAACTTCTCGCCAGGACGAGTTCATTTTCGACAGCCTGGTTGCAGAGAAAACATGTAAAATCTTCATGTAACCTTCCTTCATGATGAAGCAGTTTGACATAGGCTTCGACGATGCATCGTTTGGGGTTTTGTTTCTCAAAGCGATGGTTCATCTCTTCCAGAAGTTCGAAGTAGAACGGGTCGAGTGATTCGACATCCCTGAGGTGCTGATAGAGGAGTTTGATAAACTGTTGCCAGAGGTAGAATTTTTGGAAATCGACCAGCCAGGGTGTACTCAGATGCAGCACTTCCCGCAGCATACCGATTGTCGATTTTGCACTCTTTTGTATTTCGAAATCGATCTTGTAACCGAGATTGATATTGGCATGTCTGGCACCGTAAAATCTGTAAACCGTCTTTAATCTGTTTTGTGTTAATAGTGAAACGAGAAGGTCCTCTTCTTTGACATGGACAATGTTGAGTATATACCCTTGCATAGGCCTTCCTGGCAGAAATTAAAGAAAATTTTACTACTGCTTGGCTATAATAAGCAACTTTTTATTAAAGGTTGTTTATGGATTTACTCAGAAGCTTTAAAGACAACTGCGGTTTCGGACTGCTTGCCAATATTCACAATATCCCTTCCCATCAAAATGTCGAAGACGCCATCATCTCACTGGAGCGTATGATGCACCGGGGTGCGATCGCTGCCGATGGTAAAAGCGGTGACGGTAGTGGACTGCTTTTCGGTATGCCCAGGGAGTTTATGAAGAAAGTGGCGAAAGAGGAGGGTATTGACCTGCCCGAGCAGTTCGCTGTCGGGATGCTCTTTCTGGATGATGAGGGCCAGAAAGAGAAGATTGAAGATATCTGTTCCCAAAACGATATCAAAGTACTGCTTTTTCGAGAAGTCCCCATAGATACCAATGCACTGGGTGAGCAGGCGCTGGCGACGCTGCCAAAGATCACGCAGGTCTTTCTTGCACCCAACTCGATCATCGCCACCAAGCGCTTCGATGCACTTCTCTACCTGACCAGACGTCAGATCGAGCGTGCGTTTGAATCGCATGAAGATTTTTATATTCCCTCTTTTTCATCGAGTGTCATCTCGTACAAAGGGCTGGTGATGCCGACGCATATCAAAGAGTTCTACAGAGATCTGAGCGATCCGGATTTCAAAGTAGGCTTCGCACTCTTCCATCAGCGTTTTTCGACCAACACACTCCCCCAGTGGAGACTGGCACAGCCGTTTCGTGCCATTGCACACAACGGTGAGATCAACTCTATCTCAGCCAACCGTTTCAATGCCCAGGCGAAAAGCGAATGGATCGAGAGCCCCGTTTTTTCCGACAAAGAGCTCGAAGCATGTTTTCCGATCACAAAATCGGGACAGAGCGACAGCGCGAGTCTGGACAACATGTTCGAATTTCTGATCGTCAACGATGTCGATTTTTTTAAAGCGGCCCGTGCGCTGATTCCTGCGCCCTGGCAGAATGCGCCGCATATGGATTCTCATCTGAGAGCTTTTTACGAGTACATGAGTACATGCTTTGAAGCATGGGACGGTCCTGCGGCAGTGAGTCTGACCGACGGTCGTTATATCGGTTGTGTACTTGACAGAAATGGATTGCGCCCTGCAAAATATATTGTAACGAAGGATGATCGTATCATCATCACCAGTGAATATGGCGTGCTCGATGTTGACGAAGATACAATCGTTGAGCGTGGACGCCTCCAGAGTGGTGAGATGATCGGCGTGGATTTGAAATTTGGAAAGATCATGAAATCCGATGAGATCGACAGCTACCTCAAATCGACCAACAACTATGCCGAATGGCTGAACCAGAATATGACCTACCTGCAGGAGTATGTAGAGCTGCCGTTTAACGAAACCGCATGCTATGAGATTGACGGTCTCGCACAGAAACAGCGTCTGGCCAATATCACGGAAGAGGTCCTGGAGATGGTCATCGAGCCGATGATGAAAGATGGCAAGGAGAATACCGGTGCGATGGGTGACGATACGCCGCTTGCCGCCTTCTCCCAAAAACAGAGAAATTTCAGTGATTTTTTCAAGCAAAAATTTGCACAGGTGACCAACCCGCCGATCGATCCGATTCGTGAAAAGGTGGTCATGAGTCTCAATACCGGCTTTGGCGAGATACGCAATATCCTCTCCGAAGATCCTGAGCATGCTATTCGCCTCAAGGCGATCTCTCCTATCCTGATGGAAGAGAAGTACAACGTGCTGCGCTCTTTCGGGGACGAGAAGCATCCGCGCTACAAAAAAGAGTATAAAAACCGCGTCTTCTCGACACTCTTCGAGAAGGATCTGAAGGGTTCTCTGGATAAGCTTGTCGCCGAAGTGGTCAGAAGTGTACGCGAAGAGAATGTACGTATCATCATTCTCGACGATCGCTGCAGCGATGAGAACATGAAATATATCCCAATGCTGATGGTGATCGGCAGACTCAACAAAGTGCTTCTCGAGGAGGGATTGAGACATCTCACTTCGACGATCGCCGTCACTGCGGAGGCCGTGGATTCGCATACATGTGCGACGCTGATCGCCTATGGTGCCAATGCGATCTACCCCTATCTCCTCTATGCTTCTGTTCTGCAGCTTTGCAAACGCAACAAGATCGACGGGTATGAGCAGAAACATGCGTTCAAGAGTGTGCACCATGCACTTGGGCAGGGGCTGTTGAAAATTATGTCCAAAATGGGTATCGCGACGATCGCCTCCTATCGTAACTCTTCACTCTTCGATGTGATCGGTCTGGGAAGGGATATTGTGGAAGATTGTTTCAACGATTCACATGCACTGATTCCGGGCCTGAGTTATGAAGATATAGAAGCGCGTCTGGAGCGTGATTATCGCAATGCGACACTGCTCGATTCACGCACGAAACTCTTCCCGCTCGAGATCGGTGGCCTGCACAAATATATTCATGGAGATGAACACCATGACTATTCGCCAACGGTCGTAAAACATCTGCAGGAAGCCTGTAAAAGCGGTGATGCGGACGATTTCAAAAAGTTCGCCGACACGGTCAACGGGCGTGGCCTGAAAATGATCCGCGACTTTTTCGTCTTTGAGTCGGATCGTAAACCGGTTTCGGTCGATAAAGTGGAGCCTAAAGAGGCGATTTTCAAACGCTTCTGCAGTGCCGCGATGAGTCTGGGATCGATCTCTCCCGAAGCGCATGAAGCGCTGGGTGAGGCGATGAATCGTATCGGCGCACAATCCAACTCGGGTGAGGGTGGTGAAGCCCCCGAGCGTCTGCACAGCTCCAAACGTTCGAAAATCAAACAGATCGCTTCCGGCCGTTTCGGTGTGACACCGGAGTATCTGCGAAGTGCCGAAGAGATCCAGATCAAAGTGGCACAGGGAGCCAAGCCCGGTGAGGGTGGACAGCTTCCCGGCCATAAAGTGACACCGCTGATCGCATCGCTGCGCTATACGATTCCGGGTGTGACGCTGATTTCGCCTCCGCCTCATCATGATATCTATTCGATCGAGGATCTGGCACAGTTGATCTTCGATATGAAACAGATCAATCCGGATGCGACTGTGACAGTCAAACTGGTTTCGACCGCAGGTGTCGGTACGATCGCAGCGGGTGTTGCCAAAGCCTATGCCGACAAGATCATCATCTCCGGCGGTGACGGTGGAACAGGAGCAGCACCGCTGACATCGATCAAAAATGCCGGTAATCCGTGGGAGCTTGGACTGAGTGAAGCACACAATGCACTCAAAGTCAACGGTTTGAGAGAGTTTGTCCATCTTCAGACTGACGGTGGACTCAAAACAGGCCTGGATGTGATCAAAGCGGCGATGCTAGGTGCAGAGAGTTATGCTTTCGGTACTGCTGCGCTGACGATGGAAGGGTGTCGTATCCTGCGTCTTTGCCATACCAACAAGTGTACCGTCGGTGTCGCAACACAGGATGAGATGCTGAGGGAGCACTTCGTCGGAACCGTCGACAGGATCATCAACTTCTTCACTCTGCTGGCCGAAGATGTCCGTGCTATCATGGCATCACTGGGTTATACATCTATGGAAGAGCTGATCGGACGCAGCGATCTGATGCGCGTGACGGAAGATCCGTTTGCGAAAAAATTCGACTTTTCTGCTGTTTTGCAACAGGTCGAGGGGCCAAATACTTGCCAGAAAGAGAGTAACGAACCGTTCGATAAAAACAGATTTGAGAAAGAGATCCTCAAAGATGTCTACAAAGTGATCGAAAATCCCAAAGAGAGCATTGTCATCAACAAGAAGATCTGCAATCTCAACAGAAGTTTCGGTACGCTTATCAGCGGTGAGATCGCCAAATTCTACGGCAACAGCGGTCTGCCGGACAACAGCATCACCTTTAAGCTCGACGGTATTACGGGACAGTCGCTGGGCGCATTTCTGATCAATGGCGTCTCGATCTACGTCAGGGGCGCGGGTAACGACTATGTGGGCAAAGGCATGAATGGTGGCAAGATTGTCATCACACCACAAACACAGAGCGATCAGTTCTCCTGCGCGGGAAATACCTGCCTCTATGGTGCAACAGGCGGTAAGCTCTTTGTGGCGGGAAGTATCGGTGAGCGTTTCGCAGTCAGAAATTCCGGTGCCATTGCGGTGGTCGAAGGTACGGGTGATCATGCGTGCGAATATATGACCGGCGGTGTCGTTGTGATACTCGGCAAGACCGGTGTTAACTTCGGTGCAGGGATGACCGGCGGTGTAGCGTTCATCTACGACAAAGATCGTGAATTCTTCGACAATCTGAACCAGGAGCTTGTCAACGCGACACGTATTGATACCGATGAATCCGATGAAGAACGACACTACATCAAGAAGCTGCTGCGTGAATATGTTAATGAGACTGCAAGTAAAAAAGCGCAGTATATTCTCGACAATTTCAGACACACACTCAGAGATTTTTGGATCGTCAGACCCAAAGATATGCGAAAAACACCGTTAAATCCGGATGAGGGGGACTAGGATATGCAAAACTTTACAAACCTGGAAAGAATCGAACCGCCAAAGCGTTCGTCAAATGAGCGAAAAAAGGATTTCAAAGAGATCTATGAAGTCTTCAGACCCTCAGAGGCTGCCGCACAGGCGGATCGTTGCGTTCAGTGCGGTGATCCCGGATGTCATGACAAGTGTCCGCTGCACAACTACATCCCTTACTGGCTGCGATCCGTCGCTTCCAAAAATATCGAACTCTCTTTCCGTATCTCCAATGAGAGCAATCCTTTTCCCGAAATCACAGGACGTATCTGTCCTCAGGACAGACTCTGTGAAGGAGACTGTACACTGGAACAGGATGGTTACGGTGCCATCACGATAGGATCTGTCGAGACATTTATCAGCGAAGAGGGATTCAGAAAAGGGCTGAAGCCGGAATTTCCCGAGACCTTCAGCGATAAAAAAGTGGCGATTGTGGGAAGTGGACCGGCCGGTTTCTCCGCAGCGACATATCTGATGCGCGCTGGGATCAACGTGGAGATGTTCGAAAAGAACAATCGTCCCGGCGGATTGCTGACATACGGTATTCCAAATTTCAAACTGGAAAAAGAGGTGGTTTTCCGACGCTTCAAATTTTTGCAGGATGCGGGAATGAAACTCTTTCTCAATGTCGAAGTGGGCAAAGATATCGATTTCAAGGAGTTGCTGGAAAATTATGACGCCGTTTTTCTGGGAATCGGTGCCGAAAAATCGAAAAAGGCAAATATCCCGGGAGAAAATGCCGAAAATGCCTTTCTCGCGATCGACTTTTTGATTAATATTCAGAAGAAACATTTCGGTGAAGCATTCGATACGAAGTATGAAGTGGAAGGGAAAAATGTCGTCGTTATCGGTGGTGGTGATACCGCGATGGACTGTATCCGTACTTCACTTCGTGAAAAAGCTGCCAGTGTCAAGTGCCTCTACCGCCGTGATGCACACAACATGCCAGGCAGTAAAAAAGAGTTTAAAAACGCCAAAGAAGAGGGGGCAGAGTTCACCTTTTACGCAGCGCCGAAAGAGATTCTGGTCAACGAAAAGGGTGAGGTCATCGGTGTTGAAATGCTCAAAACACAGCTCTCACAGAAAGATGAGAGTGGTCGCCAACGTGTGGAACTGGTCGAGCAGAGTGAGTTCCGTGTCGATGCGGATGTGGTGATACTGGCACTCGGCTTCGATCCCCATACTCCGAAATTTCTCTATGAAAACGGGATTGAGACCAACAACTGGGGCGGGGTGATCGCAAACGAGAAGATGGAAAGTTCCAAAGCTTTTGTCTTTGTCGGTGGTGACTGCTACCGGGGAAGCGATCTTGTCGTGACAGCGGCACAGGATGGCAAAGTGGCTGCGGAAGCAATTGCGGAGAGACTGCTGGTTAGACAGGGTAAATGATTTCATTTCTGGAAGGAGATCTCTTCATCGCATCGGCGGTCGAAGCCAATCGGGAGATCTATGCGCTGGTGCAGAATCCTTCTGAGATGCTCTACACACCGCTGCAAAAAGGTGCGGGCGGAGATGTGACGCATGGTATCGATCAGGTAGCAGAGGATATCTTTGTCGCACATTTGAAAGGGTTTGGCAAAATCCTCTCTGAAGAGAGCGGCGAGATTGGAACGGGAGAGAAAACGATCTATCTCGATCCACTCGATGGCAGCGACAACTTTCTTTCCCGTTTTCCCTATTTCGGGACATCGGTAGCGCTTGAAGGTGCTGATGGTGTGGAGTCGGCGGTGATCTGTAATCTCGCGACGGGGAGAATCTGGCTGAAAAACCGAAAAGCATTTTTGGAAGGTGATCTCCAGACGATGGATCTTAGGCCTGTCGTCTCCAATCCTGATCCGAAAATCGGTGTTTTCGAACGCGCATACCGCTCTTTCACCTACGCCGAAAGACTTAAAAAGGCGAAGATAAAATACCGTGTTCCGGGAGCGATGGCACTCTCCCTCGCATTGGCGAGAGATCTCTCCTTTTTGTTGATGGAAGGGGAGTTGCGTGACTACGATGTGAAAGCAGGGCTTTTCATGTGTGAAGATTTATATCAGCACAAACACAAGGATTTAACGATAATATGCCAGCATGAAAATAGTTTTATGCAACTCAAGAAAATAGTTTTAGAGGACGAGTGATGAACTTCGGTGATATCTTTAAAAATTTCAGAAAACAGCAGCCCTCGAGAGATGAAGCCCCCAGCCACTGGGTCAAGTGTCCAAGTTGCAACTCGCTGATGTACTACAAAGAGGTAGAAAACCTCGCTCAGGTTTGCCCCAAATGTAAGTTTCATATGCGTATCTCCGCGGCAAAACGGATCGAAGTACTGGCAGATAAAGACAGCTTTGTAGAGTACGATGCTGATCTGATCCCGGTCGATCCACTGGGATTCGTAGACAAGAAGTCGTATAAAAAACGTGTCGATGAGAGTGAAAAAAAGAGTGGAAAACGCTCTTCCGTCGTATCGGGTGAATGTCTGATAGGTGGGATACCGACGCAGCTGGTTGTCTTCGATTTCTCTTTTATGGGAGGAAGTCTCGGTTCTGTCGAAGGTGAGAAGATCGTTCGTGCCGTACACCGTGCGATCGAAAAACGTCATGGCGTAATCATCGTCAGTGCCAGCGGGGGTGCGCGCATGCAGGAGAGCACCTTTTCGTTGCTGCAGATGTCCAAAACGTCTGCGGCATTGAAGCGGCTCGCCAAAGAGGGACTTCCCTACATCTCTGTGCTGACCGATCCTACGATGGGCGGGGTGAGCGCCTCTTTCGCGATGCTGGGAGATGTGATCATCGCAGAACCCGGTGCGTTGATCGGATTTGCGGGGCAGCGCGTCATCAAGCAGACGATCGGTGCTGAACTTCCGGAAGGTTTTCAGCGATCGGAATTTTTGCTCAAGCATGGTTTTGTAGATATGATTGTACAGCGTGACAAGATGAAACAGACACTGACCGATCTTCTGACTTACATGGGGCATCAGATCAATACACCTGCAGCATCGGAGGAGCCACCCAGACGCCGTAAAGAGGATTTTGCCGAGAGTGCTGCAGATCCGATGCCCGAAGAGGAGCAAGCGCCCGATGAAGCACCGAAGGAAGAGGCTGTATCGCAGAATAAAGAGGGAGAGAATGGCTGAGATCTACGCACTCTTCGATTATGCGCTAAATCAGCGCAAAGGGATGACGATCGACCAGTTTCTTGCACTGCCTAAAGTCCGGAATGCATCACTGCTCCAGTATCGGGACAAGATAAACGACATCGCGATTAAAAGAGAAAATCTTCTCTATATCAAAAAACATTTTCAGGGGAAGGTGATCGCCAACGATGAAGTGGGCCTGGCACTTTTGTGTGACGGCTTACATGTAGGGCAGGAAGATCTGTTACGATATGACACAGACCCATCTGTAGCTGCAGAGTATCTTCGCACTATTCTCGGAGAACGTCTGCTTGGACTTTCGACGCATGATGAAACAGAGATTTCTCAGGCGAACAGTATGCCGCTCGACTATATCGGATTAGGTGCCTACCGCGGTACAAATACCAAAGATGTCACACAGATACTCGGTGAAGAGCTGAGCAGACTCGCTGCACATTCCAAACATCCCGTGGCTGCCATAGGGGGTGTGAAGCAGAGTGACGAGATAGCGCATACAGCCTATCTCGTACTCGGTTCCGACCTCTATGAAGATTAATCTCTACACGATCGAAAAACAGAGCAGGGACGAATTTCGTACCATCTGCACGCAATACCGCAAAATGATCTCGCGATACGCCCTTATGCAGGAAGAGAATATCTTCAACAAAAAGATTGCCGCAGCACAAAATCGTGATGCAGCAACTGCACAGGCAAGCTACAGTGAAGCGTTTCAGCCTTATATGAAAGGGTACAATATCGTACTACATCCAGATGGTAAGCAAATAGACAGTTTTGAATTTTATAGATATTTTGATATAAATACAAACTTAAATTTTTTTATAGGTGGTGCCTATGGATTTGAGGAGGCATTTGTGCGCAAAGCAGATCTTGCGATCAGTCTGAGCAAACTCACTTTTAGCCATAAAATAGCAAAGGTGGTATTGTACGAACAGATTTATCGGGGATTGACACTGTTGCACAAACACCCATACCATAAGTAGTAGATCAAAAGGACATGATATGACAGAAAAAGAGATCAAAGAGTTTGAAAAGATGCTTAACGAACGAAAACAGGAGATCGAGAAAACGATTTCCGACAAGCAGGTAGAGATATCATCGCTGAAGGATACAGACGCAAGTGACGAAGCGGATTTTGCGACGATCAGTACCGACAGTGAGATCGGCCATACAATCAATACACGATTGCAAAATGAACTCAAAGAGATCGACTATGCACTCTTTAAAATCGCCAACCATACTTACGGTATCTGCGAGATGTGTGAAGAGCCTATCGGCGTAGCTCGACTGAAAGTCAAACCACAGGCGAAATACTGTATAGTATGCAGAGAGATAGTCGAGAATTCTTAATTGAAGGGGTGTATTGATGGGTTTGAAAAGGTATGTGATATTTGGTGGTTTACTGCTGCTGGCGATGGGTGTCGCTATCTATGCATTTACGGGTGCTGAGTATGCACTGCCCGTAGCCGGAATCACGATAAAGCTGCCTGTGGCCGTCTGGATGATCATCCCAGCCTTCATCCTATACATCGTGACGATTCTGCACCTGATGTTCTACGGAACCCTCAACTATACGAAACTGCGTACGATCAAAAAAGACAGTGAAAGATTTGTCGAAAATGCCAAAAGAGCCCTTCTCGGTAAACAGGTGAGCGGCGAAGGGTACAAAAGTGAAGCGTTCAAGCTTCCTGGAGCGGTGCTGCCTCTTCTGAACATCGATCCGAAACGTTCCGCACATCACCGTGTCTACGATGATGGCATTCAGGATATTCTTGAAGCCAAACAGCGTATCAAAGAGGGTGAAGTGATCGATCTATCCAAGTTCGGGTTGCTTCCTGACAACGCACTTGTCCTGCAGAATGCAGAGAATGCACTGAAACAGGATCCTGCTTATGCCAAAACGATTCTTCAGAAGTGTGACGACAAAGCGCTGTGCCAGAAAGCACATCTCGCACTTGCCAGATATGCTACACTCGATGAGATCAAGAAGTACAAGGTAGAACCGACAAAAGAGCTCTTCTTTACCCTGATCGATCGTATCGGTGCAAAAGAGAATCCCATCGATCTGAGCGATGATGATATTATCGAAATGATTCATGAACTCGATTTTGACAAAGAGGATTTTATTACACTTGCCAAAAAGCTGAAAGCGAAGCTCAATCCCGACAGAGTGATCATGCTCTTTGAGAGACTTGCACACGAATTTCCACAGGAAGCGGGAGAAGGGTATCTCTACCTGCTGTTTGAGCTGCAGATGGTCGATACAGCGAGAGAATTTCTGGAAAACTCGAGCGAAGAGGAGTATCCGGTCTTTAAATATCTGCTCTTTTTGAAAGATAGCGGGAAAAATTTCGATACGGATCTCTTTTTTAAATAATCTGTGCAAAAAAAGTTGATCGATTTCAGTACAAAAGACCTGGTTGCACTTGCGCCCCTGGCCGGATATACCGACCTCCCTTTCCGGCATGTTGTCAAAAAATTCGGCGTCGATCTGACCTATTCGGAGATGATCAGCGCCAATGCAATGATTCACCACTCCAAAAAAACTTTCAAGATGATCGAAAAATCGCCTCTGGAGACACCCTACATTGTGCAGATCGCTACCGGAGATGTCGAAGTGGCCAGAAAAGCGGTCGAGATACTCAACGATATCGAGGGTATAGACGGTATCGATCTCAACTGTGGTTGCCCGGTCCCCAAAGTGGTCTCTCAGAACTCCGGATCTTCACTGCTGCAGGACCTTGATCAGATGGCACGTGTCATCGAGACGATCAAAAGATACTCCAATAAGCGCTATACCTCAGTCAAATCGAGACTCGGATTTTCGACGAAGATTCCGGAAGAGATCGCCCGTACAGTGGAGAAAGCGGGTGCAGATTTTCTGACGCTGCATGGACGTACCCGTGCCGGTAAGTACAAAGCACCTGTCGATTATGATGCGATTCGTCGTGCGAAAGAGGCCGTGCAGATACCGGTTATCGCCAATGGTGATATCACGACGCTGGAGAGGGTTAAAGAGGTACGACGTATGACAGGATGTGACGGTGTTATGATTGGACGGGGTGCTGTAGGCAATCCGTGGATATTTTATCAGATCAAAGAGGATCTTCCGTTGCTCAACAAAGAGAAGGTTCTGGAGATTGTACTGGAACATTACGATGCGATGATCGATTTTTACGGAGAGATAGGTGCGCGAATCTTTCGCAAGCATCTGCATACCTACTCCAAAAACTTCCCAAATGCTTCACAATTTCGTGATAGAATCAATCGTGAAGAGAATGTCGATGTATTGCGCGGCATGATAGTCGACTTTTTTAGCATTTAATGGTATAATTTTTCCCTTAAATAAGGGCCTTTGACGATTCTGTGAATCGGTGTGAGGTTCTGTGAAATATAGAGGGAAGAAGGGAATAGACATGTTTTTAGATGACGATGACGACATTTTTGGAGGAAGCCCCCAAAAGAAATATTTCGATATCATTTTCAATGCCAACAGAAATCTGGTAGAAGATGAATTGACGAACAATCTCAGAAAAATCGCTGCACTGGAGTTGCTGCTGGAAGATATGCTGGGAGAAGAGAAAGATATCCTGCAAATTGTACAGAACTATATATGGGAAAACCAGGAGAAGATCGATCAGAAAACGACAAACCTTTTCATCGAGGGTATGGGAAATATCTTGACCAAAAATGAGTAGAAGCCTTATGTTGCTTTTTGGTTTCTGTACCATAATGTACGGAGTCGAAAGAGCAGCAGATCTGACACACCGGTTTCTTCTGAAGAAGGATCAGGTGGCAGTGGTGGAAATCAAAAAAGATTATCCTTCAACTTTTCCAAAAGAGGGTATCCTCACGTTTCGATGGACCCTCTATCATAACAGACGACTTGTCGTACTGTTGGATTATGAAGGATTCAAACATCAGTATATTCTTGAGCCGAAATATGGACGGAACAGGCTTCAGCTCTTTTTGACCGGGGACTATAAACGGATCGATCGCAGGCCATATATGTTACTGACGTTTGAGCACTTCAATACCAAAGAGAGGCGTGCACTATTAATTGCACGATTTAATGATCCCGCCAAAAGGCTGGAGATCCGAATAAAAAAACCAACGAAGTAAAGGTATTTATGTTAGAAAACGTTGAGTCGCTGATGCATCGCTATGTTGGGGAAGTGGATGCCTATGCACTGAGACTTTATGATCAGGTGCCACGGGGGAAGAGACTGCGTGCGAAGTTGATTCTAAGGATAGCAGGTGAGAGTGAAGCAGCAGAGAGACTGGCTGCTATCGTCGAGTTGATCCACGCTGCGAGTCTGCTGCACGACGATGTGATAGACGAGGCGACGACACGTCGTGGTATTCCCTCGGTCAATGCAACACATGACAGCAAAACAGCAGTCATGCTGGGTGATATTCTCTACTCCAAAGCCTACTTCGAACTCAGTGACTTCGCTCCCTTCATCATCCGAAAAATCTCCGATGCCGTCGCACTGCTCTCGGCAGGAGAACTGCTCGATGTCGAATACTCCAGAGAGTTGCAACTCGACGAAGAGAAATATTTCGATATGATCTACAAAAAGACAGCCGTCTTGATCGAAGCGACTGCTGCCAGCGCCGCATATCTTGCAGGGAAAGATACCGACGCTTTCGGTCTTTACGGCAAAAATCTGGGACTTGCGTTTCAGATCATCGATGATGTACTCGATATTACAGCAGATGCAAAAACACTGGGCAAACCCGCACTTGCAGATTTCAAAGAGGGTAAGACGACCCTCCCTTATATCTATCTCCATGATACTTTATCAGAGGCTGATCAACAGCGTTTGCGCAGTCTCTACAAAAAGGAGCTCTCTACCGGGGATTCCAAATGGCTGAAGCAGAAGATGCAGGAGAGTGGTGCAGTGATGCGTGCGATCACACTGGCGCAGAAACTGGGTCGCGAGGCACTTGACGCTATCGCCGGGGAGAGTGATCCCGACCTGGAAAGAGTCATTACCGACATGATTGAAAGAGAGTTCTGATGCGCTATATGATCGCAAGTTTTACCCATAAAAATACCAATATTGAGACCAGAGAGAAACTCTCTTTTTCCGACAAAGAGCTACTGAAAGCATTTTACGAGAGAGTTCTTGCGCTGGAACCCGTTCACGAAGCACTTGTTGTGTCGACATGCAACCGTGTGGAAGTGATTATCAGCACGCGTGAGATCGACGGTGTAGACGAGATGCTGCTGGAAGCGATCGCAGCAGTGACAGGGGTGACACTGGAGGAACTCGAAGGCAAGGGCGCGATCTATACCGATGTCAATGCAATCCACCATATCTTCAGTGTCGTCTCCTC
Organism: Campylobacterales bacterium; assembly: GCA_026994915.1. GTDB lineage: Bacteria > Campylobacterota > Campylobacteria > Campylobacterales > QNZT01 > QNZT01. The sequence continues at coordinate 24,402 of JALWPY010000180.1, forward strand.
TTTGGACAGTCTGGTACTGGGTGAGACGCAGATTGTCGGACAGGTGAAGGAAGCATTCAGCTTCTCTTATGAAAATGGCTACAGCGGGCAAAAGATTGCACGCGTCATGCACAATGCATTTCGCTGCTCTGCAACAGTACGTAACGCCACCGATATCTCCAAAAATCCGATCTCCGTGGCGAGTGTCGCCGTAGCCAAAGCCAAAGAGATTTTTGGCGGCAATCTCGGTGGCTATTCTGCCGTCGTTGTGGGGGCGGGAGAGATGGGAGAGCTGGCCTGCAAACATCTTGCCAATGCCGGGGCCAATATTATTCTGGTCAATCGAAATCTCGAAAAAGCACACGAACTGGCGAAGCTGATCGAAAATGTCACCGTCACTATCGAGCCCTTTTCGGAGTTGCCGAAGCTGTTGAATCACTACCGGCTGCTCTTCTCCGCGACCGGTGCTTCCGAACCGATCATACGTGCAGAGATGATCGAAGAGACGACGTTCGAGCGACACTGGTTCGATATTGCCATTCCTCGTGATATCGAAGATGGTGACTATCCCAATATCCATATCTATGCTGTCGATGATCTGCGTACCATCATGCACCAGAATCTCAAGCAGAGAGAGGCAAATGCGCAGAAAGCCTATGCAATCGTGGGTAAATTCACTGAAGATTTTTTCAAATGGCTGCAGACACTCTCGGTCGATCCAATGATACGGGAGATTCGTGAGATGGCGAAGAGTTGCAGCAACAAAGAGTTACAGCGTGCGATTAAAAAGGGGTACGTCCCCAGAGAGTATGAGAAGCAGATCGAAAAGATCATCCATCAAGCGTTCAACTCGTTCCTACACAGACCGACCACAATACTCAAAAATATTGCCGATCAGCCACAGGCCGATACCGTCGTACAGTCGATTCAACTCTTTTTCGGACTCAATGCCGAACAGAGAAAAGCGCTGGATACCTACAAATGTGACTATCAGATCGAAAAAGACCTATTTAAAAAGGAGAATGCATGAGACTGAGCCGGCTTTTCGCACCTACCACCAAGGAAGCCCCCAAAGACGCGGTACTCCCCAGCCATATCTATCTGGTCAGAGGTGGCTTCATTGCCCAGATCGGCAGTGGAATCTACAACTACCTGCCGCTGGGTAAAATGGTACTCGACAGAATCCGAAACGTTGTCAAAGAGGAGCTCGATGCCGCAGGCAGCCAGGAAGTGCTGCTGGGCTTTATCACACCCTCCGAACTCTGGAAAGAGAGCGGGCGCTACGAAAAGTTTGGTAAAGAGCTGCTGCGTTTCAGGGACAGAAAAAACAACGAGTTTGTACTGGGCCCGACACACGAAGAGGCGATGGTGGATCTGGTGCGCAACCGTGTCAGAAGCTATAAGCAACTCCCGCTCAATCTCTATCAGATCAACACGAAGTTCCGTGATGAAGCACGGCCACGTTACGGATTGCTGCGCGGGCGCGAGTTTATCATGAAAGACGGCTACAGCTTTCATGAGAGTGTGGAAGATATGCAGCGTGAATATGCGCTGATGGAAGCGACATACAGCAAGATTCTCGACCGGCTGGGCCTGACATATCGCGTTGTTGAAGCGGACAGCGGTGCCATCGGAGGGAGCGGTTCCAGAGAATTCATGGTACTGGCAGAAAACGGTGAGGACGATATCGTAGTCTGTGAGGGGTGTGACTATGCTGCAAATATCGAAGCGGCCAGACGGGCGCCACGGGAGGTCGATGCCTCTGAGGTAGAGATGACGCCTGGCAGTTTTCACACGCCCGATGTCAAATCGATCGAGGAACTCGCTTCGTTTTTCAGAATCTCTCCCGACTTTCTGGTCAAAGCAGTCGCCAAAAAAGCTATCTATCCCGATCATGACGAAATCGTACTCTTTTTCCTGCGGGGATCGGATACCTTACAGGAGACTAAAGCACTGAGTGCATGTGGTGCACTGGAGCTGGCC
>JALWPY010000180.1:26373-38392 GCA_026994915.1 Campylobacterales bacterium
CCGATGCGACCGAAGAGGAGCTGGAAAATATCGGACTCGTTCCCGGTTTTATCGGTCCGGATGCCGAAGGGGTGCAGAAGTTTGTCGATCCGGAGCTGAAAGATCAGGAGCCTATGATTTGCGGCGATAACAAAAAGGATTCCCACTATGTCGGGTACAGCTTCAGGGGAAAAGATTTTGACTACCGTGATCTGGTCACTGTGGAAGCAGGGGATCGTTGTGCCGAATGCGGTGGCAAACTGACGATCACCAAAGGGATCGAAGTGGGCCATATCTTTCAGTTGGGTACGCGTTACTCCGAAGCGCTCAATGCGACATTCCTGGACAGGAATGGCAAAGCACAGCCCTTTGTGATGGGTACCTACGGGATCGGCGTCAGCCGCCTGGTAGCGGTTGTGATAGAACAGCACCATGACGAGAGAGGGTGTATCTGGACAGAAGAGACAACACCATTTGAAGTGATGATCATCATCTCAAATGCCAAAGACGAAGCACAGCGTGAGTATGGTGAAGCGCTCTATGAGACTTTGCAAAAGAGTGGCAAACGTGTCTTGCTCGATGACCGAAGTGAACGCTTCGGTTTCAAGATGAGCGATTTTGAACTTTTCGGTTTCCCAAGAGCGGTGATCGTGGGCAAAGGACTCAAAGAAGGGAAAGTGGAGATCGTCGATCGCCGGACATTGCAAAAAGAGGAAGTTTTGGCAGATGCTGCCGCTTCTAAATTACTGGAGTCATAGTGTTTTATTTTCTGGTATACTTTTTTCTGGAAGTGGTGATTACCGTCGATATTGCCGGTAAAATAGGGGGTTTGGCAACCTTTTTCGAGATCATAGTTACTGCCTTCATCGGCCTCTTTTTATTAACGAACTTTCGCTATACTCTGGCCCAGAGCATGAACGCTTTGATGGCCGGAACGATTACGGTCGACGAATTTCAGAAGATGAACCTGATGTCACTGCTCGGAGCGATTTTGCTGATCATTCCCGGTTTTTTCAGTGATATCATCGGAGTATTATTACAGTTTGGATTTTTCGGTACATTTGTTGCTAAAAAAATTCTGCATTTAAAAGATAAAAAAAGAACTCAGAAAGGAGAATATGAAGATGCGATTGATGTCGAAGTTGTTGATTGCGACGCTCTTGACAAGTAGTATCGTCACGCTGGGATGTAGTAAAGAGGCACCCCAAAAGGACGAGAACAGGAGCAGTACCGTTTCTACAACTAAAAAAGTTACAGACAAAGAAAAGCTGACATCCGAGCAGAAGAGTCAAAAGCGTATTCTCGAGTATGTTAAAAGAGCGATCTCTGTCAACAGAGATTATCAGCTCAAAGGGATTCGTATACGTCAGACCAAAGATGTCAAAGATTTGCCGGGCTGGAAAGTCTATTTTCTGGATATTGACCTGAAGATCATCAAGCAGAAAGGGAAAGAGATTACAGTGCATGACAAGATCTTTAGCAACGGAAAGTATATTGTCAGAGATTTTATCAACATTGTCAACCGATCTTCACTCAAAGACAAGCTTGTACCCGACATGGACAGCAGTTTCTACCGCAAAGACCATTTGATCTACGGTAAAGCGACTGCTCCGAACAAGATTGTCGTTTTCAGCGACCCGATCTGTCCGTTTTGTCAGGGGTATCTGCCCAAACTGCTCAAAGCGGCCAAAGAGAATCCGGATAAGATTGCGCTCTACTACTACCACTTTCCACTCATCATGCTGCACAAAGAGGCACCGACAGTGATCAAAGCGGCGATGGCAGCTGAGAAAAAAGGTGTCAAAGATGTGATGGAGAAGGTTTACGCAAAAAAATTCAATCTTGACACAGGAGATGAGAAGAAGATTCTTGACGCTTTCAATAAAGCGATGGGAACAGATATCACTTTAAAAGATATTCATGCCAAAGATATCGAAGCGCGTTATCAGTTCGACAAAGAGATGGCGGACAAAATGATGATCAGCGGTACACCGACAGTGTATGTTAACGGAAAGAAAGATTTCAGTCGCAGAAAATATCTGGAGATCATCAAAAAGAAGTAAAAGAGGAAATATGAAAAAACTGATTATCGCCACACGAGGGAGCAAACTCGCACTCTGGCAATCCGAACATATCAAAGCACTTCTGGAAGCGGCACATCCGGGTCTGGAAGTGACACTCAAAGTGATGAAGACCAAAGGGGATATCATCCTGGATACGCCACTGGCGAAGATCGGAGGCAAAGGGCTCTTTACCAAAGAGCTTGAAGATGCTATGTTGCGCGGTGATGCACATATTGCAGTGCACAGTCTCAAAGATGTACCGACGGAGTTTCCTGAAGGGCTGACGCTCGGCGAGATCACCAAACGCGAAGATGTCAGAGATGCATTGCTGAGTGAGAAATATGCCGATATCGATGCACTCCCTGAAGGGGCGGTGGTCGGTACAACGAGCTTGCGACGGCGTATGCAGATTCTCGCATATCGTCCTGATCTCACAATCAAAAACCTTCGGGGTAATGTCAATACACGACTTCGCAAACTCAAAGAGGGTGAGTATGACGCGATCATTCTCGCGGCTGCAGGGATCAAACGTCTGGGACTCGAAGGTGAAGTGCGTTACTTTTCACCGATTCCAACCTCTTTGATGATTCCCGCGATGGGGCAGGCGGCACTGGGAATCGAATCGGTCGAAGATCCTGAAGTACTGAAGATCATCGCCGTTCTCGGCGATGAAGAGGCGAAGGTCGAAACGACGATCGAACGTGATTTCGTGACGGTGCTTCAGGGTGGATGTCAGGTGCCTATCGGTGTCAATGCGACATTGCAGGATGGTCAGGTACAGGTGCGTGCGATCGTGGGATTGCCCGATGGCAGTGAACTGATCAAAGAGAAACTCTCTGCCCCCGGAAGTGCCTATCAGGCAATGGGTAAAGAGCTGGCCGACGTCATGATCGAAGCGGGTGCTGTCAAACTGCTCAAACGTGCAGAGGAGATCGCTCTCAAAGAGATTTTATAAACAAAGGACGAGGTATGCAAAAAGCGATAGCGTTACTCAAAGCACACGATTTGCTGCGTGTCATTGATGAACCACTGGATATCGATCTGGAGATTCCGCACGTGGCTTATGTCGAAGTCAAAAAGAGGGATTCCAAAGCGCTGCTCTTTACCCGGCCGGTCTCAAAACGTCTGGGAAAAGAGTTTAAAACCCCTGTCCTTATGAATGTTTTCGGCTCACACGAAGCGACCAATCTCTTCATCGGCAAACCCGCCGATACGATCGCCGAAGAGATCGAAACACTGCTCAAACTAAAACCTCCTGCGACGCTGGGTGAAAAGTTCGGCATGCTCGCAAAACTCTTCCATCTCAAAAATGTCTTTCCCAAACGTCTCTCCGGCAAAGGGGCCTGTCAGCAGCATATCGTGACGGGTGACGCAGTCGACCTCTACGATCTGCCGATTCTCAAAACCTGGCCGCAGGATGGCGGACCTTTCATTACGATGGGGCAGGTCTATACGCAGTCGCTTGACGGTGAGCGTAAAAATCTCGGTATGTACCGGCTGCAGGTCTACGACAAAAACCATCTGGGGATGCACTGGCAGATACACAAAGACTCGGCAAACTTCTTTCATGAATATCATAAGGCGGGTAAAAAGATGCCCGTATCGATCGCTATCGGAGGCGATCCGCTCTATACATGGGCTGCGACCGCTCCGTTACCGCATGGTGTCTTCGAACTGCTGATGTACGGTTTCATCAAGGGAGAAAGCGCCAGGCTGGTCAAGTCACTCACCAACGATCTTTATGTTCCCGAAGATGCCGACTTTGTCATCGAAGGATTTGTCGATCCGATGAAACTGCGCATAGAGGGACCTTTCGGAGATCATACCGGTTACTATACGCTCGAAGAGGAGTACCCTGAACTGAAGGTGACTGCGATCACGCACAAGGATGATCCTGTCTATCTGGCCACGGTGGTCGGCAAGCCGCCGCTCGAGGACAAGTATATGGGCTGGGCGACAGAGCGGATATTTCTGCCGCTCCTGAAAACAACCGCTCCTGATTTGATCGACTACGTCATGCCTGAAAATGGTGTTTTTCACAACCTGATCATTGCCAAGATGCAGACGCTCTATCCCGGACATGCGAAGCAGTTCATGCATGCCTTCTGGGGTGTGGGACAGATGAGTTTCGTCAAACATGCGATTTTCGTCGGAGCAGATGCCCCGGATCTCGAAGCATACGAAGATTTATCCGATTATATCCTCGACCGTGTGCAGATGGACAATCTTCTTATCAGTGAAGGGGTTTGCGATGCCCTCGACCATGCCAGCGATGCCTTTGCTTACGGTGGTAAACTTGGGGTGGATTGTACTGCGAACAATGTTCATTTTCCACAAAAAGAGCTGATTGACGATACCGCATTGCTGAGACTGATTCGTGAACTGGAACCCTCTGTTGAAGCGATCAAACAGTACAAAACTTATACTAAAACACCGATCTGCGTCATTGCAGTGAAGAAGCAGGAGCCGATCAAAAATCTCTACGAGCGCCTCGAACCGATTCGCAAACATACCAAACTGCTCGTTTTTGTCGATGCGGAGAAAAACGATCTTGAAAATCCCTATATGCTGATTTGGCGTGTGGTCAACAACATGGACGCCACACGCGATATTTTTCTGCAAAAAGAGTATATCGGGATCGATGCGACGAACAAAGGTGAAATCGACGGTTTTCCCAGACGATGGCCGGACGATACCGACTGTGACACAGCTGTGATCGAAGATCTGCGCAAAAGAGGTATCATCGATCTGGACGATGACTTTTTGAAACGCTTCTATATTACCAGAAGCGGATAGCCTTTACAGAGACTTATATTGGTTGTTTTTTAAATAAAATATAGTTACCCAAAGTTCTTTTAAAGTTTATTTAGTATTATGTATTATCAAAGATTTGAAAAAGGAGTTTGAATTGAAAAAGATTTTAATGTTGGCAGCAACAACTTCCGTGCTGTTCGCAGGTGCGGATATCGAGCCGATCGTCGACTATGACAAGCAAGATACTAAAACTGCGGTTGAAGTGGTCGAAAAAGTGGTTCCGGCACCCGTTCCTGTCCCTGTAGTATGTCCCACTCCGGCACCTGTAGTACCACCTGCTCCGAAAAAGTGGTATGTCGGTCTGGATGGAATGGGCGCACAGTTCGAGACAGATTCCGGAAAATGTAACGAGCTGGCCGTTGCCGTTGCGAAACTGGGATACGATTTCAACAAATATTTCGGTATCGAAGGACGTGTCGGATATGGTCTCAATGAAGCCGATCATGATGCGGGCGGTACGACGAAAGTGAAAGAGAATTACGGTATCTATCTCAAGCCAATGCTGCCACTGGGTGAGAAATTCCACCTCTTCGGACTTCTTGGATATGCCAAAGCAAAAGTAGAGAGCAAATGGGACAGCAGCAGCAAAAACGGTGCTCTCGCAGGTACGGTCGATGAATCCAGTCCCTCTTTCGGTCTTGGACTCAACTACGCGATCAATGACAGATGGAGCATCGTAGGTGAAGGTGTGAGACTGCTTCACAGTGTCGACGGTACTTTCGATGTCAAAGGAAGCGCGACCAAACGTAAAGAGGACAGCATCAATCTCGATACTTACGGCCTCGGCGTAAACTACAAATTTTAAAAACCTTAAGACAGAGAGGCGTCTGCCTCTTTGTCAAACTCTCCTGAACAGATACCAAAACAGATGATGATCAGACTATTTCTCTTTCTCTCCCTTTGCCTGACAGCGTTGCCTCTTTTTGCTGTGGAAAACGGTGCTTGTTGTAAAGAAGAGATTCTGCATGGACTCTCTTTGAACAGCGAGATCGGCAATGTTGAAAAGATGGGGGAACTTTACCACAGGAACAAATACAATCTCCTCTGGGACAGAAACGATCTGGAACAGTTAATCGATATTTCCGAAGATAAAAGTTACAACTATCGCCATTATCCGATGCACACGAAAACACTCCGTCAGCTTGTGGCACGTATGGCGTTTGAAGAACTCGATCATGCTACACGTGCGAGACTCGATCTGCTGGCAAGTGATCAATTTCTGACACTGGCATGCTATCTCTACGAGGGTGAGATCGAGGCGACATCTTTTTTCGAGATTCTGAAACAGGATAGTGAGAAGGGGCTGGTCTGGGAACCCAATCCTGAAAAACCTGACTATCTGAACGATCTTGAGAGTGCACTGCGGTCAGATATGGTACATGCAGTTTTGGAAAAGTATCCTCCACAGGAGAGAGGGTTTCGAGAGTTGGTCAAAGCCTATCATCGTTATCGAAAAGTTACTTTCCCCAAAGTCGACTATGTCAAAGATCTGAAGCTCGGAGACTATGGCTATGAAGTATCACAACTGAAATATTTTCTCTATGCGACAGGTGATCTGGAGAAGAGTGCCCGCAAATATCTCGATTTCCCGACCTTCGATGAAAAACTCGGGCGGGCGGTGCTGCGGTTCCAGAAGCGCCACTATCTGAAACAAAACGGTATCTTCGACCGGGTCAATGCTCTCTATGCCCAAAAAAGTGCAGAAGCGAAGGCGGAGAGGATACATCTCAATATCGAACGTTACAAACTCTTTCCCCGGGTGCATCATGACACCTATGTGGTGATCAACATTCCGGGATTTCTGCTCCAGTTTTTCGAGCAGAAGCAACTGACGCATGAGATCCCTGTCGTCATCGGGCGTGAGGACAGACCGACACCGATCTTTCGCGACTATCTGGAGTATATCGTACTCAATCCGACCTGGAGCATCCCACAGAACCTGATGAAGAAAGATTACATCCCTCATCTGGTGGAAAATCCCGAGTCCCTTCTGGAAGACGATATCCATATCTACCGGGGAGGGAAGGAGATCGACCCCTCGAGTGTAGATTGGGCACAATATCTCGATTATGAGGGGAAGATCCCCTACCAGATGGTGCAGAAAGCGGGAGAGAAGAATGTGCTTGGGGCGATGAAGTTTATCTTCCCCAACAAGTATAATGTCTACCTGCATGATACCAACGCTAAACATCTGACGACACGGCGATACCGCCTCTACAGTTCGGGGTGTATCCGGCTGGCAAAACCCTACGAACTGCTCTCGCTGCTCTCGCCCTATACGGAGTACAGTTACGACCGGTTGCTGGAGATCATCGCTTCGGGCAAGACGCGCAGAGTCGCACTCAGGCGCAAAATTCCGATTCATATTCGCTATCTGACCGTCTTTGTCGACAAAGAGGGGCTGGTCAATTTCCGCAAAGATTTCTACGGCTACGACGCTATGCAGGCGCCACTGCTCAATCCTTCATCGATGAGATAAACTCTTTGTAGATCTGTTCGAGCTCCTCTTCGCGCTTGGGGATGATCTCTTCATGATGGGTACTGATCGCCTCTTCGAGCAGGGAGATGCGCTTGGAGAGGTAGAGAAAGAGCTCTTTGTTGATGTCGGGGATCTTGTTGTGGCTCAGCTGCGATTTATCCTTCCCTTTACTGATGATGCGTGCGGGGATGCCCACGGCGGTCGAGTCATCCGGGACATCTTTGATGACGACGGAGTTGGCACCCACTTTGGCGTTTTTGCCGATCGTGATGTTTCCCAGCACTTTGGCTCCCGCGCTGATGACGGCGCCGCTTTTGACGGTGGGGTGGCGTTTGACATCTTTGTCGAGACTCACGCCGCCCAGTGTCACACCCTGATAGATCAGGACGTCGTCACCGATCTCAGCTGTCTCACCGACGACGACACCGACACCATGGTCGATAAAGACACGCCGCCCGATTTTGCAGCGGGGATGAATATCGACGTTGGTGATAATCTGCGTAATGCCCATCATGATTCGCGCGATGAAGTGGAAACCGCGGTTGTAGAGGGCATGGGCGATACGGTAGTTGATGATGGTCCAGATACCGGGGTAGTTGAAGAAGAGTTCGAACCTGGATCTTATGGCGGGATCATTTTTCCAGGGAGTATGAAAATCCTCTTTAATCAGCTGCCAAATCGATAGTTTCTCCATTGTTCCTCGAGTCGTTTAATTGAATGTTTTCAGATAACCGTTTTCATGCAGAAAAGTCTCCACTTTCTGATAGACCTCCCCCCGCTCTTCGGGGGGGATATGTTCGGAATTGCGGATATTTTCCATCAGCCGGTTCCGGATAGTGAGGGGATTATAGTTTAAATCCTCTAAAATATCGATGAGGGCATCGCTTCTGACCAGCTCCTCGATCCGGTAGCCCTCCTTGGTGACGGCGATGGTTGCGACGGTGGGGCGGGTGAAGAGGTTGTGCTTCATCCCCAGCACTTCCTGATAGGCGCCCACCTTGAAAAAGCCCAGAAAGTAGTCCTCTTCATCGAGATCGACACTGTGGAGGAAGAGGGGGTTTTTGCTGTCGAAGTCGATCTCTCCGTCACTATCGCATGTGATGTCCCAGATACTTGCCGAGCGTGTGGGGCGGGTGTCGAGTCGGGAGAGGGGCATGACGGGAAATCGCTGTGCAAGCCCCCAGAAGTCGGGCAGGCTTTGAAAGATCGAGAAGTTGATCAGATACTTCTCCTGGATCTTGTCCTGAATCTGCGTCAGTTCGCGGACCGGTTTGTCCTTCAGCAGGACGATCGCCTTTTTGATGATCAGGTGAGTCAGGATCTCGCTGTTGGAGCGGTCGATCAAATCGATGTATCCCAGATCGAAGAGGGTGAGGAGGGAGTTGAGATGGTCGATACAGTCATGCAGATACTCCAGTGCGTTTTCGGGACGGATATGGGTGTAGAGTTCGTGCAGCTCTTCGATCAGCGGTGGATTCTCCGCTTTGAGTCGCAACGCTTTGATCGAGTACTCTTCACTGAAAAGTTCGAAGACGGGTGCGACCAGTACCGCATGCGACGCGGCGATGAAGCGGCCCGATTCGATCACGATGTCGGGCTCTTTGACCCCTTTGGCTCTGGCGATTTCGGAGAGGGTGAAGGTGGTGTCGTTGGCGTACTCCCTGAGCGAGTAGGTCACTTCCGGGTAGGCTTCGTTCTGGGTATATTCGACGCCGAGCCCGCCGCCGAGATTGATGCTCTGAAGACCCACGGCACCCATCTTCAAAAGATCGGCGTAAATGTTGCCCGCTTCGCGCAGTGCCTTTTTGAGGTTGGCGATCTGCGTCATCTGCGAACCGATATGGAAATGTAGCATCGTGAAGCGATCGAGCAGATCGTGCGCGCGCAGCAGCTCCATCGCTTCGAGAAGCTCAGTGGAGGTGAGGCCGAACTTGGAGTTGATGCCTCCGCTCTTGCTCCAGATCCCCGATCCGGTGCTGTGGAGTTTGATGCGGATACCGATGGCGGGGACCGGCGCACCCATCTCGGAGGCGACCTCGATGATCGACTCCAGTTCGTTGATCCCTTCGATAGTGAGGGTGATGGCATGCCCCATGCGGGCGGAGAGGAATCCCAGTTCGATCATCTCTTTGTCTTTGAAGCCGTTGACGGTGATGGGGGCGCCGGGTTCGGTGTAGCTCATCGCGATCAGCAGCTCCGCCTTGGAGCCCGCTTCGAGTCCGTAGCCGTACTTTCTGCCCGCTGCGATCAACGGCATGAGAAAGTCGGGATACTGGTTGACCTTGAGGGGAAAGACGGCGCGAAAATTGCCCCGGTACCCGAGTTCGGCGAAGGATTTTCCGAAGGCGCCGAAGACCGCGTCGATCTGCTTTTCGATCAGGTGGGGAAAGCGCAGCAGCAGGGGGCCTTTGGAACCCTGCTCGCGTATGTCACGCACGATGTCGAAGAGGGCGGGGCGGCTGAGGTGGTTGACGCAGACTTTATCGCCCTCGATCAGGAAATTGTTCTCTCCCCAGATATCGATACCGTATCGCTGCATCGCCCGCTCAGAGCTCCCGCGTCGTTTCGGTTTTGGCTTCGAGATCCTTGACCCAGATCTTGCCGGTGGCGAGTTCATTTTCACCGATGACGGCGCAGTAGCGCGCACCCGCTTTGTCGGCTGCCTTGAGGTGGGCTTTGAGGCTTTTGACTTCGTAGCCCATCGTCACTTTGTCGCTTCGGCGCTGTTTCGTTGCGGCGAGAAAGAGCGGCGTGAGAGCATCTTCATTGAGGGCACCGAAGTAGTACCCCTCCCGTTTCGTTTCGGGAACTTCGATCATCTCCATCAGACGCTCGACGCCGATGGCGAACCCGACGGCGGGTGTCTCTCGGCCGCCCAGAAAGCTGACCAGCTTGTCGTAGCGGCCACCCCCGGCGACGGCGTTTTGGGCACCCAGGTCGCCGCTGACAAACTCGAAGGCTGTCTTGTTGTAGTAGTCGAGTCCCCGCACGAGGTTGGGATCGATTTCGTAGGAGACATCCTCTTTTTCCAGCAGATCGCGCAGCGTGTTGAAGTGGGTGTCGCATACTTCACAGAGGTTGGCACCGAGTCTCGGGGCGGGTTCGAGCAGTATGCGGCATGCTTCGTTTTTGCAGTCGAAGACGCGGATCGGATTGGTCTCTTTGCGTCGTTGACAATCTTCGCAGAGCTCCTTTTCGACACCCTCCAGAAAGGTCATGAGTCTCTCCCGGTAGGGAGGCATGCATGTACTGCACCCGAGCGAGTTGAGTTTGAGGGTGTAGTCGATGCCGAAAAAGTCGAGAATCTCTTTGAGCATCAGGATGATGTTGGCATCTTCGAAGGGGCTTGCGATGCCGAAACTCTCGACACCGAACTGGTGGAACTGGCGCAGGCGCCCCTTCTGCGGACGCTCATAGCGGAACATAGGCCCGTGGTAGAAGAAGCGGTGGATGCCGCCCTGACGGTCATACTTCTTTTCGATGAAGGCACGGACGACCCCGGCGGTCCCTTCGGGGCGCAGGCAGACGTCATGGCCGCCCTTGTCGATGAACTGGTACATCTCTTTGCCGACGATGTCACTGCTCTCGCCGACGCTGCGCTTGAAGAGTGCCGTCTCTTCAAGGATCGGCGTTTCGATAAATTCGAAGCCATATTTGCGTGCGATGGCGGAGGCGTTTTCGAGAAAATAGACAAATTTTCGGTTTTGCGGCGGCAGGAGATCTTTCATGCCGCGAAGTGCCGTAATCATGCGAGTAACCCTTTGATTTTGTGATGGATGCTTTCGGTCGGTTCGGAGGCATCGTAGATCCGGTATTTTATATTTAATTGGTTTAAGATATCGATCATGTGCTGCTGCACCCGGAGCAGATAGGCGATCCCGCGCTTTTCGATCATATCTTTCGATTTGGCACCCATACGCTCTTTCATGAGCGCTTCGTTGGTTTTGAGCAGGATCACCAGATCGGGGAGGGTGTCGTCAAGCGCGAAACGGTTGAGCGTCAGGAGAAAATTGAGCTTGTATTCGGGGTGGTTGGCCATCGCGTAGGCGATACCGGAGATGAAACCGCGGTCGCTGATGATGAGCTTATTTCGGTTGGGTGCGATCACTTCGGCGTAATGTTCGGCACGGTCGGCGAGGAAGAGGAAAAGTTCCGCTTTGTGGCTGTGGACCCCCTCATGCAGGATCAGTTCGCGTAGTTTGCCTCCCAGCGGTGTGCCTCCGGGCTCTTTGGTCAGTATGGCGTCGGGGAAGGCCTTCTTGAGCAGGGCGGCCTGGGTGCTTTTGCCGCTGGTGTCGATTCCCTCAAATATCAAGTACATCGTTCTCCCTGTTGAGCAGCGGTAGTATCGATTCGGGGACCAGATGGGAGACATCGCCGCCGTGGTGGAGGATCGGGTGGTGATCGAACTCAAGGCGGTCGATGCGATCAAACGGGTACACTTCGCCCAGTTGATGAGTTATCTCAGAGTCAGCGGCAAACGGCTCGGGCTCCTCATCAACTTCAACGAACACACCCTCAAAGCCGGCATCAAACGCATCGCCCTCTAACTCCTCCTTTTCTTTTTTCTCTCTCTTCCCCTCTTTTCTTTTCCTCTTTTCTTACCCCTACTCTTTCTATTTTTCATTTCTTTCCATTCCCTGACTCTCTTCTCTGTGTGCTCTGTGTGCTCTGTGGTAAACTC
>JALWPY010000181.1 GCA_026994915.1 Campylobacterales bacterium
CGGACGACGTGATCGCCTCGCTGGTCGACTGTGCCAAAGCGCAGGGGATCAAAGTGCGGATTGTTTCGCATGACAAGGATCTCTACCAGCTGATCGACGACGATCGCGTCGTGCTCTACGATCCGCTCAAAAAGATCGAGATCAACGAAGAGAAGTGTCTGGAGAAGTATGGTGTGCCACCGGAACAGATCGTCGACTTTCTGGCACTCGTGGGTGACAGCGCGGACAATATCCCCGGTGTCCGGGGAATCGGTCCCAAGGGTGCGAGCAAACTGCTCAAAGAGTTCGGCACACTGGACAACATCTACGCCAATCTCGACAAGATCGGCAACGCACGTACCCGTAAACTGCTCGAAGAGGGAAGAGAGAGCGCCTATCTGAGCAGAAAGCTGGCAACACTCTACCACAACATCCTCCCTTCATGTGAGATCGAGCGTTTCCATTTCCCCGAAGAGAACCCTATTCTTAAAGTGACCGATGAGTTGCTGGAACTCGATATGAAGACGATTCTTAACCGCGCGGGAGCGGCTTACCAGCATACCGAAGATGAGAAAGCATGCGCCGCGAAACTGGGATTTACAGCACACCTGCTAGACACTAAAACCAAAGTCCTCGAAGCACTGCGCAAAATTCCTGCGGACAAACCTGTGGCGTTCGATACCGAGACCGATTCGCTCTCGCCGTTTGAAGCGAACATTGTCGGTTTCTCCTTCGCTTTTGATGAAGAGGAGGCCTGCTACGTGCCGATCGCGCACAACTATCTGGGTGTTGGCAAGCAGCTAAGCAAAGAAGATGCGAAAGAGGTGCTCGAAAAACTGCTCAGACACCCGATCGTCGGCCAGAACCTCAAATATGACTTTGCGATCCTCAAGGGCAACTTTGGATTTGACAACCTCAAAGCCTTTGCTGATACGATGATCATCTCATGGCTGCTGAACCCCGGCGAGAGCGCGGGGCTGGACAACATGGCCAGGCGTCACTTCTCGCATGAGATGGTGAAGTTCAAAGATACGGTTAAAAAGGGGCAGACCTTTGCCTCGGTGGCACTGGAGGAGGCATGCGAATATGCTGCAGAAGATGCCTGGATGACGCTCAAACTCTACAACACCCTCTGGCCAAAACTCTCCGAAAAACTGCAAAAAGAGGCGCGCGAAGTTGAGTTTCCCTTCATCACGACGCTGCTGGAGATGGAGGAGATCGGCATCAAAGTCGATCAGGACTTTTTCAAGAAGCTCAAAGCCGAAGCCGACGCGACAATCGCCGATCTGACACATGATATCTACGCGCTGGCCGGACATGAGTTCAACATCAACTCCACCCAGCAGCTGGGTGTGATCCTCTTCGAAGAGCTGGGGCTCAAAGCGGGCAGAAAGACCAAGACGGGTTACTCCACCAACGAACAGGTGCTGCAGGATCTCTACGAAGCGCATCCGATCATCCCCAGGCTGCTAGAATACCGCGAGATCTACAAACTCCGCTCCACCTACATCGAACCGCTGCTGAAACTGGCGAAAAAGAGTCCTGACAGCCGTGTGCACACCTCGTTTCTGCAGACTGGTACCGCCACTGGACGCCTCAGCTCTAAAAATCCCAATCTCCAGAATATCCCCGTCAAGAGCGAGATCGGACGGCGTATACGTGAAGGGTTCGTCGCCCGCAAGGGATTCAAACTCGTCGGCATTGACTACTCACAGATCGAACTGCGGCTATTGGCACACTTCAGCCGGGACGAAGCACTCGTCAACGCCTTCCGGGAGGGGAAAGACATTCACGCCGAAACGGCGGCCAAAATCTTCGGCGAAGCGCAGGCACAGCAGATGCGCCGTATCGCCAAGAGTATCAACTTCGGCCTCCTCTACGGCATGGGGAGCCGCAAACTGGCGCAGACGATCCATGTCTCACAGAGTGAAGCCAAAAGCTTCATCGAGAAGTATTTCGCCTCGTTTCCGACCGTCAGGGAGTATCTGGAGAGCATCAAAGCCTTCGCCAAAGAGCACGGCTATGTCGAAACGCTGCTGGGCAGACGCCGCTACTTTGACTACGGCAGTGCCAACGCCTTCGCCAAAGCGGGGTTTGAGCGGGAGAGTGTCAACACCGTCTTTCAGGGATCGGCGGCAGATATCATCAAACTTGCGATGAACCGCCTCCAAGCGGAGAAGATCGACAAAGAGCGCACTTTCATGCTACTGCAGATTCACGATGAACTGATCTTCGAAGCCGAGAGCGGCATCGTCGAAAACTTCGCCGCAGAGGCGCAGGAGATTATGGAGCAGATCTATCCGCTGCATGTTCCTCTGCAGTGCTCTGTCGCGATCGGTGACAACTGGGGAGAACTCAAATGAGATTCACGATCGAAAACGTCACTTTCGACATGGCCAATGTCTCCCGCCTCTATCCGGCAGCGATGGTCAGGACCGGTGAAGGGGACGAAGAGACACAGATCAGTCTGGAGTGGGTTGACACACTCGCCGGTGATGCGGTCGAAGTCGCCCGCTACGCCATCTTCATCCACACGACCGACAACGCTGTCAGCTCCTTCTTCTACGAGAGCCGTGAAGCACTCGATATCGCACTGGAGGATCTTTCGAATCAACTCGGCTAAAACAGCAATTTAAAGTTATTTGTATTTTAAACGATATATCTGCAACTATACCAAATGTGGATATGCCAATATGCAAAATTATACGATACCCTTCACCAAAGAAGCACTTGAACAGCTTCCGATCGACAAGATCAACGCCGCTGCTTCGATATTGATTCAGGTTTTCAGTCCCGGCTATCAGAGTTCTGTCGTCGGGCAGGCACTCTGCCAGCTCGAGAGCCTCTTCCCACGCGCTACCGTCGCCGGTGTAACCACCCGCGAAGCGATTGTCAACGCACATATCGAAAAAGAGGAGATTACCCTCTCGATCACCACTTTCGAACATACATCGCTTTCACAGATACATCTGAAAGAGACCACACCCACACAAAGTTTTCAAAGCGGTACCTATCTGGCGGAGTCTCTCATCACCAAAGAGACCAAAGCACTGCTCCTTTTTGCCGACCCTCTCTCGCTGCATGCACAATCGATGCTCGAAGGGATACGATCGGTCAATCAGGAGGTGATCATCGCGGGTGGTGTCGCTGCCTATGGAAAAGAGGGAGAGAGTGCCCTCCTGATAAGCAACAGCGGTATCAGCCACCAGGGAATTGTCGCCGTAGCGCTGAGCGGAGAGCAACTCCATCTCGCAAATCACTATAAGGGGGACTGGATCCCTTTTGGCAAAAAACTGCTGATCACGCATGCGAAGGGGAACAGAATCTACAGCATAGACCATATGCGTGCGACGGATGCCCTGCAACACTATCTCGGAGAAGCCTTTATCGAAGACTTCAACAACAGTAAACTCCTGTTTCCCCTTGTGCGTGATGCTTCCGGTATGCAGATCGCCCGTTCGATCCTCAAACGACACGATGACGGATCGATCGAAGTTGCCGGAGAGGTACGTACAGGGGAACTCTACCAGATAGGATTCGGTGATCTCGAAGAGATGATTCTCAACAAAAATCTTCCCCTCAGTGAGATTGCAGTGAATCGTACAGAAGTGGTCTTCGCTTTTTCATGTTTTGCCAGGCGCGTCTTTATGCAGGATGAGATCAGCAAAGAGATCACACCGCTCTGTGATTTCGGCAATGTCAGCGGTTTCTTTACATTCGGCGAGTTTTACAGCAACGGGAAAGAAGCCTATCTGCTCAACCACTCCATGACACTGCTGAGTCTGAGTGAGAAACCGCGAACCGCACCCCTGCCGGCATACGATGCACCTACAGAACGACCGAGACGTTTCTCGACATTTGGTGCACTCGCACATCTGCTGACCGTCAATGAGAGTGAATTCAACACCTTTCATGGCTATCTCGAAGAGCGTGAAAAACTGCTCTGCAAAGGGCCGGTGGTCAACTTCAAGATTGAAATGGAAGACGAAGCCAGATGCAGCTATATCTCGCCCAATATCAAAAAACTGCTCGGATACAGTGCCAAAGAGTTTCTCTGTAACGAAGTGACACCCCGGATGCTTCTGGATGAAGAGACGAGAGAGGATTTTTTGCAGGAGTTCAGCCGCTACAGGGAGAACAACGCACTCACATTCGAGAAAGAGATCAGAGTCCGGGCGAAGTATGGTGATACCAAATATCTTCAGATCTTCGCAGCGATCGAAAAAAACAGCCTCGACCATCGTACCGCACTCATCGGCTACTGTATCGACGTCACAGCAAGGGTAGAGTCTCAGCAGAAGATTCAGAAACTCGCTTTTTATGATCATGTCACGGGCCTGCCCAACCGGGAACTGCTCAAATCGACACTCGCCCGCAAGATCGAAGAGGCGAAAGCCGACAACAAGCTCTGTGCCGTCACCTTCTTCGACCTTGACAAATTCAAAGATGTCAACGACACTTATGGACATGCTGCCGGAGACCGATTGCTCCAGCTCATCGCAAACCGTATCCGTGCAGTACTCAAAAAAGAGGATTTCATCGCGAGAATCGGTGGAGACGAATTTATTCTGATCCAGGGTGGTCTTGGCAGAAATGGTATTCAGGCATCTGTATATGCCACTATCAACAGGATTTTGACGATTATCCATGAACCTTTCAATATCGACGGGAAGATCGCCCATGTCTCCACCAGTATCGGTACGGCGATCTACGGTATCGACGGAGAGAGCGTCGAAGATCTGATCAAGCATGCGGATATGGCCATGTACGAGGCGAAGAAAGATCCCAATGTCCACTTCAAATTCTATTCCCAGACGATGCGGCTGCAAAGAGAGAGTGAACTGGGACTGCAAAACGCACTCAAAGAGGCAGTCAGAAAGAGAGCCTTTACCCTACTCTACCAGCCACAGGTCGATATCAACAGCGGGAAAATCGTCGGTGCTGAAGCATTGATGCGCTGGAACGATCCTGTACTGGGTGAGATCTCACCTGTCACTTTTATCCCTATGGCAGAGAAGATGAACCTGATAACCGAACTGGGAGAGTGGCTGCTGGAAGAGGTGTGCCACCGGATCGAATATCTTCAGAGTCACCGGAGCCTCCCGGAGCATTTCCGAACGATTGCAGTCAATATCAGCCCGATTCAGTTCAACGATCCCTACTTTGTCTCCAAAGTAAAAAAACTGATCGATCTGATGCAGATCGATACGAAATATCTGGAGTTCGAGCTTACAGAAGGTGTCTTTGCAGAGAATCTGTCGGAGATCGTGGAGAAGATGCATGCGATCAAGGCGATGGGTATCACCCTCTCACTGGACGATTTCGGCACCGGATTCTCCTCCCTGAACTATCTCAAAAATCTGCCTGTCGACACGATCAAGATCGACCGCTCCTTCATCAGTGAAGTACAGAAAAACGAGAAAGATCAAGTGCTCACTTCGACGATCATCCAGCTGTCACAGAATATGCAGTGCAAGATCGTTGCGGAAGGTGTCGAAAATCTGGAGCAGTTGCAATTTCTGGAGCAAAACAACTGCGAAACCTATCAGGGATTTTATTTCAGCCGTCCCGTCACTTTCGAAGCGTTTGAGACCCTGCTTTTCGAAGAGACAGAGTCAGAACAGATCAAAACCGAACAGAGCGAGGCGTAGTTTACGCCTCGATATCGCTCAGACGCAGCAGCGCGTCGACATCCGGTTCCTGTCCCCGGAAAGAGACGAAACTCTCCATCGCACCGCGGCTGCCTCCTTTCTGCAGTACCTCTTCCAGATAGGCGCCGGCGACATTGTCGCTGAAAATCCCCTGATCGACAAAATGGAAAAAGGCATCCGCACTCAGCACCTCAGCCCATTTGTAACTGTAGTAACCCGCACTGTAACCCCCGGCAAAGATGTGACTGAATCCCCACTGGAAGCGATTGTATACCGGTACACGTATGACGGAGACCTCCTCCCGCACCGCTTCGAGAATCTTATGCACCGCTTTGGCATCATGCAGACCGAGGTGGATTTTCATATCGAATAGCGCAAACTCGACCTGCCGCAGCATGCCCATCGCGGACTGGAAGTTTTTGGCATTTTTGAGCTTTTGGATCATCTCCAGCGGCAATGCCTCACCACTCTCGTAGTGTCGTGCAAAACGCTGCAAAACCTCTGCCTCGTAAGCGAAATTTTCCAGAAACTGACTCGGAAACTCGACGGCATCCCACTCCACACCGTTGATGCCGCTGACAAAAGGCTCTTCGACGCTGCTGAGCATATGGTGCAGCGCATGCCCCATCTCATGAAAGAGCGTCACGACATCGTCCGGACGCAGCAGGGAAGGTGTCGTAGCGGTAGCCGGGGCAAAGTTCGCAACGATAAAGGCGATCGGCAGGACGATCTCTCCTTCGAGATTGCGGTGATGGGTCACCCAGTCGTTCATCCACGCGCCGCCGCGCTTGCCCTGACGGTTTTCAAGGTCGATATAGAGTCGCGCCTGTTTTTTGCCCCCGATACTCAGATCGAAGACATCGACACTCTCATGCCATACCGGTGTCTCCACCTTCTCGAACGTGATTCCCAGCAGCCTCTCCAAAAAGTCGAAAAGCCCCTGCACCGTTCGCTCTTTTTCAAAATAGGGCTTGTAGGCTTCATCGGCGACATCGAGCGAGGCGATCTTGAGCTTTTCGCTGTAGTAAGCGATATCCCACGGCTCCAGTTCACCCGTGAAACCCGACGCATGCGCAAAACGCTGCAGCGCCTCAAGCTCCTTTTTCGCCTGCGGTTTCGCTTTGTGCGCCAGTGTCTCCAGAAAGGCGATCACCTCTTCGGGAGTGCGTGCCATCTTGCTCTCCAGTGAGAGTGCTGCGTAGTTTGGGAAACCGAGTATCTTTGCCTCCTCATCACGCAGCGCAAGAATTTCAGTGATCAACGATTCATTTTCCGGCGCTCTTGTCGTATAGGCTCTGTAGAGACGCTCTTTGAGTGTACGGTCTGCTGAGTACGTCATAAATGCGATAAAAGAGGGTTGCTGCAGCGTAAAACGATAGACAGTTTTGCCGTTGATCTGCGTTTTTGCCGCTTCCAGATCGCTTGCAGGAAGCTCTTTGACCGCTTCGAAATCTTCGACGATCAGCTCATACGCCTCGGTCGCTTTGAGAAGATTCTGGGCATAGGCCGTGGTCAGTTCGCTCAGTTTGAGGTTGATCCCGGCAAGTCGCTCTTTTTTATCTTTATCAAGCCCTACACCGCTCAGTTCGAAAGATTTGATCGTATCGGTCAGAACTTTTTTCTGTTCACCGTTGAGCCGGTCGCCTTCGCTGGCTTCGATCGCTTTGAAGACGCTGTAGATCTCCTCATTTTGCGCGAGTTTCGTGGAGTATTCCGTCAGAGGCGGTAATAGTTCGTTATAGACCTGTTCGGTTTCCGGTGTATTGCAGACATAGTTGAGATGGGAGATCGGCGTGAAGAGATACCCCACCTCTTCCGAGTAGATCTGATAGGGAGTGACGAAGTTCGCATAGGTTTTCTCCGGTATCTGCAACAGCGCTTCGATCTTCTCTTCGTTCTCTTTCAGGAGGGCCAGAAGCTGCTCTTTCTGTGCCTCCAGCGTATCATTGGTCAGGGCAAATGGTTTGAAATGCATCGATAAATATCCTTGAAATTTTTTGTGGCATTATAGCCAAATCGGCATCTTTTCTGCAAAAGCGACATAAAAGTGAAAAGCAAATTAAAAATAATCTTTCAAACGTCGATAGTTGTAACAGCAGTTAAATTCAGGAGAAGATTTCCATGCACAATACTTTCCGGCATAAAACATTCCCGCTATCGACCATACTTTTGACCACGCTCCTTCTTTTCGGAGGGTGTGAAAATGCGCAGAGAGACCTGGACAGCCAGGTACAGCGCAGTGCCATCGATGCAGGTATCGGCGAACAGGAACAGAACCAGACAGCTAACAACCCTGGCATCGGAACAGGTGATGATCAAAATTCTACCGTTGGTGAGATCAAAATAGATGCGAAAAACGCCTATAAAGTTAAGCTCACTTTTTCCGATAATTATCAGCAAAAAGGGTACTTTTCCACCGAAGAAGTGGGTAAAATCCATTTTGATATTACCAACCTCTACAATGATACACCCGCAGATACCAGCGTCATAGAATCGATCACACTCAAGGCACAGGAACTTGATACCAACAGTGATGGTAAATATTTCAACTTCATCGAGTTTTCGGGTAAAGAGGGGCCCGTTTATACGATCGCCAGCACAGATATCAAATCTTCCGACGATGTGGCACTGAAAATCAAAAATCTCTCGGGTACGACCAATCTGATCTTCGAAGCGAAAATCAAAAAGATGCCAAAACCTTATATAATACAAGTACCGATTGTTATTGAAAAGAGCAAGAGCTCCAGTATGGCGATTGTACCAATAGATACCAAATATGAAAATGGTCTCTTCATCGACAAGTTCGTTATCCATGTCGCTGACAGCTACGGAAACAAAGCAAAAGATGGTACATCTGTCTCCACCGGTGTCATTAACAACCCTAAACTCTATTCAAATGCCCTGAAAGAGGGAACGATAGTTAACGAAAATATTTTGTATGACATCATCCACGACCACAACACAGCCTACTTCAAAGATGACAAAGGCACACTCGACAGAACCATTGCTACCTTTACGCTGCCACAAAACAGTATCGATACCACCAAAGAT
Organism: Campylobacterales bacterium; assembly: GCA_026994915.1. Taxonomy (GTDB): domain Bacteria; phylum Campylobacterota; class Campylobacteria; order Campylobacterales; family QNZT01; genus QNZT01. The sequence goes on from JALWPY010000181.1 coordinate 8,682, forward strand.
ACCATCAGCCCACTGGATACATTGATCGTACTGGCAAACAAAAATCAACATAAGCCATATAATCTTGGCGGATGGGATATCGCTTCTATAGACAGCGACCACCAGCTCTCTCTCATCTCTGTCGATAACGGAGAAAAAATCGATGGTGTCAATTATGTTATAGGTGACGAATATCGCTACGATGCTTGCAACAATACGCTTATGAATGCCGCTGCTTCCTCTTTTGAGACCACCGAAGTCAAAGACGGTCTGGCATTTGCAGAGCTGAGATATGTACCAGCAATGGTCGGTAAAACAGTCTTTATTTATGCCAATAGTGAAGTGGATGGCAAACATATCGGTATTTCTCGTAAAGTAACACTTAAAGGACTTGGTCTCTCACATCAGACATTGTCATGCAACTATAAAAACACCGGTCCCCACTGTTCAATGCGCTTTAAATTATTGCTTAATGGACCCAAGGAGGAGACTCCAGCACAAAATCTCTATCTCGAACAGCCGGTACTCGAAGGGGATCCCGTTTATTCAAAAGCGACCGCTTCCCAGACAGACTGTGATGGTTGGACAACTGTCACAATATATAATATTGAAGAAAATCAAACTGCAACAGTCGGTTTCGGAACAATTGTTGACGAACTGATCCACAACCAAAAATAATCCTCCTGACACAGAGTAGCGCCTCTGTGTCAACTTCTTTGGCTTCTCTTATTGGGCATAATAAAAACGAATATAGGGTATACTAACTCACACTTTCTGTCAGGAGTGATTCGATGTGTAAGAGATATCCATGATAGCGTTGCTTAAAATCAGAGGTGCCCTACCCTATATCGGTGTCATCTTTCTCAATGCCATTGTCGATTTGGGTGACAAGATTATCCTCCAGAACACCATCTTCAAAGTCTACGACGGTTCCACGCAGATTGTCCTGACCGCGCTGGTCAATGCACTGATCCTGCTCCCTTTTGTCATGTTCTTTACACCTGCGGGTTTCATCAGCGACCGTTTCAGCAAAGCGAAGGTACTGCACCATGCTTCCAAAGTTTCACTGGGGATCGTTTTGCTCATCGTCCTCGCCTACTACTTCGGCTGGTTCGAGATATCGCTTTTTCTGACCTTCCTGCTGGCAGCACAGAGCGCTTTCTTCTCCCCTGCCAAGTATGGTCTGATCAAGGAGCTCTTCGGCAAGGATCATCTGACTGAAGGAAACGGTATCGTACAGGCGGTGACCATCGTCGCGATCCTGCTCAGTTCCCTCCTCTTTTCCCTTCTCTTCGAATCGATGATTACCGGCACGGAACAAGACGCGTCCGAGATTCTCACGCATGTCTGGCCGATCGCTCTGCTGCTCGTCGCAGCGGCGATCCTGCAGGTGTGGCTGACGACCAGAGTACCAACGATCGTCGAGGGTGATAAAAGTCTCAGATTCAACATGCAAAAGTATCTGCACTTCGGCTACCTGAAAGAGAATTTCGCCATCGCAACCAAAAACAGGGTCATCATCGAGAGTATTCTGGGGCTTGGCATCTTCTTTGGTGTTTCACAGGTGGTGCTGGCGATCTTCGGCGTCCATCTCAAAGAGGTTGCCGGAGAGCACAACACCGCCATCGCCCAGGGTATCATGGCGCTGGCCGGGCTGGGAATCGCCGCGGGATCGATCCTGACCGCGAAACTGAGCGAAAAGTACATCGAGACAGGGCTGATTCCACTGGGGGCGGCGGGTGTCATGCTGAGCATCTACGCCATCACCAAAACCGCCTCGCTCTGGCTGCTGGGAGTCGAATTTTTCTTGTTCGGCCTCTTCGGCGGTTTTCTGATCGTCGTCCTCAATGCCCTGATCCAGTACCGTGCCTCGATCCATGAACTGGGGCGTGTCATGGCGACGAGCAACTTCGTCCAGAACTGGTTCATGCTCCTCTTTCTGGGGCTGACGATCTACAGTGCACTGCACGGCACCGATACACAGAGTCTCTTTCATATTCTGATTGCCGTCGTCGGGATCGGAGCGCTCTACGCCTTTTTGACGCTACCGCAATTTCTGCTGAGGTTGCTCTTCAAGATTGTCGCCCTCTTCCGTTACCATCTGCGTATTCACGGTGTCGAGAACTTCCCCAAAGATGGTGCCGCACTTCTGATGGGCAACCATGTCAGCTATATCGACTGGATGGTCCTCTCAATCGCCTCTCCCCGACGCGTCAGCTTCGTCATCGACCGTGTTTTTTACGACAAGTGGTATCTCAGACCCTTTCTGAAGTTCTTCGGTGCGATTCCGATCTCCAGCCGTGGAAGCAAAGATGCCTTCAAAGCGGTCATCGAAAAGCTCGAACAGGGAAAGATCGTCTGTATCTTTCCCGAAGGGGCACTGACCCGAAACGGCCATCTGGGCAAGTTTCAGCGTGGTTACGAGCGCATCACGCGTGAGATCGACGTGCCGATCATCCCCTTCTATATCCGGGGACTCTGGGGGAGCCGCTTCTCGCATGCCCATGCCAAACTCAAACACAACGTCTCGATTCGTGAGCGCGATATCGGTGTCTCTTTCGGCAAGGCACTGCCTTCCTCAACCAAAGCGTCGGAACTCAAACGGGTCATCTTCGAGCTACAGATCG
>JALWPY010000182.1 GCA_026994915.1 Campylobacterales bacterium
GTGCTCTACGATCTTCCCGGTAGCTGTGCCAGAAAAGACGGGCTGGTGCTCTGTCTGGATGAAGATGTCAACATCCCTCCCTCCGTGACATGCAAAGGGATGGTGGTGATCGGCAGAGATACGATCATCGCCGACAATGTCACGCTGGAGGATTGTGTGATCGGTGAGGGGTGTGTCGTGGGGGAAGGTGCGCATCTCAAAGCGTCCGTTTTATGGGATCGTGTCAGGGTGGGAGAGCAGAGCTATCTCAACGAGTGCGTCATCTGTAACGATACCTTCATAGGCCGGGAGTGTACCATCGCCTATGGTGCGATCATCGCCGAGTTCTGCCACATCGAAGAGAAGGTCAAGATCATCAAAGATGTGACCATCTGGCCACACAAACGGGTGGAGAAGAAGGCGATTGTCAGCAGCAACATCGTCTGGGGTGAATGCTACAAAAACGCACTCTTCCACAAAGGAAAAGTGATCGGCACGGCCAATGTCGAGCTGACCGGAGAGATGGCCGTCAAGATCGCCGAAGCGTTTGGATCGATTTTGCAGGAGGGGTCGACGGTCTTTGTCTCCAGAGACTATCATCCCTCATCCCGTATGATCAAACGTTTTCTGCTTGGAGGTCTGCTCTCTACAGGGGTCAACTGTGTCGATATCCAGGCGACACCCAGCAATGTTATGCGCCATGAACTCTTTAAAAACGACAAGATTGCCGCGGGTGTGCATGTGCGCCACTCCGTCAGTCACATCGGCAAGACGGAGATCGTCTTTTTCACACATGAAGGGATGCTGATCGATACCAATCTCGCAAAAAGTATCGAAAGACTCTTTTTCAGAGAGCAGTTTCGCCGTGTCAATCCCCGCCGCATCGGAAAGATACACCCTGCGTATGACATGAAGCTTGCCTATAAAGAGGATGTACGAAAGCTCATCTCCAAAGAGCGTTTCGTCAATACCCATTTCAAGATCGTCGCCAACATGCTGCATGGCATGGTCAGTGACATCTATCCCGCATTGCTGGATACACTCGGCATTGAAAACATCATGATCAACGACTATGTCAGCGCTGCCAAACTGGAAGCGATAACGGCTAAAAACCAGCAGGCCGCCAAAGCGGAGCTCTCCCGTATCGTGCGGGCGCTGGGGCTCTCTGTCGGTATCTTGCTCTATCCCAACGGACAGCGTCTTGACATTATCGATGATGAGGGACATATCGTTTCCAGAGAGCGTGTACTGATGGCACTCTTGTATATGCTGCATCTGCATGATACCAGGACATACAAAGTCTATCTCCCCGCATGGGCCCCTGATATCATGGACGATAAATTTACCGATATCACGATCGAGCGCGGACGGCTGATGGGGAAAAAGACTGACTATCTGGGGCAATTCGATCTGGTCGCCGACGTCGATGCGCACTACGCGTTTACGGAGTTTGGTTACCACAGTGACGCGATCTATGCAAGCCTGAAGATATTTGAGTTTATGGTTATGCATCAGATATCTTTCTCTCAGATTCTCGGTGAAATTGATGACTTTTACTACTGTCACAGTGCGGTTGAATGTCCGGCGGCGCTCAAAGGCAAAGTGATGCGTCTCTTCATGAAAGAGGGCGAAGGGCATGACCTCTCTTTTGTCGATGGCATCAAGATCATCTTTGCATTACATGAGTGGGTGCTGATGATACCCGATGATCATGAAGATATGGTGCATCTCTATGTACAGGCTGTCAGTGAACGTACCGGTGAAGTAATCAAAGAGCGTTATTTGCAAAAAATCAAAAGCTGGATAGAGGAGGCATAGTGTTACACAGCTAGCAGAAGCTGTGCGCGTTTTACAATATAATAGCGTTATAAAAACTATAAAGAGGGTATCTCTATGAAAAAGAGTTTTATCAAACCACCAAATCGAAAAAGACGCAAAACCGATCTGCCGTGGCAACATCCCAAGCCGCGTACCGAAGATCCCGAAGCACTCAAACGGATCAATGCGATCATGCACAGCCCCAGTTACAAACTGGCGGTTGAAGATGAAGAGTTTCTGCTTTCGGATGATACGCTTCCCGTACGGTTACAGCTCGACTACATCAAACCTGAACTGGCATTGCGAAGACACGGCATCGAGCGGACGATCGTAGTCTTTGGCAGTACGCGCATCGTCGAAAGAGAGACGGCACTGAAACGGCTTGCCGAAGCGCAGAAGGAACTGGCCAAAGAGCCAGATTCCGAAAAGCTGCTCAAAGCGGTGCGCAAGGCGGAGCGTATCCTCGAAAAGTCCAAATACTACGATATGGCCCGTGAGTTCGGACGTCTGGTCGGCAAAGCAGGCAAGGGGAGTGGCGACAATCGTGTCGCGATCATGACGGGCGGCGGTCCCGGCATTATGGAGGCGGCCAATCGCGGAGCGTTCGATGTCGGCGCTAAGACGATTGGACTAAATATTACGCTACCTCATGAACAGTTTCCCAACCCCTACATCACCCCCGATCTCTGTTTTCAGTTCTACTACTTCGCGATCCGTAAGATGCACTTTCTCAAACGTGCCTGCGGGTTAGTGGTCTGTCCCGGCGGATACGGTACGCTGGACGAGCTTTTCGAGACGCTGACGCTGATCCAGACACGCAAGATCGATCCGGTGCCGGTTATCTTTCTGGGACGTGAATACTGGGAGAAGCTGATCGATTTTGAGATGCTGGAGATTGAGGGAACGATCGATCCCGAAGATCGCGACCTCTTCTGGTTTGCTGAGAGCGCCGAAGAAGCCTGGGAAGGTATGCAGGCATGGCATGAAGCCAACAAAACACCGTTGTTTCCAAAGGAGTAAGCGATGGATATGAGTCAGATCAAAGGATTGACCTCCGCAGAGGCAAAGAGACGTCTTCAAAAATATGGTCCAAATTCGATTGAGGAGAAGGGCGAGACATGGTGGCACCGACTTTTTCGCCGTTTCTGGGGGCCGATCCCATGGATGATCGAAGTAGCAGCGATTCTCTCGGCACTGGCAAAGCGGTGGGAAGATTTTACGATCATTATGATCCTGCTGCTGGTCAACGCCATCGTCGATTTTTATCAGGAGTCCAAAGCACTCAACGCGATCGCCGTACTTAAAAAGAAGCTGGCACGCAAAGCGCTCGTACTGCGTGACGGGCACTGGATCCAGATCGACGCCAAAGAGATCGTACCGGGCGATATCGTCAAAGTGAAGATCGGCGATATCGTTCCCGCCGATATGAAGCTGCTGGGCGGCGGCGATTTTCTGCAGGTCGATCAGTCCGCGTTGACGGGCGAGTCGCTCCCGGTACACAAAAAACCGGGAGATGAACTCTACGCCAATGCGATCATCAAACAGGGTGAGATGATCGGTGAAGTGACCGCAACCGCGAAAAATACCTATTTCGGAAAAACCGTTGCACTCGTCGCCAAAGCGCAGCGGGAAGAGCGCAGCCACTTCCAGCAGATGGTCATCAAAGTCGGTAACTTCCTGATCATCGTGACACTCTTCATGATAGCGATCATCATCTACCACGGTATCAAAACCCATCAGCCGACGCTGGAGTTGCTGATCTTCGCGCTGGTGCTTACGATTTCGGCGATTCCGGTGGCGATGCCGGCTGTTCTGACCGTCACGATGGCGATCGGTGCGAAAGCACTGGCTGCCAAAGAGGCGATCGTCAGCCGGCTGGCGTCGATCGAAGAGATGGCGGGGATGGATATACTCTGTTCGGACAAGACAGGTACGCTGACCAAAAATGAGATGGTCATCTCCGATCCTTACACGACGCAGGGGCATGATGTTACCGAGTTGATCAAATATGCCCTAATGGCGAGCCAGAAGCAAAACCACGATCCGATCGAAAAGCCAATCTTCGACTATGCAACCGAGCACCATATTGAGGTTGAGTACAAACTCAAAAAGTTCATCCCGTTTGATCCTGTACGCAAGCGTACCGAAGCGGTGATCGAAAATGGTGACTGCGATCTGGTTGTTACCAAAGGGGCGCCGCAGGTGATCATCGAGCTAAGCGATGAGTCTGAGTTCGACAAAAAAGCGGCTTACCAAAAGGTTGAGGAATTTGCGAGTAACGGGTTCAGGACACTGGGCGTGGCGTACCGCAAATGTGAAGAAGACAAATACCATTTCGTTGGATTGATTCCGCTCTACGATCCGCTGCGTGAAGACTCCAAAGAGACGATCGAAGAGGCACGCTCCAAAGGGATCGATATCAAAATGGTCACGGGAGACAATATTGCTGTGGCCAAATATATCGCCGGACTGCTTGGGATCAAGGGCAAGATTCAGGATATCCGTGAACTGAAGGGTGAGAGTGTTGCCGAGTATCTGACCCTGGCGAAGATCCTCTCCAAAGCTTTTACCAAAGTGCTTAAACCTGATACGCCCAAAGAGCAGATTGATCAGCTGACAGAGAAGATCGTCAAAGAGGTCGAAAAAGAGCTCTACAATACACCGGTGCCCAAAGGTACGGTCAAAAAACACGAATCGGAAATCATTCAGATGATCGAAGCAGCGGGCGGCTTTGCGCAGGTCTATCCGGAAGATAAATATTTCATCGTCGACGAGCTTCAGAAAGCGGATCATATCGTCGGTATGACCGGAGACGGTGTCAACGACGCCCCCGCACTCAAAAAGGCCGACTGCGGTATCGCCGTCAGCGGTGCGACCGACGCGGCGAGGGCGGCGGCGGATATCGTTCTGATGGCTCCCGGATTGCGCGTGATTATTGATGCGATTGAAGCGGCGCGCCAGATCTTCGAGCGCATGAAGAGTTATACGATCTTTCGTATTGCCGAGACGATTCGCGTCATCATCTTTATGACGCTGGCAATCGTCATCTACGACTTCTATCCTATCACGGCGCTGATGATCATCATCCTGGCACTTTTGAACGACATTCCAATCATGACGATCGCCTATGACAATACGAAGATTCGCGAAAATCCGGTGCGCTGGGATATGAAAGAGGTCTTCATCCTCGCCTCCTGGCTCGGTATCGCCGGGGTCCTCTCGTCATTTCTGCTCTTCTGGATCCTGATCTCACTGATGCACTTGCCGCTCGATTTTGTGCAGAGTGCTTTCTTTGCCAAGCTGGTCATCGCCGGGCATGGCACCATCTATAACACCCGTATTGACGACTGGTTCTGGAAACGTCCGTGGCCGTCATGGACACTTTTCAATGCGACATTTTTCAGTCGGGTGGCTGGTACGATCATCGCGGTCTACGGTTTTGGTCTGATGGAGCCGATTGGCTGGGAGTGGGCGATGTGGATGTGGGGCTATGCACTGACATGGTTTGTTTTCAACGATGCGGTCAAGATGGCAGTGTTGCGTTACTACCGCAAGAAGTATCATGAAGATATCATCTAGGAGGGTGGGATGAAAAAGTATCAAAAGCTGAACAGAAGAGAGGCGCTGAAACTGATGGCGGCAGGGAGCACGCTGGCAGGCAGCGGTCTCTATGCCAGGACAGATGTGCTCAGTGCCAAAGGGGCGGCACTGACTCATCCTGCGAGCCATAAGCATGCGCGTATCGTCATCGCCGGGGGCGGTACGGCGGGAATTATCGCTGCGGCACGTACACGCCGTGCCGCTCCCAATGCCGAGATTACGCTGATTTCACCCAACGAAAAACATCTCTACCAGTCCGGTGCACTCTTTCGTGCGGCGGGACTGATGTCAGAGCATGAGATGGTACGTGACACTTCCTCCTTCTTTCCGGACAATGTCCGATGGCTGCAGGAGAAGGTGACGGCGTTCGATCCCCAAAAGAGTATCGTAGAGAGTGAAAAGAGTGGCAAGATACCCTACGATGTGCTAATCGTGGCGCTGGGGTGTGCGTATGACTACGGTGCCATCGAAGGGATGGATGCGGAGAAAGTGGGCAGAGACGGGGTGCTGAGCATCTATCTCAACGACACGATCGAGGGGAGCGCCAAAGGTGCGGAGCTTTCGCATGCACTCTTTCAGAAACTGCAGGGAGATGTCGTCACTGCGACCAAGCCGCTGGAGGTGCTCTTTTGTGAACCCGATACTCCCATCAAAGGGAAAGGGAGTGCGCTCTCGCTCATGATGCTCTATCTCGACCTGCTGAAGAAAAAAGGGGGCAGTCAAAAAGTACGTTTTACCTATGTGACGCCCTCATCGCAGTTACTCGATGAGAAGGAGTTTGATGAAGCGCTCAAAAAGATACTCAAAAAGCACCGCAATGTCGAGATACTCTATGGACACACCCTGCAAAAACTCGATACCGCTTCCAAAAAAGCGACACTCGTTTCGGGCGACAAAAGTGTTGAAAGAGGGTATGATTACATTCACATCACCCCGCCGATGCATGCCCATCCCCTGGTACGCGATTCGGCACTGGCTGTCGCCGACGGTCCGCAAAAGGGGTGGATGGATGTTGATCCAGCAACGCTGCGCCATCGAAAATATGAAAATATCTTCGGGCTCGGAGATGTCATCGCGCTCGATTATGCCAAGAGCGGCGGTGCGGTGCAGCATCAGGGGATCATTCTGCAGGACAACATCGCCGCCGCGCTGGAAGAGGACAAGCTCACCTATCACTATGATGGATACACAGTCGCACCCGTTGTGACTGCGTACGGCAAAGTGCTGCTGGCGGAGTATAATAGTCAAAAAGCGCTGCCAACCTTTTTCCTCGACCCGTATGAGCCGAGGGTAATCTGGTGGTGGCTGCAACGCTATTTTATGCCATGGGCATATTTCAACCTGCTGATGCGGGGAATGATGTAAATCAAAACAAAGGATAAAATAATGGCTGTAAAAGTAGAAGAACATGGTGTCAGCGTAGCGCTGAAAAAAGCAAACGGCAGGCTCTATGCGGAGCTGAAGATGATCGGAAAACTGACGCATGAAGATTATGAGACCTTCGTGCCCATACTCGACAAAGCCCTCAAGGAGGCCAAAGGGCTTGAAGTGGATATGCTGGTCGATATGACGGAGTTCAAAGGGTGGAAGATGCGTGCGGCATGGGATGATATGGTTTTCGGACTCAAACATCGCAAGCAGTTCGACAAACTGGCCATCGTTGGCAAGAAGAAGTGGGAAGAGGTGGCAACGAAAATGATGGCGCCGCTGATGAAAGGAAAGATCAAATTTTTCAAGGACAAAGCCAAAGCACTGCGCTGGTTGCTGGGAAAAGGATGAACGATGTCGAAAAAGGTGCATAAGCCGTCCCGGTCTGCCAAAACGAGGAAGTTTCGAACGACGAAGTTTCTGAAGGTCTCGCTGATCTATTTTCTGCTTTTCACCGCACTGCTGGGTATGGTGGATTACTATGCCATGATGGCGTACAGTATGTGGGTGGTGATGGCGATCGCATTGCCTGCGGCACTGGTACTTGGGTATTTGCATGTTAAAAAAGGCAGGCATGACCATGTAGACGATATCGCGGAAGAGCTATTATGAATATATCAGATTTGAAAGGATAGAAAATGGATGATCAAAGAGTGAAAATTACAGGTTTGGATATCCCGTTCTGGGATCTGGTGGTGCTGATGGTAAAGCTGGCCTTCGCGTCTATCCCGGCGATGATCGTCGTCTACTTCGTCTTTGCACTGCTGGGGATCTTTTTCGATGGATTTATGGGTATGTTCATGCTCCATCCCCACATGCCTTGAGTATCGGTAAGGATTTGAGATGGACGGTAGTGGTTTTGATCAGCACCTGATCCAGTTCGGGCTGACGCTCGTCTTCTCTTTTCTGATCGGGCTGGAGGTCAAAACCTACCGCAGGCATCAGAAAGAGCGTAAACCCTACGACTTTTTCGGGACCACACGGACGATCACTTTTTTCGGCATTCTGGGATATATCTTTTATGTTCTGGACCCGACACTGAAGCTCTATATCTCCGGTTTTGCCGGCTTTACGCTGCTCTATGCACTCTTTTACGTACAGAAGCTCAAAGAGGGGCGAAGTGCGATCCTGCTCTATCTGGTATCGTTGCTGGTCTATAGCTTCGGGCCGTTGCTGGTGCGTTTCCCCTTCTGGATGGCGACGCTGCTCTTTGTGACGCTCATCTTCGTACTCAATGCCAAGGGAATCATCGAACGCATGAGTGAGAGTACCGATACAACGGAGTTCGAAACACTGGGCAAGATGGTGCTGCTTTCGGGTGTGATACTGCCGGTATTGCCGCACCACCAGGTGAGCCATCTGGTACCGATCTCACCCTTTGCGATCTGGATGGCGGTCGTGATCATCTCGGGTATCTCCTATGTCGGGTATATTTTGCAGAAATATATCTTCCCCGATCGCGGCTACTACCTGACAGGGCTTATCGGCGGGCTCTACTCCTCGACGGCGACGACGGTGGTGCTTGCCCGGAAGATTGCGGCGGGTGAAGAGCGCAGCGTGCTGGAGGGAGGTGTCATCGCGGCAACGGCGATGATGTACCTGCGCCTGATCGTCGTGGCAGGTGTCTTTAATATGGCGATCGCCAGAGAGTTGCTGTTGCCGTTTGTCATCTTCGCAGTGATCGGATTTGCGGTCTCGCTGCTCTTTCTGAAAGATCAGAAGGGCACTTCCGGTGATGCACTCTATGTCGACCGTAACCCGCTGGAGCTGGGTACTGCCTTTTTGTTTGCGATTTTGTTTGTCGTCATGATGGTAGTGACAAGCTACGTGACGACCCGTTTCGGTCTGCATGGATTGCAAGTGCTCTCGTTCGTGGCGGGACTGAGTGACATCGATCCCTTTATCCTCTCACTGCTGACGGGCAAATACAGCGTGACGCAGGCACAGATTCTGTCGGCAATTTTGATCGCCGCAGGGAGTAACAATATTCTCAAAGGGATCTATGCGTTATGGTTTGGAGGGATGAAAAAGAGTTTTCGCTCGGCACTGGTTGTCATGCTTCTGGGTGTGGGAACGATAGCGTGGGCGTTTTGGGTTTAAGCGTGTACTCTGCACAGAGAGGATGATCGAACAACATCTGCAGCGGAAGGGTCGAAATCCGGCACGGATTTCGGGGTACCCACCGTGAAGCCGTTTGAGATCAGCATCTCTGTGCAGAGTACACATCAACTAAGACAAAGGAAATACAATGGCATTGGTACAATCTTTCGGTGCGGCTGAGGTCGTGACTGGTTCATGTCACCTGCTGCAACTCGATAACGGTTTGAAGATCATGGTCGACTGCGGGATGTTTCAGGGGCACGTGGAGCACAAAAACTATCAACCCTTCGGATTCGATCCCAAAGAGGTGGATATACTGCTCATTACGCATGCGCATCTCGATCATGTGGGACGGATTCCCAAACTGGTCAAAGAGGGTTTTGCGGGACGGATTGTCACACTCCACTCTACCCTCGATCTTGCGGAAGTGGTGATGCTCGACAGTGCCCATCTGATGGAGGAGGATCATCGCACCCGATTTAAAAAGGCGCAGCGCCGCGGTGAAGAGGACAAAGTCAAACCACCGCTCTATACGGTCGAGGATGTCTACGATGTCTACAACCTCCCGCTGATCTACGCCAAATATGAGGAGGAGATCACGCTGGGCAAAGATGTGACCGCCGTCTTTCACAACGCGGGCCATATCCTCGACTCCGCGATCATCGAGATACACTATCAGGACAAAGGTGAAAAGAAGACGATCGTCTTCAGCGGCGACCTTGGCAATCACAACGATATGGTCATGCCGGTGCCGGACACAGTCAAAGAGGCCGATACCCTCTATATCGAGTCAACATACGGTGACCGAAACCATGAAGGGATCAAAAAGAGCGAGGAGGAGTTCAAACAGATCATCACCGACACGCTGCTGAGTCAGGGGAACGTGCTGATTCCCTCTTTTGCCATCGAACGTACGCAGGAGATACTCTGTATCCTCAAAACGATGTATGACAACAAAACATTGCCGCCCTGCAAGATCTACCTCGATTCGCCGATGGCGATCCGTGCGACCAGACTCTACGACAGTTACCATGAAGAGCTCAGCAAGTGCTGCAACGACTACCTCAAACGCGACGGTTCGATTTTCGAGTTTCCCTATGTGCAGTATACCCTCACACCCGATGAATCGAAAAAGATCAACGAGGAGAACGGCTGCATCATCATCGCCGGCAGCGGCATGTGTACCGGAGGGCGCATCCTGCACCATTTCAAAAATCGTATCTGGAACCCTAAAAATGCAGTGCTCTTCGTCGGCTATCAGGCCAGAGGCACGCTGGGCAGAAGGATGATAGAGGGTGCGAAATCGGTCAAGATCTATCATGAAGAGATCGTCGTCAATGCGCGTGTACACTCCATAAGCGGCTTTTCCGCCCATGCGGATCAGAGCGAACTGCTGGATTGGATTGAGGATTTTAAAAAGCTGAACAAGATCTTCCTGGTACACGGTGAGAAAGATGTGCAGGAAGTTTTTCAGAAGGTGATTCACGAAAAGACACAGAAAAAAGCGCATATTGTCAAAGAGGAGGAGGAAATCTATATCTGAGTGATAGCCAGCGAACGGAACCGGTTTGGAAAAGAGACTATAATTTTATCATCAATACAATGCAAGGAGTTGCACATGTCTCAACAATATGTCAAATGGTTCAAAGAGATCGGCATCGAAGATGTTGCCGAAGTGGGAGGCAAAAACGCCTCTCTGGGCGAGATGTACCAAAATCTCACAAGTGAAGGGGTGCGGGTGCCCAACGGGTTTGCCGTGACGGCAACGGCGTATCGCCACGTGCTCGAAGCCAACGGTGCCTGGGAGGAACTGCATGCCCAGCTTGATGGGCTCGACTACGATAATGTCGAGGAGTTGCAAAAGCGCGGTGCGGCATGCCGCCAGATCATCTACAACTGTGAGATTCCGGACGATCTGAAAGAGGAGATTCTGCAAGGCTATCGGGAATTGCAAAAAGAGTACGGAGACAATCTCTCGCTGGCGGTACGAAGCTCCGCAACGGCGGAAGACTCTCCCGAAGCTTCCTTTGCCGGACAGAACGACACCTATCTCAACATCAAAGGGGACGATGCGCTGCTGGATGCCTACAAGCGATGTCTCGCTTCCAACTTCACCGATCGCAGTCTCCACTATAAGCATGACAACGGATTTGACTGGGCAAAAGTCTATCTGAGTGTTGTCGTTATGAAGATGGTGCGCTCCGACATCGGCAGCAGCGGGGTCATGTTCAGCCTCGACACCGAAACCGGTTTCAAAGATGTCGTATTCATCAATGCAACGAACGGACGCGGCGAAAAGGTCGTACAGGGCACGATCGATCCCGACAGCTCCAA
>JALWPY010000183.1 GCA_026994915.1 Campylobacterales bacterium
CATTTATCAACGAAGAGGATCTCGAAGCCTTTCTGAATGAAGATTTTGCCAATATCAACAAAGTGAGAGCGTTGGGATTTATCCAGATACTCGAGCGTGAATATCCGGTCAAACTCCAGGAACTGCGCCAAAAATATCTCCAGTATTATGCACAGCATAAAAGCGACGAACAGCAACAACTTTTTGTCCATGCCAAAAACCAGGATGAATTTGCCTGGAAGCAGTACGTTCCGTGGCTTGCCGGACTTTTGCTTCTGGGTGGAGTTATCTGGTATCTGAGCAGCCGTTCTTCAGAAGAGAATCTCTCATCGGTTGAAGCCGAACAACAAGCGATCATCGCCGATGAAAAGAGCGACATTCTTCAAAAAGCCAAAACAAATCTCAAAGCACTCGAAGCGACGGATGATGCTCAGAACAAAGTAAGTACAAATGCGGGTACAAACGTCAATGCAAGCGTGTCGACAGCAGAGAAGCAACCTGTCAAAATGCAGAAGCCGGTTGTACAAAGTGATCGTGCCGTGCCATTTGTCATGGGAAGTCACAAGGATGAGCAGAGTGTTCTGTCGCAGACATTGACCACGCCTGCACCAAAAGCGGCTGCCGTCAATGCCACGACAGAAGAGGTACCCGGAGAGAAAGAGGATGATCTCGATCTGGATGCGATGGTCAAAGAGATGGTTCAGGAGTACAACATCACCGATGATACCACAGTGCTCAACGACCAGAACAAGACGCCTGTTGCTGTAGATACCGCAGCGATTGCAAAAGCCGGAGATGCACAGGCGAAAACAGCACAGACTACAGAGAAAAAAGTCACCAAAAAGCGTACGAAGGCAAAGCAGCCCGCCAAAAAAAGCGTCAAACCAAAACAGAAAGATAAGAAAGGGCTTGCCAAAAGTAAACTCTATATCGTACCGCACAAAAAGAGCTGGGTAGGTGTCATCTATCTCGATAACTACACTAAAAAAGATTTTCTGATCAGAAAAAGACTCAATCTGAATCCTTCGAGGCCACAACTGATCGTTGTCGGACAGAAAGATTTCGAGATTTTCAACAACGGCTACTCCTATCGCTTCAGAGGAAAAGGACCGGTGCGATTTGTCTACAAAAACGGAGATATTATGGAGATCAATAACCGTGAATTTCAAAGAATGAGCAAAGGTACGTCGTGGTGAGATATCTGCTTGGACTCTTACTCCTCACTTTTACGCTGCATGCCGGATCGCTTTTTGATCAGATCCAAAATATTACAGGTAAGAACAGCTATATCGCGAACAAAAAGATCATCCATATTCTTTTCAAAGATACCCGAGGATATTACCGGCATGGCCATGTAGATTATCTCAAGGTACTCAAAACGTTGCGTGACAATCAACTGCTGCGGGTCAAGCTCTCGAGAAGCACACAGATTACACTCAGTTTTGCGACACGCCAGAAATATCCGGTAGCATTTATCCGTCTGATTCGCACGGCACTGACCGATCTGGGATACAGCCGTATCGACATTCTGAAAGTGATTCATGACAAAAGCGGCTTCATGTACAAAGTCGCTGTCTACTCCGACACGGCACCCGATCCGATCATGCTCGCTGAAAACTTCGCCGGGAAAAAGGCGGATATCATAGGGATCAAACGCTTTTCCATCGCGAACTGGCGCTATTTCATCGATATTTCCCATCTCGACCTGGTCCCTGAAAAGCTGCCGGCCAAAAAAAGTATCCAGTTGCCAAAACCGCTGGAGCCCTACTGGATCAATGTCCAGGGTGTCCGCAGTGTGCGCCTGAGCGCCCCAAAAGCCAACCGATGGCATCCCGAAGTCGTTTTTTATGACCGCTATCTGCGTCTGCTCGATAACGTTTCAAAAGATAGAAAAAGCTATAATCTCAGATTAAGTGTACCAAGAGATGCTATGTATATGAAAGTCGGCGACCTCTATACGTTGGAAAACCTCAGACGCGGACTCACCATATACCTCTCAAACCGAAGATAAAAAACAGATAGATAGACTATTATACAAAACAGGAAAAGAGTGAAATGTTCGACGAAATTCAGTTCAACACCATAAACAGACTTCCCAATTATGTCTTTGCCGAGATCAACGATATCAAGCTCAAGGCCAGACGTGCAGGAGAAGATATCATCGACTTCAGCATGGGGAATCCCGACGGGCCGACGCCCAAACATATCGTAGAGAAGCTCGTCGAAGCGGCGCAGAAACCCAAAAACTACGGTTACTCCGCCAGCAAAGGTATCTACAAACTTCGCCTGGCGATCTGCAACTGGTACAAGCGGAAGTACGGGGTCGATCTCGATCCCGATACAGAAGCGGTCGCCACACTGGGTTCCAAAGAGGGATATGTGCACCTCGTACAGGCGATCACCAACCCAGGTGATGTCGCCGTGGTACCCGAACCCGCCTATCCGATCCATACGCATGCTTTCATTATCGCGGGAGGCAATGTCGTCACTTCGCCGCTGGTCTGGAACGAACACTATGAACTCGATGAAGAGATCTTTTTTGACAATCTCGAAAAAGCGTTCAAAGAGTCGATGCCGCGTCCCAAATACGTCGTCGTCAACTTTCCCCACAACCCTACGACTGTCACGGTCGAAAAGCCCTTTTACGAGCGCCTCGTAGCACTGGCAAAAAAAGAGAGATTTTACATCATCAGTGATATCGCCTATGCAGATATCACTTTCGATGGATATAAAACACCCTCTATCCTTGAAGTCGAAGGGGCCAAAGATGTGGCTGTAGAGAGTTTCACTCTCTCCAAAAGTTACAACATGGCGGGCTGGCGGGTCGGTTTCTTTGTCGGAAACCCTAAACTGATCGGTGCGCTGATCAAGATCAAATCCTGGTTCGATTACGGTATGTTTACACCTATTCAGGTAGCCGCGACGGTTGCGCTTGACGGTCCACAGGAGTGTCAGGAAGAGATCATCGAAAAGTACCGAAAGCGCCGTGATGTCCTTTGTGAAGCCTTCGACAAAGCGGGCTGGCATATCGAAAAACCGAAGTCGACGATGTTTGTCTGGGCAAAGCTGCCGCAGGTAGCACTGGAGAGAGGGATGCGCAGTATGGAGTTTTCCAAGCAGTTGCTGACCGAAGCGAAAGTGGCTGTGAGTCCGGGTATCGGTTTCGGTGAACATGGGGATGAATATGTGCGGATCGCACTGATAGAAAATGAAAAACGGACCCGCCAGGCTGCCAGAAACATCAAAAAATATCTTCAGACACTACAGGAGAGCAAATGATCAGAGTCGGGATCATCGGTGTCGGAACAGTAGGGCAGAGTGTCGCCAATATCCTCCGGAAAAACAAAGCACTCATCAGTGCGCGTGCGGGCAAGGAGATCAGCGTTGTCAAAGGTGCCGTCAGGGATCTGAGTGTCGAGCGCCGGGTCGATATTCCACTCACGGATGATGTTAACGAGATTCTCGAAGATGAGAGTATCGATATCGTCGTGGAGCTGATGGGTGGCATCGACACGCCTTACGAGATCATCAAGAAGGCGCTCTCCAGAGGCAAAGCGGTCGTAACGGCCAACAAAGCGCTGCTGGCGTACCACCGTTTCGACCTCCAGCAGATTGCCGGAGAGATTCCCATCGGCTACGAAGCGAGTGTCGCAGGCGGTATCCCCATCATCAATGCACTCAAGGTGGGTCTCAGTGCCAACGAGATTACTGCGATCAAAGGGATCATGAACGGTACATGCAACTACATGCTGACTAAAATGATCCGCGAAGGGGTCAGCTACGAAGAGGTGCTCAAAGAGGCCCAGGAGCTCGGATACGCCGAAGCGGACCCGACTTTTGACGTAGGTGGTTTCGATGCGGCGCACAAGCTGCTGATTCTCGCTTCCATCGCCTACGGCATCGACGCGAAGCCGGAAGATATTCTGATCGAAGGGATTGAAAACGTCAATCAAGACGACATCGACTTCGCCAAAGAGTTCGGCTACAGCATCAAACTGCTCGCGATCGCCAAGAAGATCGACGGCCAGATCGAACTGAGGGTCCATCCGGTGCTGATCAAACAGGAGCAGATGATTGCCAAGATCGACGGCGTCATGAACGGTATCAGCGTCATCGGCGACTGTGTGGGAGAGACGCTCTACTACGGTCCCGGCGCCGGCGGAGATGCGACTGCGAGTGCCGTCATCGCCGATATCGTCGAGATCGTCAGGGCGGGGCAGAGTTCCCCGATGCTCGGCTTCAAGAAACCTTTCCAGAGCGAAGATCTGACACTGCTGCCCAAAGAGGAGATCCGAAGCGAATATTTCCTGCGCATGCTGGTCGACGACGCACCGGGTGTGCTGGCGAGCATCGCGCAGGTGCTCGGCAAACATGGCATCTCGATCGAAACTTTTCTGCAGCGGCCGAGCGAAAACGCCAAAAAAGCGACACTGCTCTGCGCGACGCACACCTGCCGTGAGAAAGATATTTTGAGTGCGATCGATGAGATTGAAAACCTTCCCCATACGAGCGCCAAAGTGGCGATGATACGGATAGAGGCCTGACATGACTGTCGATTCTGTGTGCACATACTGTGGGGTGGGATGTGATATCGCCGCAGAAATCGAAGACAACACGATCCTCTCTATCAAGGCACGCAAAGAGGGGGAGGTAAGCGAGGGAAAGCTCTGCGTCAAGGGGTACTACGGTTTCGACTTCGCCATGTCGCCGAACCGGCTGGGCAAGGTCAAGATCAAAAAAGCCTTTCTTGACAGACATGACCTTTTCCTGCCGCAGGCGATCAAAAAGGGATTGCTGGCGTACCAGCCTGACGAGCATGGCTATATCCACCCGACTCTCGAGGAGGCGTACGAACTGATCGCATGGAAGATCAGGCAGGTACGCATGCAGCACGGCAACTTCGCCTTCGCTTCGATTGGCGGGGCGCGCGGCAACTGTGAAAGCTCCTATGTCTTTCAGAAATTTACCCGAAAAGTGCTCCATTCGCCGCACATAGACAACTGCGCCAGAGTCTGTCATGCGCCCACGCTGAAAGGAATGCGCTCGATCATAGGCGAAGGGGCTGCGACCAATCCCTTCCGCGACATCTACAAAGCGGAGTTTATGATCGTCATCGGCTCCAATACGACCGAAGGGCATCCGATCGTCGCCAACAAGATCATCAAGGCGGTCAAAAACGGTGCCCAACTAGCGGTGTTTGACGTGCGTACCATACCGCTGGCGAAGTCGGCAAAATACAACGCCATCCTGCCGCATGAGTCCAATCTGATGATACTCAACATGATCGCCTATACGATTGTCACTGAAGGGCTCTGTGATGACGATTTCATCGCGGCGCGCTCCAAAAATTTCGACGCCTACAAAGAGGCGCTGCTCGCCGACCCCTATGCCGATCCGGAGTTTTTCCGTCAGGTGCCGGGCTATGAATATCTGGCGGATATGATCAAAGAGATCGCCCGCAACTACGCCACGAAGCGATCCGTCATCCTCTGGGGGCTGGGGATCACCGAGCATCTGGACGGCTCCTATGCGGCGGCTGCCATGTGTAACCTCGCCGTCATGACGGGCAACATCGGCAAAGAGGGGGCGGGCCTGATGCCCCTGCGCGGCCAGAACAATGTCCAGGGAACATGCGACATGGGGTGTCTGCCCTACTATGACCCCGACTACGAAAAGCCGCTCGTGGAGGGGAAAAAGACGCCCGATATCATCAACGCGATCGATCAGGGCGAGATCAAAGTCCTCTTCAACATGGGAGAGGATATCGCGCACATCCATCCCAATCAGCGCATGATCCACCGCGCGCTCAAAAAGCTGGAGATGCTCGTGGTCAACGAACTCTTCGACAACGAGATCACCGCCTATGCGGATATCGTCTTCGGTGTCAAGAGCGCCTACGAAAAGAGCGGTGTCTATGTCAACGCCGAGCGCCGGCTCCACCTCTCGCAGCCCCTCATTCATAATGACCTGCCTGACGACTGGGAAGTGATCAGCGGCATCGCGCGGGCACTGGGCGAAGATATGGGGTATCGCAGCGGCAAAGATGTCTGGAACGAAGTGCAGGTGAAAGTGCCCAAACGTTTCTCCGGCGCCAGTTACGAGAAACTCGAAGCCAAACGTGTCGATGGGCTTCAGTGGCCCGTGTTCGAAGAGGAGACGCCGATACTCCACATCGATAACTTCCGTACCAAAGATGGCCTCGCGACCTTTCGCTACAAGCCGTGGCATTTGCGCGGCATGGTGCGGGAACTGATCGAAGAGAAACGCAAGCACTTCTATCTGACGACCGGTCGCGTCATCGCCCACTACAACAACGCTGCACAGACGAAAGAGAGCCCGAAACTCCTGAAGCGTCATGAAGAAGATGTGGTCCTCGTCTCCAGAGCCGATGCCGCGGCCGTGGAGGGGAAAGAGCGCATCGTACTCAAGTCACGCTACGGCAAAAGTGCGCCGCTGCGATACAAACTGACCGACTCTCTCAAAGAGGGGACGCTCTTCGTCTCCTTCCACCATGCCAAAAGCCGCATCAACTTTCTCTTCGGTGACGAAGCGGATGAGCTGACCAAAACGGCGCGCTTCAAATCGCTCAAGGTCTGCATTGAGTAGGCAAAAAGGGGATTTTGGTGAAGCGCGCGCTGCAGATTTTCTGAGAGACAGAGGGTACAGAATCCTCGACAGAAATTTTCATTCACGCTTTGGCGAGATCGACATCGTCGCCCAAAAGGACGAGACACTCCACTTTATCGAAGTCAAGAGCGGGGAGGGCGATCCGGTCTACCGTATCACACCCGCCAAACTCTCCAAAATCATCAAAACTGCGAGGGTCTACATGCAGAAAAAACGTATCGATGCCGACTTCTGTCTGGATGCCGTCATCGTCACTGAGGAGATCGAATTGATCGAGAATATCACGTTATGAGTGGTTTCGAAAGCCTCACCCTGCCGCCGCAACTGCTCCAAAACCTGAACGATCTGGGCTTTACGCAGATGACTGAGGTGCAGAGTGCTGCACTGCCCGAAGCACTGAAAGGACGGGATCTGATTGTACAGGCGCAGACGGGAAGCGGTAAAACACTGGCGTTTGGGATACCACTGCTGCTGAAGATCGATACAAAATCGCGCAAACCGCAGGCGATCGTCATCGCCCCGACGCGTGAACTGGCCGATCAGATCGCCGAAGTACTGCGCAAACTGGCCCGTTTCCGTGCCAATATTAAGATTCTCACTCTCTGCGGAGGGACGCCGATGCGCAGGCAGATGACGTCGCTGGAAGCGGGAGCGCATATCGTCGTGGGAACACCCGGACGGTTGCTGGATCATCTGGGCAAGGGAACACTGCATCTTGAGGAGATCAACACAGCCGTACTCGATGAAGCCGACCGTATGCTGGATATGGGGTTTATCGACGAGGTGGCGAAGATCCTCTCACGCACACCTCGATCACGTCAGACGCTTCTCTTCTCGGCCACCTTTGCACCAAAGATCGAAGCACTGGCAAAACAGATGATGCATACGCCCCTAAAAGTCACTGTCACATCTTCTGAGGCGGCACCTGAGATCGAAGAGCACTTTTTCAGTGTGCGGGCACATGAGAAAGAAGAGGCGCTGCTACGGGTTCTGCATCACTTCGTGCCTTCTTCGGCGATCGTCTTCGCCACGACCAGAGAACAGGTGCGTGAGCTGACGCACTTTTTGCAACGAAACGGTTTCGATGCGCTCGATTTGCAGGGAGATCTCGATCAGAGTGCGCGTACCGAAACGCTGCTGCAGTTTGCCAACGGCAGTGTGACGGTGCTGGTGGCGACCGATCTGGCTGCCAGGGGACTCGACATCGACGATGTGGCGCTGGTAGTCAACTACGAGATGCCGTATGAGAGAGAACACTATCTGCACAGAATCGGGCGTACGGGCAGGGCCGGTAAAAAAGGTGTCGCGGTGAGTCTGGTACAGCGTGTGGATGCAGAGGATATCTCGATACTTTCCCAGAAACAGCGTGCGACAGGGAAAGCTGCTATGCGAACACTGAAGATCATGGGTGGGAAACGAGACAAACTGCGTCCCGGAGATATCGTGGGAGCGTTGATTCATGATGTCGGGATCGAGAACGCGGGGATCGGTAAGATCATGGTTCAGGAGAGTGTTACGTATGTTGCGATCCGAAGAGCGCTTTTTTCAAAAGCACTTGAGGGATTGCAACGTGTGAAAATCAAAGGGAAGAAGTTCAAAGCTTTTTCCCTCTGACAGTGTTGAATTGATTATTCGCCCTGTATCTGTGGTATCTCTTCCACAGTGACGACGACTCTGTCAAGTGCATACATACCGGTAGCATTGTCCGTGATTTTCAGTGTCACTTCATGTCTGCCGGGGTTGAAGAGACGATAGAGTGTCGCACTTTCAGATAAAAGCTCCCCGTTTTCATACCATGCATAGCTGAAATCTCCCGTTTTGCAGATCGCACGTCCTTCGATCGTAACCGGCGTGCCAGCATCTGTGACGATATCGGGACCGGCGTGTGCGATCAGGGCGATATCGGCACGGGTGATGTCGGCGAGAATACAGACACGCGCATGCGAGGAAGCATTTTTGTCGTCGATCACGGTGAGCGTCTTCTCATAGATCGCCGGAACACAGAATGTTCTGGTAAAGTTGGCGTCTGTGCTGAGGACATTGTCATCCATATCGGTCCAGATATATTTTTCGATCTTTCCATCAGGATCATTTGAACCTTCCGAAGTGAAAAACACCGGATCACCTACATGTACGTTGATGAATGCTGTTCCCTCATTGGCATGTGCGATAGCGACCGGTGGCTGGTTCTCATGCGGTGGTGTCTCTGTATCGGCCGTGGTGTCGTCACCGTTGCCGTTATCCTCTGCATCGGTCGATCCGTCGGGATCGATCTGCGGGTTGTCATCCTCGATGTGTATGACCAGTTTGTCATTTGCAGCCACTTCATAGAGGGCCTTGGTGTCGAGTGCTCTCTCGTTATGTGTGCTACCATTGTTACATCCACTGATACTCAAAGCGACCAGGGCCGCCAGAGAGAATGACCATACTCTTTTTTGCATATTTTCCTCCTGCTTTTATAGATTGGTACTTTGTTAATCGGACAAAAATGAAAACACTTTATACTTTTGAGAAAAAATGTACGAAGTTTCATTTTTGAGCAGGAGAAAAGATTACGTATCGATTGGGTATAATAAAACATTATAAAGGAGAGATGATGCGAAACCAATTTGAAGAGGCACTCCATTTTCGTCATGCCTGTAAACTGTTCGATGCCGCCAAAAAGATCACCGAAGAGGATCTGCACTTCATCCTCGACGCGGGACGTATGGCACCCAGCTCGTTCGGGATGGAGCCGTGGGAGTTCTGGGTCGTCCAGGACGGATCGCTGAAGGAGCAGATGCGGCCGCTCTGCTGGAACCAGCCCCAGATCACGACATGCAGCGATCTGGTGGTGTTGCTTTCCCGCAAAAACTTGCGCTCGACCAACCCTTACGTCGTGGAGCAGTTCCGCCCCAGAGGGGAACTCTTCGAGAAGTATCTGCAGACCTATCATGACTTCATCGACGCCAGAAGCGATGAAGAGATCGATTGCTGGAGCGGGAAGCAGGTCTACATCGCCTCGGCGTTCATCATGCTGGGGGCCGCCTCCATCGAGATCGACTCGTGTCCGATAGAGGGATTTGACAAAGAGAAGCTCGAAGCACTCCTGAAGGTCGATACGGAGAACTTCGAGATCCAGCATCTGATAGCACTCGGATACCGTGCCAAAGAGCAGCAACCGCGCTCCAGACGCCCGTTCGAAGAGGTGGTGAAGTTTCTATGAAACGAAAGAGAGCGACAGAGCGCAGGGCTGTACAGGCGTATGATCTGACGGAGGGATTGCAGCACTACTTTGTGCGAAAACTCGATGCGCTTTCAAAAAAGTATGGCGACGATCGGCCGTTTGCGCCTGTGGAGTGGCTGCGTGAAGAGGGGCGTTTCGGCGGTGGTGTGCGCTACGAAGCGAGGGATGAGACGCTCTTCGACCACGGTTCGGTCAACCTCTCTCAGATCCACTACGAAAAGGCACCGGAGAAAAAGCTTGCATCCGCCACGGCGATCTCGACGATTATCCATCCGAGAAACCCCTATGCGCCGTCGATGCATATGCATATCAGCCGTACGCAGATGAAAAATGGCGACGGTTACTGGCGTATCATGGCCGATCTGAACCCTTCCGTGCCGAACGAAACCCATAGAGAAGCCTTCATGCAGACGCTGAAAGAGGCGGGCGGGGTGCATTTTGAAGCGGGCAGAGAGGCGGGTGATTGCTACTTCTACATTTCTGCACTGAAACGCCACCGTGGGGTGGCACACTTCTATCTGGAGGGTTTTGACAGCGGCGATTTCGAAGCCGACAGCCGCTATGCCCGGGCATTTGGCGACGCGGTGATCGATCGCTATATCGAGATCGTCACCAAAGTGTTCGAAAGTGCACCGAAAGCCGATGAGGCGGCACGGAAGCAGCAGCTCGCCTACCACACGCTCTATCTCTTTCAGGTACTGACGCTCGACCGCGGGACGACGTCGGGGCTGCTGGTGCATGACCAGAACGATGTGGGCATTATGGGTTCGCTTCCGTCACATGTCGATGTCGATCTGCTCAAAAACTGGATAGCGGAAGTGCCTGCACCGCAGGAGAAGCTGGTCGCAGCGATTGCTCAGATACTCGGAGGCAGTGGAATTGCGGAAGTGGATATCGAAAAGAAAAAGAGGCTGGCCGAAGCGGTGCGAAACCACTACCGCACCTGTCCAGAAGCGTTGAAACTGCAGGCCGGCAGCGTGATGGTTCCACCAACTGTGGCCAATCATAGATAAATAACGGGCAGAGCGGTATTTAAAAATTTTCTTTGTTAGTCTAAGTTGCACATATGTCGTTTTCATACATGAAAAATTTACACAATATAGGTGAAAAATAGAAATTGAAAAAGATTTTCAATATTAACTTATTTTTAAGATAAGTTGGGCTAAAATCCTTCCAGTTGTAATATATCAAATCCAAAACAGAGGTATTCATTGAATAAGATAACCGTCGCACTTGTCGGACAGCCCAATGTCGGCAAGAGTTCGCTGATCAACGCCATCAGCGATGCAAAACTCAAGGTGGGCAACTTCAGCGGTGTCACGGTGGAGAAGACCGAGGTCGTTTTCAACTACTGTGACGATAGAAAGTGTGAAGATTACGAGATTCATGTGATCGATCTACCGGGTGCCTATTCGCTCAATGTC
>JALWPY010000184.1 GCA_026994915.1 Campylobacterales bacterium
CAGGGAAAAATTATCAACCGTGCCGATCGGCTCGTTGTCAATCTCGATCGGGATAGTTTCAAGGCGTCGGATCTTTTTCTCAAAGAGTTCGCTTCCGATATCTGGATCAAAGCGGCCTCTCTCGATGCCGACAAAAACAATTTCATCCTGCGTCACGCCGCGCTCTCGAGTTGTTGTGTCGATGACCCTGACTGGCAGATACGCTTTTCCAAAGGCCATTTTCATAAAGATCAGGAGTATATGTCGCTCTGGCATCCGAGATTTTATCTGGGTAAAGTACCGGTACTCTATCTTCCCTGGATTGCGTTTCCGACGATCACGGAGCGCAGAAGCGGTCTGCTACGTCCTGTCATCGGCTTCGAAAACAGTGACAATCTTCTTTTCATACAGCCGATTTTCATCGCTCCCTCCAGATCCTGGGATATTCAGCTCAATCCACAGGTGAGACTCAACCGGGGTGAGGGACTCTATACGACACTCCGTTTTGCGGACAGCCCCTACTCGCGAGGGGAGGTAACTGTCGGTGCATTTCAGGAACACGAAGCCTATGCGAGGCGTCACAATCTGAAAAACAGCCTTCACAAAGGTGCTTCACTCTATTACCGGAACGAGGCGCTCTTTACGAAATATATCAAAGAGAATCTCTACGACTACAACGACGGTCTCTATATCAACGCGACCACACTGAATGATATCGACTATATCAATCTCAAAGATGATCGCAGAAACAGTGTCGACAAACTGGTGACATCGCGTCTGAACTACTACATCGCCGGTTACGGTGACTATATCGGGGCTTATCTGAGATATTTCATCGATACTGAGCAGCCATCCAATGCCCATACACTGCAAACGCTCCCTTCCTTGCAATACCACAAATTTTCACAGATTCTGGGCGTGAAAAACTTCTACTATTCGATCGATTACAAGTTCAAAAACTCCTACCGGGAACGAGGACTCGGGGCCAGGCAACATGAGTTCTCGATGCCTTTTGTCTTTACGACCCCACTCTTTAATCACATGCTTGATTTTTCAGTCAGTGAAAACCTCTACTACTCGAGAGTCAACTATACAGACGGGAACGACTCCACCCCCAGTGCTACCTATTTCAGCAACTATCATCGTCTGGCATTGACGTCGGATTTGATGAAAAGATATGGAAAAACGTTGCATAACATGCAGCTGGAACTGGCAGTCACGCTTCCGAGTGCGCACCGTAAAAAGGGCTATTTTGCCGATTTTATCCCTTTCAATCTGCAGCGAAAAAGTCTCTATCTCAAAGCGAACAACTATCTCTATGACAGGCATGGATACAACTATCTGATCGATCGCTTTACACAGTACTACTACACAAAAAAAGAGGATGAACGCTACAATGAGGCGGAGAATGAAATCATCTACCACTACTCTTCACATCTGAGCCTGCGCAATGCACTGATCTACTCCTATGCCTATCATAAGTTAAAAAAGATACAATCAGGGATCAATTATCGGGATGATTACAATGGGTTACGTATCGACCATACCTATAAAGATGCGCCCAATGAGACCAAAATCAACTTTATCAGCGCCGATCTCTCCCGAAGGATCGATCGCCGTTACACAATCAAAGGTGGTATCGACTACGATTTTGACAACGGTTTTACCAAAGAGTGGCGTCTCGGGCTAGAGATGGAAAAAAAGTGCTGGAGCTATGCACTGCGCTACAAAGAGAGTGTGACACCCTCTCTGACAAGCGGCGGTGCGGAATCGATCAAGACACGAGGTATCTATCTGCAGGTAAGATTCGCACATATCGGAGGAGTGGAGTATAAATATATCAAAGATACCACAAGTGACGGCTATTACAACACGCCATCTTCCGATCTACTGCCAGCGGAGCCGGCCTCTTTCAATATGCAAAGGCGCTATAGTGAGGAGTGAATATGCGTAATGACGTCAAAGTAGGCCTCTTTCTGTTTATCGGGTTTGTTTTGCTGATATTGCTCAGTACGCAGGTAGGCAGTTTCAAAAATATGACAAAAGAGGGGTATGTTCTCAAAGCCCATCTCAAAAATGCGGCGGGGCTTAATGTCAACTCTAAAGTCAAAGCCAATGGTCTGGATGTCGGGTTCATCAAGAAACTCTCTATCGACAAAGGCGGCATTCTTGCACGTCTCTTTATCTACAAAAAGATTAAAATTCCGGTCGATTCGAAGATTAAGCCGGTACAGGAATCGCTGCTGGGGGGAAAATATCTGGAGATCTCACTTGGGCAATCGGACCACTATCTTCAGGAAGGAGATACGATCGCTTCGGCACCAGAGCTGTTGACGATTCAGGATGCGAGTGATGCGATGGCCAAAGCAGCCAACGAGTTCAAAACGTTCATTGCAGAGGCGCGAGAAATATTGACACCGCAGACACGTGAAGAGTTGCGCCAGAGTTTTGCCAATCTTGAAAAGATTACAGACAATTTGCGCAGTCTTACCTCGATGGATCTGATGAAAAACACCATCCAGAGCTTCAACAAAATGGCAGTCAAACTCTCCATTGTCGGAGAGAAGTTCGGGCGTACAGCCGACACGATCAACGGCAAACTGCCTGAAATCGTCTCCAATCTGGACCATCTTGTCCGTGATCTGCGCAATGCCGCCGCTACGATTCGTGAGCGTTTGCCGCATCTGGCGGATAAATTTGACAAAATCGGTGATGATTTGACGGCGATTCTTTCCGAAAACCGCGAACCGCTGAACAATACCATCAATTCCGCCGACTCATTCTTCAGTTCCGGAAACGATACTTTCACAAAGGTGGAAAATCTGCTCGACACGATCG
>JALWPY010000185.1 GCA_026994915.1 Campylobacterales bacterium
ATCTTCGGTCATCGTGAAGTTGAACTCCTTCTCTGTTGCAAGTTGCCCGAAGTGCTCATGCAGCAGCGTCATCTTCTCATCGAAAAGTTTTTCGCCCGTCAGAGTGCCGCTTTGCAGGTCGTAGTAGAGGGCATCGGTTACATTGCCAAGCGGTTCACTCAGCAGGGTATAAAACTGTAGTTGAAAATCGGTCGTCTTTTCAAGGGATTTGGCACTTGTTGCAGGGATCTTCCCGCTTTTGTAATCGAGTATCATCAAACCCGATGCCTGACTGTCGATACGGTCGATCGTCCCGGTCAGCGTGAGATCCCCGTAAGCGCGTGTAAACTTCTGTTCGACACTGTAGACACGTGTACCCTCCGCGAAACGAGCACACTCGTTGCGGATGAACGGGGTCAGCTTCTGTAGCCAGATATCGATCAGAAAGCGCAGTGAGTGACTATCATCACTCCGTTTGTAGAGTGCCTGCTGAAGGGCAAAGCGGAGCGCCTCCTCTTCTGTGTAGTGATCATCGCTGCTATAGACATCCTGTAACGCTTCATGCAGAATCGTTCCGATGATGCGTTCGTCGTCGATCTCTTTGGGGATCTCGAATTCTCTGTATTTCATGATATAGGAAAAATAGTATTTGCGTCTGCAATCGAGAAATGTACGCAGTGCGGAGGAGGAGAGGGGAATCTTTGTAAAGTCGTATGGAACCTGAAGCGTTTCCTGCATGTAGTGTGGTTTTGGATCGGACTGGGAAAAGAGTATCTTGCGCAGTGCCGGGTGTTTTTGGCTATTTGTCCCGATGTTGAGCTCCTGAAGAAAACGGGAGGGTTGATTCTGGTCATCTTCGATATAGCAGATGGCTACCTCTTCGGCCTGTTCGAAGATACGCTGATAGTAATACTTTTGCAGGTTCTGGCGGTCTTGAGGTGTGGGCAGTCCCGAATTCGCTCTGATAGCCGAGGAGAGAAAGAGATCTTTTTTACTCTGGCTTGGGAGTACGCCTTCGTTAAAGTCGGTCACGATGATCGCTTTTTTGCCTATGCCGCGTGTTTCGAGTATCTCCATGACAGTGATCTTTCCGCCTCTTACATCGTCTATGGTCGCTTTGGAGAGGCGACTGAGAAAGAGGTGGAGCAGTTTGTGAAACGGGTAGTGCGAGAGGGTAGGGAAGAGTTTGGAAAACTGATGCATCTCCTTTTCATAAATGGTGTAAGCGTCATCCTGTGCAGGGGATACGAGAGAGGCAAAGAGCGCTTCGATCTGCTGCGGGGTGTGTCGTTTGGACCATGCTTTCTGCATGGTGGTCACTTCGTCTATCGTATAGCCGAGTGTTGTGAGACGGTAACGGTTTTCAAAGCTGTTATCGGTAAAGTATCGGTAGAGGGCATCGAGTTTTTTATAGAGTGGCGTCTCTCTGAAAGGAAACCCCATTGCAAAGTTGAAGTTGTTTTCATCGTCGAAAAGATCGAGAAGCTCCTGACGTGAGGCTTTGGGAAGCAGCACGATGATCTCTTCGGGTGGATATCCTTTCTGGATGAAGTTATAGACCATCTGTTTGATATAGGCAATCTCTTCGACACTGTTTTCGACGGCTGTGACATAATAGTGCGTTTTTGGCAGTGGTTCTGTCGTCTCAGAGAGCACATGACGCTTTTGAAGATCGAGGATGTAACTTTTACCGGGTTTGAGGTCGAAGCCGAGTCCATTCAGTGTTTCGAGCATCTTCTGGTTGAAACGGTTGGCATGTAAGTGCAGATGTACCGGGACATGTTCGGCGATCTCCTGAAAGAGTATCAGCTCGAAACGGTTGAGATACCCTTCGAGATAGAGATCGATCTGATCAAACGAGGCAAGGTATCTGGTGTTGAGTTGATAGCATGAGGGTAGGGTCATCTTATCGACGAGGTCTCGCTGGTCAAGCAGTGCGATATAGTTTTCCCGCAGTGTGGAGAGGATCTCGAGATGTTCGAGATAGTCGGCATAGATATCACTCAGACGCAGATCTTCGATCGTGACCATTTCGACGGCAAGCTCTTCGAAAAAAGAGAAGAGATAACTGCTGTTTTTCAAAAATGTAAAAAATTCCCGATCGATTTGCAGTTTTTTGAAGTTGTCGAACTTGCTCGCTTCCTGCATCAGGAGAATTTTGCTCTCTTCGTCGACAAAGGTGCGCCCCGGAACGAGGAGTGCCTTTTTTTCAAATTCACCGATTGTCGTGGTCTTTGGAAGGAGGGTGTTCAGGGAGAGGGCCTCTTTGACCCGCTCTCTGATGGCGCGGGAGGTCGGATAGATCTCCAGCCTGTTACTTTGTAGCATTGACCTCTGTTTTACTGAAAGAGGCAAGTGTATCAGGTGTGATGATTTTGGTCATGATTTGCCAGCGACCGATCTTTTCGACCTGGAACGGTGTCAGATGATATATGCCATTTTCATAACTGGTGACTTTGAGCATCTGATCATACTTGTCGGTATCGGGTCTTGTGATTTTGACTGTAATATTGGCGTCTGCAACGGGCTGGTTGTCCGATTTTGTTGTCAGTTTGATACCGATCTCATTTTGTCCGATGACAAAAGGCGTATTTGCGAGAATCTGTGTGTTGTATTTCTTGTCGAATGCAATCTGTTTGGCCTGAATCTCATTGATGTTCGCTTCGACATTTTGATAGCTATCAAAATAGTAGTCGTCCATAACGACCGGTTTGATATTGGCCTGTTGGATCGTCCAGATGCTGAGTGCTATGAGACCAAAGATGGAGAGTATGATGCCTATTGGCCATCGCAGTTCGCTTAGTTTACTCTGTTTTTTCAAGTACGTTTCCTTTGTTCAAGAATCTTTTCTTAATGAAAAGCCAGGCGAAGTATAGCAAAAGAGCATAAAAAAAGAGACGCAACCAGTTGATAAAAGTTCGGCTTTCATTTCCGATACTGGACTCGAGCTTGACACCGTAGGATTTGGCG
This sequence comes from Campylobacterales bacterium, assembly GCA_026994915.1. Taxonomy (GTDB): domain Bacteria; phylum Campylobacterota; class Campylobacteria; order Campylobacterales; family QNZT01; genus QNZT01. Next base: position 2,950 of record JALWPY010000185.1, read on the forward strand.
AGCATATCTGCCAGATCGCTATAGCCATTTAAAAAAGCTGCAGAGGTCGGATCAACCTTTGATTTCTCTATGACGAGCAGTTTGGTAAATGTTCCATGAAAAGGGCTGAAAAGAGAGTCTTTGTCAAACTTGTCGTTAAGATCCGGTGAATTGAACATTTTGTTGATACCGATATCCTTTCTGTCCATATAGGTTTTGGAAAAGATCCACAGGACATAAGGAGGTTTGAGCTCTTTTAAATATCTATCTTTTATCTCCAGGAACTCTTTTTGTGTCAGATGTTTTTTAGTGACCAGTACAGTGGTGACACCGGTTTTCTGGGAGAGTTCTTCGCCGATCTCTTTGATCTTGGCAAGTGTATTGTCTGTGACGATTTGATCGCCTTCAAAGATAAAACTGGAAAAGAGTGCGGTAGGAAACAGGAAAAGGAGTGAGAGGAGAGCGGCGACGAGCGCCACTCTCCTGTAAGATGTCGTAAACACTCAGCTTAACCTATAAAGAGTGCTTGATGGGGTGTTGTAACGACCCAGATTGTGATGGCAGCCATAACTACCAAACCAATACCTACAACATAAAACAATATATCTGAAAGTGCCATTATTTCGCTCCTACTGCTTTATCGTAAGGGACGACTTTGTAGTGTTTCCAGTTGTCCTTACTGATCATTTTGATCCCGGCGGGATCTTCGATGGTATAGAATGTGGTAGCATTTTGCTTCTGTACTTCAGTCGCCCAAATTGATAAATATACCAATATCGACAGTAGCAAGACAGTCGCGATAATACCACCCAGTAAACCGTTCAAATTAAAACACATTCTTCTTGTTGTATTTTCTGCCATGTTTGATCCTTATTTTTCTCTCAGTGAAAGTATGTAGGTTGCTACTGCTTTCTTCTGTACTTCTGTCAGACGGCCATCGTTAAACTTCGGCATTGTACCGATATAACCTTTTTTACCGCGGTTGAGGACATCGATGACAAAATCCGGTGTACCATATTTGCTGATATCAGGAGATTGGCCACCAAGACCTTTACCATCTTCACCGTGACAGCTGGCGCATGCAGCAAACGCAGCAGGTTTTTCACCTTTCATACCATTCGCGACATATTCAGCAATCGCTTTGGCATCGTCCCCGCTTGCCATACCCGCAGGCATCTCACCCATAGGATAGCCAAGACCTTTGGAACCTTTTTCGATAGTTTCGAGGACACCTTTGGCTGTACCCCATTTGTCAAAGCCCTGAGCCTTACCTTCGATACCTGTACCATCGAGTCCGTGACATGGTGCACACTGTACAAGAAAGACACCTTCGCCCATTGCCATCAGAGTATCCTGGTCTGGGTTTTGCCATTTCTTCTCAAATTCTGCGTTATAGGCTTTTACCTCTTCGTTATATTCCCCAATTTGTGAATATGCGTTGAGCGGATAGCCGATGAACCAGTACCAGAGGCCCCAGATCATCGTACCCAGAAAGCTGACGATCCAACCGGTTGGTACCGGGTTTTTGTATTCGCCGATGCCATCCCAGTTCTCTTCTGCCAGTTCACCGGTACTGGTCTCTGTCTTCATCTGTCTGATGTATTTACCGGCAACGTAGACTGTGAGGATGACGATCGCCGCAGCACCCAACAGCGATAACTGATTGACGGTATCACTTGATAAATTTATCTTCATGCTGATTCTCCTTTATTTTTTTTCTTTTCCCAGGGAGAGGTTGTTTCCAATGGTTTTGAGTCCAACTCATCATCCAGGGCAATATTTGCATACTTTTCATAGTCCCTGGTACCCTTTTTTTCGCTGCTGTAGAGATGATAAATATATCCATACAGCAGAACCACACAAATACCAGTCAAAATGACATATAACGTTGCCTGAATGGTATGAATTGTATCAATATCCATTGTAACCTCCCGCCTTGTTTATTTTAAGCTGTTCAAATATGCAATAAGCGCAACAATTTCAGGGATTTTACCTGATTCGACCGCTTTTTTGACATCTTCGTTTTTCATCTGTGCTGCGACTTTCTTCGCCTCTTCCAGTGCTGCTTTCTGTGCATCCTGAAGCGTGCCAAGTTTTGGCATTCCCGGTTTGTCATATGGTACACCGAAAACTTTTTTGACTGTCAGTGCTTCTGCATAGGCAGTCTCGACATCCGCGTCATTTGTAAACATATGTTTGTAAGCCGGCATGATAGAACCGGGTACAACAGATGTTGGTTCCCACATATGGTTTTCATGCCAGTCCGTCGTTCTGTAGTTACCGACACGGTGCAGATCCGGACCGGTTCTTTTGGAACCCCAGAGGAAAGGTCTGTCATAAGCATACTCACCACTGAGGCTGTATTTACCGTATCTGTCGGTCTCAGATTTGAAAGGACGGATCAGCTGAGAGTGACAAGCGTTACAGGAGTCTTTGATATAGACATGACGTCCTGTGAGCTGCAAAATAGTATAAGGCTTGGCACCTACCAGCGGTCTCGATTTTTCAGCAAACTGCGGTAGTGCCTCGATGACACCCGCAAACGCAACTGTGATGAAAAGTACAACTGTAAAAAAGAAAGGATTTCTCTCTAACCAATGAAACATATTTTATCTCCTTCTTAAGCCATAGGTGTAGCGTTTTGAGGTTCTCTCTCAAGCACACGACCCGCTGTATATGTTTTGTAAACATTGAATGCCCACATAAACACACCTATCAGATAGAGTAAACCACCGACCGCTCTGATTGTGTAGTATGGGTGCAGAACTGTTACTGTATCGATGAAAGAGTAAGCGAGGTTACCGTATTCGTCTGTCGCTCTCCACATCATACCCTGAGTGATACCCGCAATCCACATACTTGAGAAGTAGAGGACGATACCGGTAGTCTGAATCCAGAACTGTGCATCCATCAGTTTTTTGCTGTAGATCTCTCTTTTCGCGATTCTGGGAGTCATATGGAAGATCGCTGCGATAACCATAAAACCAACCCAGCCGAGTGTACCGTCATGAACGTGTCCGGGGATCCAGTCTGTAAAGTGCGCCAGAGCATTGACAGATTTGATCGCCTGGATAGGACCTTCGAGTGTAGAGAACATATAGAATGTTGAAGCAAGGATCATAAATTTGATCAGAGGGTTGGTCTGCAGCTGTCCCCACTCGCCTTTCATAGTCAGCAGCATATTGATCGCTGAACCCCATGAAGGCAGAATCAGAATGACGGAGAAAATAGATCCCATAGTCTGCATCCAGTCAGGAACTGTAGAATAGAGAAGGTGGTGTCCACCGGCCCAGAGATAAACGAACATCAGTCCCCAGAAAGAGAGGAGAGAGAGTTTATAGGAGTAAACCGGCTGGCCTGACTCTTTTGGCAGAAAGTAGTAAATCATGGCAATAATAGGTGTTGTAAAGACGAATGCAACCGCATTGTGTCCATACCACCACTGTACCAGGGCATCGTTGGTTCCGGCATAAAGTGAGACGGAGTGATACCAGTCACCCAGACCTGTGACCAGATAGGTAGGTACTTCCATATTGTTAAATAGATAGAGCATCGCAACCGCCACGTAGAATGCGATGTAGTACCACATGGAGATGTAGAGATACTTCTCTCTTCGGATTCCGATCATACCAAAAAGGCTGATACCGAAAACCACCCATACCACGACGATTGCGATATCGATTGGCCATTCAAACTCTGCGTACTCTTTGGAAGTGGTAATACCCATCAGCAAAGAGACAACTACTGCCGCTACACCTGCGATGTAGAGCCAGAAATGGAGTTTACCGATAAACATCATAAACGGAGATTCCGCCATAGAGACTTTCAGAATTCTCTGTCCGGAATAGTACCAGGCAGCCCAGATACCACTCAATGTAAAGCCAAACGCCACAGAATCTGTGTGCAAAGGTCTCAGACGGCTAAATGTACCGTACTCACCAAATAGATAGTTCAGGTCGGGAAACGCCAGCTGAAACGCGATGAATACACCGATCGACATACCTACAATACCTAATACAATTGCTGCGATGGCGAACATCTTGGCAACCGTATAGTCATACTCTAATGCATTGTGTTGTTGCATTAAATACCTCCTAAATGAATTTGTATTGTCATGATTTACACATGATGACCTACAATTATATTGATTTGATATGAAAAATTTGCTTAAAAATGATCGTGATTGTGTAAAAATTGTGTAGTGATTTGCTTTTTGTTAATGCAGTCTGTCAATTTAGCGTATAAAAATAAGTAATTTTCCGCCACGCTGCCGACATAATTTTATGATATATTCGTCGGCGTCGTACGGTTTCAGAAGATGAAGCGAAAACCGAGATAACCGGAGTCGGTATAGTCGACATCCTGCTGTTTGTAGTCGGTGTCGATATTGCGGTAACCGGCATAGATCTCGACATTTTCGATAATCTGTACGGTCGCTTCGATGCGGTATTCGACATATTTGTCCGCATCCTGAAAGGCGAGCGGGGAAGGAGCGTAGAGCAGTTTCGCGCCGATTGTACCGACCGGGATGGCACCGGAGTAGATCTTGTGTTTGAAACCGAAGAGTATCGGCAGGGCGATGAAATCGTCTCCGCTGTGACTGGTGAAAACAGAACGTACACCGACCTGAAACATCAGTGGATGATAGTTGTAGAAGACATTTTCGACAAAGACACCTGCACCGAAGAGAGTATCATCGTCGTTGATCAGGTTTACGTCGATATAGAAGTTACGAAAGGCCGGATCACTGGTTAGCGGCGCAGTGTTGAACTTGCCCTCAAACTCCACCGCGCTGGTATTGACATTGAGGCCGAAAGCGTAACGCTGATAGGCGAAGAGCTGGGTTCCCAGAAGCAGCAGAACCACCAGAGCTTTTTTCAACATATATCCTCCTTCTGAAAGTGTTACATTTTAAGACAATCTAGTTTATAATCTCTTCATGATCAGATTAATTTTCGCTATATTTTTTACATTAAGTTGTCATGGTTCGACCCTGCATCTTTCGATCTCCTCCAACCCCAGCAAGCTCAATCCGCTCATCGCTACCGACAGTGCCAGCGGTGAGATCGCCGGCTGGGTCTTCGATGCGTTGCTGGCTTATGACAAAGAGGGGAAAATCGAACCGCGTATGGCGAAAAGTTACCGGTTTGTGAACGAAACGACACTTCTTTTCAGACTCAGAGAAGATATCGTCTGGAGTGATGGTGTTCCCTTTACCGCGGATGATGTCGTCTTTACCTACCGACTGATCACATCTCCGAAAGTTTTTACCCCCTATGCAAGTGAATTTCGTTATGTCGAAAGTGTCAAAGCGCTCAGTCCCTATGAGGTCGAAGTGACCTATAAAGAGCCTTATTTCAAGGCACTGCAGACCTGGTTGACGGCGATCGTACCCAAACATATTCTCGAAAAGGAAGAGGATATCATGACGAGTCGTTTCAACCAGCACCCGATCGGAACGGGCCCATATACGCTCAAAGGGTTTGAGATCTCCAAAGATATCGTCCTCAAAGCCAATCCGACATATTTCCGCCACAAACCCAATATAGATGAAATCGTCTATCACTTTATGCCCGATCCAAGTACACAGTTTTTGATGCTGCGATCTCACAAGCTCGATGTAGGTTCTTTGACGCCGTTGCAGCTGGAACGTCAGATAGATAAAGATTTCAGATCGTTTTATGATGTCTATGAGAAGATTTCACAGAGTTATACCTACCTCGGGTTCAATCTCAGAAATCCAAAGTTTCAGGATCCGCGTGTCAGGGAAGCACTTTCACTGGCAATCGATCGTCAGGAGCTGGTCGATATTCTCTTTTTCGGACATGGACAGATCTGCAACGGCCCTTTCATGCCGGGCACTTTTGCTTATAATGATAAGGTGAAATTACCTCGTCAGAATATCCGCAAAGCCAAAGCACTGCTCAAAGAGGCGGGGTATGGTCCAAAACATCCTTTTCGATTTGAGATTGTCACCAACTCGAATAACCCCATCCGTGTCTATGCCGCACAGATCATTCAGCATCAGCTACGGCAGGCGGGTGTGATTGTCACGATCCGGACGATGGAGTGGCAGGCTTTTCTCAACACTGTGGTGATGCCGAGAAAATTTGAGGCGGTGATTCTGGGCTGGGCACTGGGACTGATGCCCGACGCTTACAGCATCTGGCACAGTGAGGGGAGTAAAAAAGGAGGGTTCAACTTCGTGGGATATCACAACCCAAAAGTCGATACTTTGATCAAAGAGGGGGAGAGAACCGTCGATCAGGAGAGGCTGGGCGAGATCTACCGGGAGATTTTCGCCCATATCGTGCATGACAATCCCTATCTCTTTTTGTATATCCCCAACTCGATCACTGTGGTCAATAAAAAGATCAAAAACGTCAGTCAGTCGATTCTGGGTGTCATGCACAACGTCATCGACTGGATCAAACCATAAAATAAGACTCTCTGAACAGTATTGGTTCAGACTTTAAATGCAGCCAGCTTGTTGTCAAGCTGCTGTGAAGCCTGTGTCAGTTCTGTGAGTGTCTCTTCCATCTTCTGCACTTCATCGACATTGTTCTTCTCCAGAGCATGAATATCCCGGATCTGCTGAAGCATCGTTTCGATCTTTTTTGAAATCTCGTAGGATGCCTGCGTCGTCTGTGTGATGGCATCGGCCGTCTCTTCCATACGATGGTAGGAAGCCTTCATGTAAGATTCCGCATCGGATGAGAGGTCGATGAGATGTTGCGTGTTTTCCGAGTTTTCATTCATCTCGCTACTCGCTTCGTTGATCGCCTGAACGATGACATTGATCGTAGCATTGATCTGTGACAGGGATGCCTGTGTCTTCTCCGCCAGCTGGCGTACTTCATCGGCCACGACGGCAAATCCACGTCCATGTTCTCCCGCCCGTGCGGCTTCGATCGCGGCGTTGAGTGCCAGCAGATTGGTCTGATCGGCGATATCCCGGATGACATTGAGCACCTCTTTGGCCTGATTTGCTTCGTTTGAGAGGTTGTTAAGTTTCTCCGAGAGCTCCTGCTCTTTGTGGGCGCTGTTTTCGACTTTGTGGATCAGGTCATAGAGGATCTCCTGGGTTTTAGTAAGGTTCTCTTTGGTCTCCTCTACGGAAGCTTTGGTGGTCTGGGCCACTTCCAGGGACTGATCTACTGTTGCATGGATGTCACTGCTTCTTTGGTGTAGATTGTCGATGATCTGTGCACTTTTACCGATGCTGGTTTTGATGACATTTGCAATTCTGGCAAATGTCTGGGTGATCGACCGGTTGTGGGTACTGGAGTGTTTGGTGTCCTGAAGGGTATGTTGAATCCGCTCTATAAAGGCATTGAGCCAGGAGTTGGTCTGCGAGAGTTCATCCTGGTTCTGAACAGGCAGCCTCTTGGTCAGATCCGCTTCTCCGCTTGCGAGATCTTTCGTCAGACCAATCAGGGAAATAAGCGGCTTTTTGATCAGTTTTGACATTAAAAAGAGTAAAAAACCGAGGATGATGAAGTTGACTGCTATCATGACACTCAGCTGTTTGATCAGGGCACTTTGGGAGTTGTCGATGATGGTATTTACCTGTGCAAGAGGTTTGGCGAGCAGGATATAGCCTATGGTCTTTTGTTGAAAGTCGGTAAGCGGGATTTTCGTCAGGAGAAAATGTGCACTCTTTTGATAGTTCTCAAAGTCGACATTCCGGAGGTTTTGTATATCCTGAAGCAGTTCAGGGTTGATACTCTTTTTATTCTGGACGATCACATAGTTGCCAACCTGTGGATTTTTAGCCAGTTTACCTGCGATAGAGAGATATTTTTTATCCAGCAGGACGAGGGCATCGGAGTGCATATTTTGCTGCAGTGCTTTCAAATTGCTGCGAAATCCCATCATGAACTCGAGTGAACCGAGATAGCGGTTCTGTGCATCCAGGAGAGGTGCCAGACCTCTGAAGGTGGGGCCGGCTTTTCCTACTTCGATAGCCGAAAAAGGTTGTTTTGTCTTGATGATTTTATTGACTGTCTGGCGAAAACCGCTGAGATCGTCCCCATGTTTTTCGGGTGCCCAGGCCCTGAGGAAGCTGTGTGCATCGGCAGTATGGAGATGAATTT
>JALWPY010000186.1 GCA_026994915.1 Campylobacterales bacterium
CGTGGCTCTGCTTTTGACATAATCTCTGTCATATAAACCCATTATTTTTCTCCTGATTATTATTTTCATTATTGTGAACGGAAAGTATATCGTAATTTTGGGAAAAACTATTAATAAAAGATTAACATAAAAGCTTAAAGAGTGTCAAAAGCCCCGAAAGCAGGGGCTTTTAAAAGTAGCGGTCTATTTAAAAAATTTATTCGCCATATCCATAATCCCGTCGAGACCACCCAGAGAATCGAGAATGGACGATCCGTCACCGGTCGCTTTGTCTACCATATTTGGTACTACATCGGAAAGGCTTTCGGCTGCTGTGTCGGGATCGATCCCCAGTTTTTCCGCAAAAGCGGAGATCTGATCGCTGCCAAGAATATTGGCGAGTGTACTACCGTCGACGGGTACATTTTCCCCACTTCCGATCCATGAGGAGATAATACTGCCGATATCGCTGTCCTGCAGGGAAGAGAGGATATTGCTCAGATCAAGCCCGCCTTCCTCATTGGAGATCAATCCGCCAAGCGCATCCATAATAGAATTGTCATCCAGGTTAGCTGCCTGATCTCCCATTTTTTCCTTGAATAGCTCTGTACCCATTTGTACCAGATCGTTTAGTTCCATAATTTATGCTCCTTTAATAAAGTTACATCCATTATAGCACTACTTTCTAAATTTACGAATCACCATCAAAATTAGTGGTAGATATTTCAAAACAGTTTTGAGTTTATTATTCATCAGTCTGCCTTTGATTTTTTTGCCATACGTTTACGCACAGTTGGATCGAGATAGCGTTTACGGATACGAATACTTTTTGGGGTCACTTCGACCAGTTCGTCATCTTCGATCCACTCCAGCGCGCTCTCCAGCGTTGGGATACGCGGCGGGACCAATTTGATCGCTTCATCGGCACCGGAACTACGCACATTCGAGAGTTGCTTTCCTTTGATCGGATTGACATCGAGATCGTTGGAACGAGAGTGTTCTCCGATGATCATGCCGACATAGACCTTGTCCTGCGGCTTGATGAACATGACACCGCGCTCCTGGAGATTGAAGATCGAAAAGCCCGAAGCTTCGCCATTCTCCATAGAAACCAGCGCACCGTTCATGCGGTGCTCGATACCGCTGGTCAGCGGCCGGTACTCCAGAAAAGAGTGGTTCATAACACCTTCACCTTTCGTATCGGTCAGAAACTGGCTTCGAAAGCCGATCAGTCCACGCGCGGGGATCTCGAACTCGATACGCGTCTGCCCGTCTCCTGTCGGTGTCATAGACTTCATCTCCGCTTTTTTGCGGCCCAGTTTTTCGATCACGACACCGGTAAAGTCATCCGGTACATCGACGACCAAATGCTCGAACGGCTCCATCTTCACACCGTTCTCCTCTTTGATAATGACTTCGGGACGCCCCAGAGAAAACTCAAACCCTTCACGGCGCATATTCTCCGCCAGAATCGTAATCTGCAATTCACCACGTCCGGAAACTTTGAAACTTCCCTCACCGCTGCTTTCATACTTCATCGCGATATTGGTCTGCATCTCCTGCTCGAGACGCTCGGCGATCTTGTTGGAAGTAACGAACTTTCCTTCTGTACCCGCCAATGGTGAGTCGTTGACACTCATGACCACCGAGAGCGTCGGCTCTTCGATATGGAGAGGATCGAGTGCAACCGGATTATTGGGATCGGCTAGCGTATCACCTACATCCAACGCCTCAAAACCCGCTACTGCGATAATATCGCCACTTTGTGCTTCGTCGATATCAATACGATCCAGTCCCAGAAAACCGATTAGCTTAGAGATACGACCGTTGACTTTTTCACCATCGGCTTTGACCAAAGTAATATTTTGGTTTTTGGTAATCTTACCGTTAAAGATACGGGCGATACCGATTTTTCCTACAAAGTTGTCATAATCGAGCGTAAAGACCTGCAGTTGCAGAGGATTGTCAACACTTCCCGAAGAGGGCGGTACTTGCTCGATAATCGTATCGAGAATCGGCAGAATATTGTCATCAGGGTCGTCGAGACTGAGTTTCGCATAACCGTTTTTGGCAGCAGCGTAGACGACTGGGAAGTCCAGTTGCTCTTCATTGGCATCGAGTGCGACGAAGAGGTCGAAAATCTCATCGACCACACGATCCGGTTCGGCAGCCGGTTTATCGATCTTGTTGACAACGACAATCGGACGCAGTCCCAGTTCCAGCGCTTTCTTGACCACGAACTTGGTCTGAGGCATGACACCTTCCTGAGCATCGACCAGCAATAATACACTGTCGACCATCTTCAGAACACGCTCAACCTCACCACCAAAATCGGCGTGGCCTGGAGTGTCGATGATATTGATCTTATAGTCTTTATATCTGATTGCAGTGTTTTTGGAGAGGATCGTGATTCCCCTCTCTTTCTCGAGGTCGTTACTATCCATGACGCGTTCATCTACCTTCTGATGCGCATCGAAAGTGCCTGACTGCTTGAGCAGTTCATCGACCAAAGTTGTTTTACCATGATCGACGTGGGCGATCACAGCGATATTTCTAATCTCTTGCATTTTATTCCTAACATGTTAATTTCGCGGATTATACCCAAAAATAGTGATAAAGCCAAATTGGCACGTTTGTTGCTGACTAGAGTTACAGATTTCCCATACAAAGGCACGCTATGAACGGACTTTTACTGGCATCAAGGCCAAATAGCAAAGATATTCAATTTGATCCCAAAAAAGTGCTGGATCTCAAAGAGGATGGAGATGAAACACAATACGATTTTTTTCAGCAACTGATAGAAAAT
>JALWPY010000187.1 GCA_026994915.1 Campylobacterales bacterium
ATCGGATTCCACGTGCTTTCAGTCCATTCTATTGAAGATTTTTGGGCCATCTGTGAAATCCTTTATCCAATTAAATGATTTTGAAATATTTTTATAATTCTTAATGAGCATTTTACATAAAATATACTAATATACCACTTAAAGTATATATTTTATACCATAGAAAAAGCGATATGAAAAGATCTGAACTCTCCAATAGTGAATTTAAAAAACTGTTAAAAAAGCTGGGGCTGACACAAAAGGAGTTTGCAGAATACATCGGTGTTTCCGAGCCTGCCGTAAAGTCGTGGATGGGCAGCAACAGCATTCCCTATTACGCAGAGATGATCATCCGGATGGAGATAGAGCTTAAAAAATACAGAAAATACAACAACTGTATAGACGAAATGCTTGGGGAACGTATAAAAAATATACTTTCTGGGTTGCAAACCTCATGATTCCCCTTGTCGCTGCTGCCATTTGATGGCGTCTTCAACCTTTTTTACGCAGGCTTGAAGATTTTTCAAAACCTCGTCATCCCAACACCTTATAACCACCCAGCCGTCCCGTTCAAGGGATTCATTTACAGCACGGTCTCGTGCGATGTTCCTTTTTAGCTTCTTTTCCCAATATTCCGTATTTGTCTTTGGCAGCTTACCTTCATCCATATATTTCTTCCCATGCCAGAATACCGAATCGACAAATACTGCAACTTTCTGTCCCAAGAACACGATGTCTGGGGTGCCAAAAACGCCGGGATAGTTCTTCCTGTATCTATGCCCCCTGTGCCACAATGCCTTTCTAAGCATGATTTCCGGCTTCGTATCCTTCCCCCGTATCCGGGACATTATCTGTGAACGTGAAAGGGGCTTTTTCTTTTTCACGCCTCTGCCAGATCCATATGCATCTGCCCCGATACCTTGGCATTGCGCAGGCTTTTCATAAATTCATTCCTCCAGGAAACATCATCGGTGTTTCTGTATCTTGAATACCTGAATCCAGGGTATTCCTTTATTTCGTCGCCGTTCATATGCTTCAGGAGAAGCGTCCCTATGGCCTTCCCCAACCTTATTGGCACAGCGTTCCCTATCTGCCTGTACTGTTCTATCAATGGGCCTGCGATATGCCAGCCATCGGGAAACTCCTGTATCCTTTTGTACTCTTCTATGCTCAAAGGCCTGTCCTCAACGGGGTGCGCCAAATCCGTGGCAGGCATTGCCGGATGGGTGACAAGCGTGGGGGAGGGCCTGTTCCAGGACAGCCTCCTCAAAAAACCGGTCTTCCCACCGCCTGCAAAGAACGATTTGCCCAATGCCTCCTTCTGCAGATCCAGCGGAAGGCTCTTCCAGTTTTGCCCAGGCTTGAGCATGCGGTAATACTTGAGGCGCTTCTCAGGGAACTCCAAATGGTGCAAGTTGCCGCCCAGCCCTTCCACAGCGTCCTTGAACGTCCTCCACCTTTCCAGCCCAAATTCGCCATTCTCCGAATGCGTAGGCTCAAGGTATGGCATCTTTATACCATCCCTGCTGCATAGCATCACCACCCTTTCCCGCGACTGGGGTGTGCCAAAATTTGCCGCGTTGTACAAGTTGAAGCTTACGCTATAGCCTGCACCTTCCAGCATCTTTATGATATGCATAAGCGCCCCGCCCTTTTGCTCATCAGCCGTCAACGGAGGGTTGTCCCCGCCCCTTTCGCTATGGGGCCTGTGCCTGAGCGGCGCAGAAAGCAGCCCCCGCACATTCTCCAGGACGACATACTTTGGCTTCAGCTCTATGATGCGATCTATGAACGTAAGGAACACGTTGCCACGCTCATCCTCAAAACTCTTCCTCTTCCCCGCAGTGCTGAACGCTTGGCATGGCGGACCGCCGACTATAACATCTATGTCCGCCCCTTCAGGCAGGTTGGCCGCATCCCGTATCTCTTCCGACGTGTAGTCCCTTATGTCCCCGAGCAAGGCAATCCCCGGCTTGTTCTCCACAATGGTCTGACGGCAATATTTATCCACTTCGCAGGCAAGCACAACCTCAAGCCCGGACTCTTCCAACCCTATGTCGAGCCCCATCGCGCCACTGAAAAAACTTAGGACTACCGGGCGCCCATTGCTGCCTTTCGAAGACTTTCTGCCTTTTACCGCCCTGCCCTTGCAAAAAGCCTTCAAAAAGGAGTCTGCAATCTTTTTGTCAATAATCCAGGTATTCCCCATCTTCTTGCATTTCAGTTTCCCATTTCTGCAAAAACCCCTTATTGTTTGCCTTGAGAGCCCACTGGCCGTGCTGAGGTCTTCAACTGTATAGGTACTATTCATTATTTTCCTTTACGAAACTATTTCAAAGTACCATATTTTACAATGTGAAGCTTATCGTCACTTTATTTTTTATAAAATCTTCAATAATAGCACAAGGAAGTCAAATTATGCATTATAATTACGAGGACGATATACAAAAGAAATTCGCCACTGTGTTTAGCCTCCTGTCGCAGGACATCTCCTATCTTTCGTGGAGGGGGAACGGAAAGCCATCGGAGCCAGACAGCCTGAAAAATGAAGATGTAAAAAAAATACTCTATGGGAAATTTGAAAAAGGGAGGAGCCCCAAGGCACCCAAAAAGCCCGATACCGTACCTGACGAAGTTGTAAGCATAGTCCTTGAAGAATATTATGGGGTGGACAAAATGAAAACCCCGCAAATAAAAGAGGAGCATAAGCTCTCTATGGCGGCAGAAAATATTGTTGGCGAGCTTCTGGAGAGATACCTTGCGCACGTTCTGGAGCCACATGGATGGGTGTGGTGTTCTGGGGACTTTGTCAAAGCAATAGACTTCATAAAGGAGGATACCGATGGATGGATGCTGCTGCAGGTCAAGAACAGGAACAATTCAGAAAACAGCTCCAGCAGCAAAATCAGGGAAGGTACCGAGATCAAAAAGTGGTTCCGCTCATTCTCAAAGAAAAACGAGTTCAATTGGGGCAAGTTCCCGGATGAAGAGGCAAAAAAACTTCTTTCGGAAGAAGGCTTCAGGGAATTTGTAAAAAGCTATCTCCGCATGCTGAAGCAAGGGTGCCCCAGCCGACAAGGATCATAAAGAATCTTTTGCCAAGGGGTGTCCTCCCCTATTCTCTCACCTATCCCCTTTTCTTCGCATACTCCCCCAAATTTGCCATATAGGCATCCCTTCTTGACATGAACCCCTGAAACAGATCGCTACGGCTGCCTGAATCAAAATATGTCCCCATCAGGATATTCAGGTGCCTGAGAATAAGAGGCATACGGTGCCTCTCCATATAGGCAATGGCGCTCTCTATCTCCGCGTCACATGGGGTGAGGGTTCTTGGCATAAAGCCGTACACGATTTCATCGTACCAGAACGGCACATACCCCATATCCCTCAACAGGTTGGTCGGGGTGATATGGTTCTCCCTGATGTACCTTTTCAGATTCTCCCCGCTTTTCAGTATCTCCACGGCAGCCGTATAGATTGCGGCATGCGCAATCAGCGGCGCATCCTGCACAGGGGAGGACTTCCGGGGAGGGTCGATGGAGCGGAGTCCCGCGATATCCATCTCCTTTTGCAGCAGAGGGTGGTTCCGGCAACCCCTGTTGTATATCAGCTTCGTTATCTGCGCAAGCACTATGAACCAGGAAAGCGCGTACATGGGGCTGCCGTCCACCACCGCCCAGCCCGAATCCATCGCATCATAGATATGGCGCAGGTTTTCAGCCACCTTCGATTCCGGATGCACCGGCAGGGCTTCGGCATCCCGGAATACCAGCCCGCAGCCGTAGCAGTTGAACTCCTGTATATCGTGCATCCTTTTGGTGATCGTCAGCGGCTTGCCACATTCCGGGCAGCACTCATGGAGGTAGCACCTATGCTTCGGGCAGACCGTAGAGAACGAAAGTCTCCACCGCTTCCTGAAATAGTCTTCCTCCTTCAGACACTCGGGGCAGAAGCGGATGCCGTTTCTTCTCGCATACCGGCCCCTGATCATAGGGTTCAGCACGAACCTGTTGCGCGTCGTGGGATAGATCTTCTCCCAGAGGATCCCCTCGTAGGAGGAGAGGGTGGTCCGGCGCAACCTTTCGACCGGCACCCTGCACTTGTACGCACTCTTCTCCAGTGTCGCACCGGATACCGAGAGGTCTTTGTCGCGGTTGAAGAAGTCGTTCCTCTCTTCGGGGTAATGGAAATTGGCAAACGTCACCGGATCCATCAGGTGGATGACCGCCGTCCTTGCCATAAAGGAGGTGAAGAGTTCGTCAGGGAAGGGCTTGAGCCTGATCAGGAACGGGGATGCCGCCAGTCTTTCACGCAACGCCTCCCCCGCATTGGTGGCACTGGAGTAGAAATAGTTATCCTTTTTCCTTCTGAGCTGCCCCATCGCCCTGCCCCCTAAAGCTCTTCGAGCAGGATGTCGTCATCGGAGAGGAACGCATAGTCGAGGTTTTTGAGCATGTCGTATGCCATCTTCTCCCTCCCCGATACGATCGCCTCCTTCGCCAGCGCGGAGATGATGCCCATGATCTCGCCGAAAAGCCCGTTGCTCCTGTCGAGGATAGCCCTTGCAAACCTTTCATCACGGTAGATCAGCGAGGGCTTTTTGAGCGGGATCGTCTTCTCGATCGATTTGAGCAGTATCAGATACTCCTTGTCAAAGCCCCATCTGTTGAGCATGATCGGCTTGAACCTGCTCCTGATCTGAAGGTCGGTGTTGACCGCGTTGAGCGCATCCTTGATGCCGATAAGCACGATCGGTATCTGCAGGGAGTTGGAGAGGTTTTTGAGGGCGTTCATGAACTCCTTCTTCTTGGGCACCGTGCCGGAAAGGATGTTATGTATCTCGTCGACGATCATCATCCTGACATTCAGTACCCTGAAGTAGTGTTCGATCTGCCCCTCCTTGACCGACTTGGAATCCCTTCTTGAGGGTACATCGAGCGCACGCAGGATGTTGTCGTAGAGGTCGGAGGCGTTTGGACCGATTGGCGCCTGCACGAAGAGTACGGGCAGGTCGCCCTCGTCCTCGAAGTAGTCGTTCGGATCCGAAGGTTCAAAGGTATGCATCTCCACGAACTTCCTGGCGATGGAGGTCTTGCCGTTCCCGGAATCCCCCAGCAGCAGGAGTGCGGGCATCCGCTCCTTTTTGGGCTCGTCCATCAGCTCCTGCATCCTTTTGAGCACCGTCTCGGCCTTCTGGTAGCGGATGAACTTCTGCTGCCTGATAAACTGCAGCCTCTCCCCGTCCGGCTTCCCGACCATCCCCCTGACGCTATCGGGCAGGCTTTGCAAATATTCTTTCTCTGTCATCATTTCCCCTCATCATCAAAAGTCGATCTCAAAACCGTCATCGTCGCCGATGTCGATATCGAAACCGCCCTCTTCCTCTTTTGTCTCCTCTTTTGCCGCCACCTTCTCGAAGTTGGTCTTCGAGCGCCTGCTTTCGCTTTTGCGCCTGGACTTTTTCGATTTTTCGACCGCTTCGCTCTCCAGCCTTTTGAGCCGCTTGATCGCCTCGAAGATCTTCACGTCGTCGATACCTCTTACATGCTTCTCCTTCAGATACTTCCTGGCGTTCATGATGTCCCACAGGGTGACGGAAGGCAGCATCATGTTCCGGTACGGTATCTCGAAGTACTGCCTGTGGTCGGGCGCATAGAAGTAGATTTTGCTCATATCCTTTGGATCGTACTTGACCAGGTACTTCCCTTTTTTGAGCCCGTCATGCGGTATCAGCACTTCGGACTTGATGTAGCTTCTCAGCACATCCGAATAGTATTTGATGCCAAAAATCGTGATGCCGTCCTTCTGCACCGTCCTGTATTCGGCAGGCAGGAGCGAAAGCCTCGCAAATTCCATCTCGTCCGCACTGAGCATCGGCGGAAGCCCCATGCCCGGCCTCTCCCCGTCCCCGAGGATGCCCTGCGTATATTTCTGCTGCGGCGACATGTCCAGGGAGGAGTGGATCTTCTGGTGGTAGACGTTGACGATATAGTCCGCGATCCACCTCTCAAGCTCCCCAAGCGTAAACGCCGCCTCCTTCTCCGACTTGTATTCTCCCCTGTCCTGCACATTCGAGAAGGTGCTGCCCGGCAGTGCGTGCAGCTGCATGTTCAGCGTCTTGATCACCCGTTCGACATGCCCGCCGTAGTGCGGCGATCCTCTGGGGCGGAACTCCATATTGATCCCCAGCGTCTCGCAGAAGCGCCTGAGGTCGTCTCCCCGGAACTCCGCAGCGTTGTCGGTATGGAAGGTGAGGCCCTTCGGCAGCCCGTATATCTTCCACTCCCCTTCGACGCCGATCTTTTCGAGGTAGCGCTCCTTGGGCGCAAGCCCCATGAAGATCGTCTGCCCGACGGAATAGTAGCCGGGATTGTCGAGCGTGAGGCAGAAGCCATAGATCATGCGCGAATAGATGTCTATGGCGACGGTGATGTAGGGGCGCCCGATCACCTTCCTGTGTATCTCGTCCACCACCTGGATGTCCAGCGGCGTATGGTCGATCTGGATGATGTCCAGCGGGTATTTCGCTTCGTATTTGTCCGGGGACGGCTGGAAACTGTTCATGAATGCTGACCTCCCTTCCCTTCTTTTCGCAACGAGCGCCGTATCGAGCTTTTTGATGCGGTCTCTTAATGTATTGTATGCCGGTACCGGCAAGCCTTCCCTCTTCAGAATGATCATCAGCTCTTCGTAGACCTTCCTGATGGTCCTTTTCTGCTTCGAAAGGTATTTGTCCTCGATCACCGCATCCATGATGTGCTGCACGCGGGGATCCACACGGGGCTTGCCCTTGCCTCCCCTGTTTTTGTATTTTGGAAGCAGGGAGAGCACGGTGCCGCTGTTTTCGAAGAGGCGTATCCATTTATAGAGCGTCACCATCGAGACCCCGTACTTTTCAGAGACTGCCTGCACATCCTTTTTGCCCCGGTCCGCCCGAAGCAGCGGCCTGATCATCGCAAAGCGCTTTTGTGCGGCTTCAAGGTCCTTTGCATCGATCATCTCCAGAGACCCGGCTTCGGATGCCTCTTTGACCGGGTGGAGCTGGTCGAGTTCGCTGATCTTTACCGTTTTGATGTTCTGCTCACTGTCGGCTATCAGCACCTTGTCAAGGTCGATAAGGTTGAGGACTTCGTACTCTTTTCCGTCGTAGCGTACCTTCGTGCCTCTTTGTATATGGATCATCCGGCAGCCTTTATAACCGAAGCGTTCGTCAGCGGGATATGGAGGTTTGTTTCGAGATCCCCGGCATACAGAAGGTGCCAGATGCAGGGCAGCATCTCCATCTTCTGTGTATCGGTCATTGCAAGCTTTTCGAGAACCTTCGCCGGGGTCGTGTGTGTGCGGGCGAGATCCAGTATCTTCTTTTTGCATCCATCCGGTTCCCGGGGCGCTTCGCGGTACCGGTATAGGAATTTGATATTGCCCAGGTATGTGGGGTCGGTATCCTTTTCCGTAAAGAAGAGGTACTGCATCCCTTTCTGCCTGCAATACTCTTTGATGGTGCGGGTGCGGTTTTCGAGCTTCGCCTTTTTCTTCTCGTCTTCGGGGGAGAGGTCTTTGGTGTATTTGACTTCGACCAGCTGTTCGGTGCCGTCTTGCCTGAAAACATAGATGTCGGGGATGTAGGTCACCTTCCTGCTGCCGAGCAGCCCTTCGATCCTGACCGGCTGGTGTTCGTATTCGACCACCTCATCGTCAAATTCAAGGGTATAGAAGCAGTCCTTTTCGAGCTGGGACTCAAAGTCCATGACTTTTCTGTTTTTGGCGCTGTAGAAGTAGCCCGCCACGGAGCGGGACTGTATGGGGATTTTTCGTACTGCCATTTCTCTGAACCAATTTTTTTAATTTTAAACTGAAATTTGTTTAAGACTACTATAGTAAAAACTACTTGTGGTAAACCTTAACTTTGATATGGTTAAGATAACTATTGCATCATGCATGAAAAATTGTAACGGTGTTTTGGGGATTTGTGCTGAAATTTGGTTAAGTTAACTTCTGAAACTGACAGGTGGCAGCAAAGAGGCCCGCACCGGTGAAGTGGCTCTCGCCAACCATGGACTCCTCTTCTTCGACGAGATTCCCCACTTTCCCAAAACGATCCTCGAAAGCCTGCGCGAACCACTCGAAGACCATCAGGTCCTCATCTCCCGCGTCAATACCAAGATCCGCTACGAAACCCGCTTTCTCTTCGTCGCAGCGATGAACCCCTGCCCCTGCGGCAATCTATTGAGTAGCACAAGAGAGTGCCGCTGCAGTGAGCTTGAGATCGCCCGCTACAAAAAACGGCTCTCCGCACCTCTTCTGGACCGCATCGATCTCTATGTGCAGATGGCCGAAATCAGCCCCGACGACAAACCCTCCGTCACCTCGGCAGAGATGTTTGAAACCGTCCTTCGTGTCTTTGAAACACAACTGCATCGCGGCCAGCATGCCCTCAACGGCAAACTCGACGACCGAGAAATCGCCCGCTTTTGCAAGCTTGATGCAGCAAGTCAGGAGGTCCTCGACCGCGCCGTCACACGCTTCGCCCTAAGCCAACGCGCGATCAACAAAACCCTCAAAGTCGCACGAACCATCGCCGATATTGCCGGACATGAAACGATCGCCAAAAGCGACCTGATCGAAGCGCTGCAGTACCGGTTTCGCTAATCTTCGCGAAACACATATATTTATTTTTCTTGTTTTATTAGCTATACCCTGACCACATTATTTTTATCATAATCTAAAATCATATTGCATTCTAAATTGCAATATATGTACATTGTGCACCTCTTCTGGCCATTCAACAGCATTTGTATATTCGCCCATAAGACGCAAATTAGATTTTAGATACCAGTTAACACCAAATGTAAGATCTCGTTCTTTCCCCCCATTCTCATCTCTATCGCTTAAGTCCAATTCAGTGACACGAAATGCTAATTCAACTGCTCCATATCCGCCTCTATCAACAGGTTTAAGTGGTTTAATACGGGAGAACAGAGCAGTTTTTGTTTTATAGCTTCGCGATTCTCCCGTAAGAAACCAGCTGACCAACGCATACCATCCACTAAAGTTGTATGTGACAAGTTCTTTTACTATATTGTATTTTATATACTCGCCCTGGAAAGATAATGCACCAGAAACCACAGCACTCTCTATGCCTATACGAGTTGTGTGGTCGACCTTTTTGACTTTTGTTTTAATAAATGAATTTTGGTACAAATCAGACCCTGCATCAGACGCAAGTTTTACAGAACTCTTGTCTTGAGCTGCATAAGAAGCAGATAATCCCAGGTGAAATATCTCTTTCTTTGTAGCAACTTTAGCAAACGTTACTCGAGCGACAAGAGAAGCGTCTCCTTTTTTGTGCTCTATTGCTTCATCTAGAGATTTGCCAAATCCGCCTAACGCATAAGTGACCACATCTTTATCGCTCTTGAGATACCCCTTGAACAAAAGACCCATTTTCCGCGAACTATATAAGTCCGCCAGAGCACGTTCCATAAAGGTGTTATATTTTGAACTTGTAAGTGATTCCAGTCCGAACGGTTCTTTGATATTTCCTGCATAAATTGACCATGCAGATGTTTTCGTATACTTAACATATACATCTTTCCACTTTTTTTTTCCGGCAAAACTATGTTCTATCTCATAAGAGAGATAGTGTGATATGTCGCCTTTTGCATAAATACGTACTCTGCGCAGTTTACTATTGTGATATGAACGCCCGTCATCATATACCGACCCTGTATCGGCAACGATTTGTCCTCCTATGTTGGACGTGTGTTTCTCTGTCTTATGCGTATTTGCTTGCACACAAAGCACCAGAGCACATAAAAGAATTACCTTTTGCATTTTTTCTCTTTCGTTGATAATGAAGTCTCTGTTTTGATCAGACTATAGTTGGCCCCATGCGTCAAAATACTTCCGTCATCATCAACAACCAAAATACGACCGTCAGGCAGTGATGCTAAACCTTCTGCATAACCTATATCGGTAATATCCTTAACTTTTTTCAGTTGATTCTTATCTTTTTTCCAAAACCACAAACTAAACTTTTTATGTTTGCGACTGCCTACACTTCCTGCAGATATCCAATATCCCTGTTTCTTTTCATCCCAACTCATGCCTCTGATGCCTTCTCCCTCGTAAATCGAGTAAAATAGGCCCCTGCAGATGAGGCTTTTCATGTCTGTCAAATATACCGTTCGGATTTTTGAGAATAACCACAGGTGCTTTTCCATGAATCAGCGGGCTTCTGAAACCGATCAAAAGTGATTTACTCTTTTTGTCCCAGGTCAGTGCTTCAATATTTATCTGTTTTTTGCGTGATCCATATCTTAGATTGGTAAGAGCTTGTTTGAATACGGGATGAAGTCTTGCAAGCTCATCGAGTAAGCCGTGATAAAGTTTCAAATTCTTTATTTTACCGTTACGATAATCAAAGCGGACAATCTGCTCACGCGCTTTTTTACGCTTGCGTGCTTTATTGGTACTATGTGATGTAATCGCATATATTCTGTCATGCCCGTTATTGGTCACGCCTTCAACGTCACGTACTCTTTTCTTAAGTATCTTTTTGATTTTTTTATCCATAACGGGTGTACCGAGTTCAGTGACGGTATTGTCACGATTTGGCTTGACCAAATGCATGGTGTTCAACCTTTCATCCTCTATCAGCAGGACGTTTCCGTCCGTCAATAAAGTAGCTCCCGATGGTTCAAATATCTTTTCAAACTGCTTAGGAGATGTGAGATCTTTTTCCGTTTTCACCAGAGATATAACAACAAAGACCGTACTTATCAACAGCCCGAATGCAAACGTCGCATATGCGCGTCTGAGCCATTTGTACTTTATACCTATTTCCACACCTAAAATGTAAAAATGTTTATTACTCCACCAACAAATAATCTGAACAATCAAGCAGCCGCATAAGTGATACTCGGATGCTTAAAAAAGTTAGCGACTTTCTCCTCGTTTTGTGAAATTTCCAT
>JALWPY010000188.1 GCA_026994915.1 Campylobacterales bacterium
CCAGCAGCAGTTCCCGAAACGCTTTGGATCCGGTGGCGTTGCTGCGCTCGCCGATCAGAAAAGGGGGCGGATGCTGGATCAGATCTCTGGTCTCAAAGAGCGATGCGAGCGCCTTGGGCTGGCTTCCGGAAGGGGGTCTCGGTACCATCCCCTCCAGTGCGTCCGAAAGTGCCTTGATATGCTGGGGTGTCGTTCCGCAACAGCCGCCCAGAAGCGCCACACCGTCAAGTTCAGCAAACCGTTTCTGCTGTTCAGTAAACTCCCGTGGCCCCATCGGGTAGAAGGTGAACCCGCCGCGGTTTTGGGGCAGGCCTGCATTGGCATGAACGGAAATCGGCTTGTGCCATACCTCGGAGAGTGTTTTGACATGCTTGGCCACCTGTTCGGGGCCGGTACCGCAGTTGAAACCGAGAGAGAGAATCTCGAAAGGCTCCATGATCACTGCGATCGTTTTGGCGTCGGTACCGATCAGCATGCTACCGGCCAGTTCGATCGTCACCGAGACCATCACCGGTACCTGTTTCCCCGCTTCCCGGGAGATATCTTCGCAGGCATGGAGTGCCGCTTTGATCTGGAGCGGATCCTGACAGGTCTCGAGCAAGAAGAGGTCGGCACCCCCCTCCAGCAACCCCCTGGCCGCTTCCCGGTAACCGGCGTACATCTCGTCGTAGGTGATGTGGCCGAGCGAAGGAAGCTTCGTCCCGGGTCCCAGATCGCCGGCGACATAGCGCGGCTTCTCCTCTGTCGTGTAGCGCTCGCACGCCTCTTTGACGATCTTCGCACCGGCATGGGCGAGTTCGTAAGTGCGCTCCGCGATGCCGTAATCGTCGAGGACCCAGGGAATGGCACCGAATGTGTTGGTTTTGATGATATCGGCACCCGCTTTGAGGTAGGCTTCGTGGATGTTGGAGATCCCTTCTGCGAAGGTGACATTGAGCAGTTCATTACACCCTTCATTCCCCTCCCATGCCGATTCGGGAATCTCGAGGTTCTGTATCTGTGTTCCCATCGCACCGTCTATGATGAGGAACTTTTTTGTGATCAATTCATGAAGGTCGGGTTTTTGCAAAGCGCTTTTCTCTTTTTCTTTTGGAATATGCTACTGTGAGGAGTGTGCAGCGCAGGCTTTGCACGTACCCAGAAACTGGACACTGCTCTCTTCTATCTGAAAACCGCCTGTATCTGAAACCAGATTTTCAAGCCCCTCTGTATCGATATAGATATCTTCGATACTGCCGCACTTTTTGCAGATCAAGTGTGAATGGCGCTCTTTCACCAGTTCATACTTGTTCTCCTGTCCGACGATTTTAAGTTCGTTTATGAAGTTGTTTTCCATCATGGCATTGATATTTTTGTAGACAGTCGCGAGGGAGAGAGAGGGAAAATTTTCCCGAATCTTCTCAAAGATGTCACGCACACTGATATGGCCATATTCATCCATCAGATGCACGATCGCCAGTCGCTGGGGCGTGATTTTTATATTGTGCTCTTTCAGGAGCTGCATGTATTTTTGCAAATCCATACCTTTTTTGTCTTAGTATAACAAAAAATCCTCAGATCGTCAAACAGTCAGGCCCAATCAGGCCCGCTGACACACTGCCTTTACAATATTCGCACACCACTGGTATATTGTAACTGGATCAGATCCAGAAGAATATCGGCACGCAAAGACCAGATTCGGTGCTGATCCTCCACCAGCGCGAGTCGCTGCTGCATCTGCTGATAGTAGAGATCTGCTCTCTCAGAAGCGATGGGAGCTCTGCGCTTCAAGGCAATTCTTCTCAGACTCTTTTGTGAGAGATGAAGCGCTTTTTTCAACTTTTCGATCTCACTCTTTCTATATGCGATATCCATATAGAGTGCATCGATCTCTTTTGCCAGCAACAGCTTTTCACTTGCATGTTTCTGCTTGAGAAGCGTACGTTGCGCCCTGGCGTAGCTATCGCCATGCTTTATTGACAAAGGGACATTGAGCTCGATGCCGGCAAGTGTTTCGCGCCTCGGAATAAATGTATACTGTTTCCGGTCGAGAAACCCTCTTACCCTGATCCCGTCATACCATCTCTCTTCAGTAGACAGTTTCACATAGCGCAGCTCTTCACGCTGCCGGGAGAGGAGATTTTGCAACGCCACTTGCTGAAGGGTTTTGATATCGAGCAACTTCACATCTTCGATCCCGGTAACGAGTTTCCGGTATCGGCTGTCAAATTTTTCAAAAGTCTGATATGCCAGATAATCGAGCGACTTTCTCTTTTGCTGATAACGGGTAAAGAGTGTATCGTACATATTTCTGGTAATAAGGCCGGAAGCAAGTCTTCTGCGATAGTGTCGCAGCATCTCCTGCAGTACGCCAGATTCCTCTCTGGTAAAAATATAGTCGATATTTTTTTTGATCCCGGCTATCTCGAGCTGTGCCATTTTTGCATATGTGTCGCTTATTTTTCCAATATCGTTCTCATATGCTAGGCTTTTGGCCAGTGTTCTGGTCTGAATACGTTTTTTGCCGAAGAGTCCGCCATCGTAGATATTCCATAGCAATCCTACATCCGCACCGTCACGCTCTGCACCGACTGCCCTCTCAAACTTGAGTTTCGCTTCCAGCGGTGCTCCGGAGATATGCTCTCTGTAACTTTCCAGAAAACGTTCTTTGTCCATATACATCCGTTGGCGGATCTCCAATCCCTCTTCGATAATCTCTCTGAAACGGGAATTGGAAGCGAAAAGATCATCAGTCGATGCAGTATGCTGCGTTTTCGTCGCACTGCTTGTTGTTTTAACAGGTTTCGGTGGTGCCGGAGGTTTGTCTGCTGCCCTCTTACTGTCCGAAACAGGACGGATGAAAAAATCGAGACGGGCCCTTTTCGCCCTCTTTTTAATCTCTGCGAGATCAGCAACTCTGGGATAAACCTCTGTCTGTACCAGCAGATATCTGTGACTGCCGACCCGGCGTACAACTTGTCGGGTCTCGATACCTGCCGCCTTCGCTTTTTCTATCAACTCCTGTGCAGCCTCTTTTGCCTGAGCAGGATGGCTGACATCAAATGCTCCCAGCTGCAGGGTATAGCTTGCCGCCTGCAGTATAGCGGCAGCAGGAATCAAACTTATCAGTAATAGCCGAAATAGACGGATCATCTTTTCTTCTCCTTTTGCGGGGATAATATTTCGATCGTAGCACTGTCGATCATATTTTTGCCATCAGGCGGCGCCCACTGCGCATCCGGCGGACACTGTTCGATCGGCTTCCATCTGTGTCCGGGAGGGATGTCGAACAGAATATGGTCGATACTGTTGGCATGTGCATAACCGCCATGCAGGTTCAGATCAACACCAAGAATCAGATTGTAAAGATGATTCCCCGCACTGCTCCACTGCAGAGTAACATGACGGATGTTACGTACTTCACTGTCACGAAAAACAGTGTACCAGGTACGTGCGAACCGGACATATCCGTTCCCCTTCTTCCCTTTGTTCCAGCTCCCGTCGATCATCAAATCTTCCAGCAAAACTCCATAACAGTAGTCACAATCCACAGCATCGCTGCCGCTCTGCAATATCCTGAGATCATGCAACTTCGATCCGGCAACATATCTGAGAGCGATTGCATCGAGTGAATATTCGGGAAAGAGATTTTCATAGTGATTACTGTACGCATCGATCGATTTACCCGGTGGCCCCTCCTGAAAAAGGACAAAATGGTCCAGCATAATATCTTCGACCATATCGAGTGCGATCACTTCGGTCCTGCCGGCATCGAAATCGGTCAAAATCGGCTTTTTGGTATAGACGGTCTTTGTTTGTGGGTCATAATCGAGAACCTCTACGATCTCCTGTCTCAGATAGGGATATTTCCGATACCAGACACGCGCGCCGAGTGCATGTACAAATTTTTTATCATTGGGCTGACGCAGCAGCAGATATTTTGTCGGCAGCCGCTTCGTATCGAGCCGGAAACTGCTCTGATTCTGATAGATCGCTTTGGTCGTATATCCTATGCGTTTTCCACGTCTTCCTTCTATCCCTATTACGGCATCACTCTGATCCCGACGCATAACCGAATAGAGTATGGTGCGTCCCGACATACTTCCCTTGATCGTTACATGACTGCGTTTGATCGTTAACGGCTGATAGAGAGGTATCACACCCGCCGGCAATCTCAGTTCCAGAGGCTTTGCCGGATCGGATGCAGCGATGATCTGCGTCATGATCGCGCCATTTTCCCGACTCTGACTGCTGACGCCAAACTTTGCGGCAAGAACGATCTCTTTTCCATCTTTATCCATGCCCTTTTGATCCGATGCATTGAGTCGTCTCGAATCGACAGGCTGAAAATGGTTGGATAAAAAGAGGGAGAGGGTATCGGGTAGCCGCAGTACACCATGCCCCAGCAAAAGTAGCAAAACGAAGGTCCCGGCCCCCACGGCAGTCATAATCTTTGGCATCACCGGAACCAGTGGATGATTCACATGAAGACGCTCTGAGCTGCTGGATTGTTCGGTACTGTTTTTCGACCATCTCTGATCAGCGAGATTGTAATAGGCCTTGATCTTGATCAACGCCCCGACCCACTGTGTATAGAGCATGAGGGGCAACATTCTCCAGCTGACGTGGTGACCGTTATAGGCAATTACGAAAAGTTGAAACAGACGTATCATGACAATCCAGAGAAGAAAGAAGAGCAGATACCATGGAGAGACGAATATTGCCAGTATGATTGCACTCGAAATGCCTACCAGGGAGGTCCACATAATCAGCCGCTGATCCAGAATCGCATACCAGATGAACCAACCTGTTCTTCGGGGGCCAAGAGCCAGTGCACGCGTATTGTTTCGCAGCGTATTTCCAAACCATCGATAGGGGAGCGAACGGCTCAGCTCCAAAAATTTTCCCTCTCTGCTCTCCAGTGAGATACAAAGCAGATCCGGCAGATAGAGCATATCCCAGCCATGTTTCAGCAGATAGTACCAGGTACTCTTATCATCCCCCATCAAAAAACGGAATTTTCCATGGATGGGAGAGGTGATGATATCATGCTCAACCTGTCTGATGAAAGCATCTTCAACGACGATCGAAGTCCGATAGGCACTTAGACGTCCTGTCAGCGTCATCACCTTTCTCGAAAGGGCATGAGACTGGAAAAGAATATGTCGCTGTCCAAATTTGAGATTGAACCACTCCCGGTACCAGCTGTTTTTCGTATCGATAAAAGCGACTTCGTTGGTCGTCACTGCACCGATCTTACGATCTATCGCAAAAAATGGCAGCAATCTCTGCAGAAAGTCCTTCTCCATATAGCTGTCACCATCCATGAAGATCGTGACACTGTCTGGATCGTTAAAAACCTCTTTATGCCAGATTCTGGCGATCGCTCGCAATGCATGTCCCATTGCAATACGTTTACCACCGCTTTGATGCTGAAAAATCAGGCGGATCTCTTTACGATGCCGGTACGCTCTGGCCATTTTGCGGATTACCGCATCTTCCTGTGCCGAGCCTGTCGCGACGACAATCGTGACACTGGATGGTATCATGACACAGGCATCGAAGATCGAACGAAAAGTCTCTACACTCACCCAGAAATCCTCTTTGTAGGAAGGGATCATGAAAAAGAGGTGTTTGGGGTAGCGTTTTCTTTTGGGCAATGCCTCGACTTTGCGTTTGAGCGCGGGATAGTAGAATCTGGCGTAGATAAAAGCACGCATGTAGTTGAGTAGTATCCATCCGTAACGCCAGAGGGCAAAGAGACTCAGTGCAATGAGTGCACCATGTTTCAAAAGCAGCAGCTTGGGATAGAGCAGTGCCAGAAGCAGCAGAACAATCGATATATAGAGCAGTGCCGGAAAGATCAGAGACTCCAGCGCACTTTTACGATCGTAACGTAATGCCATCGTCAAAAATCTCTGCGAAAGAGTACTTCCACCCGCTGGTGCGGTGCCAGCGTATCCAGAGAGACGGAGGGTTTGATCGTCACACTGAAAGTCTCTGCATCCGGGCTCTCGTCAACGCTGCCTGTCTTCGTCACGACACCGGTATAGCTTCGCTTCTGTTTCTTGTCGACAATATCGACCTTCGTCCCTTCAGATATATCGGCAAGATAACTATTGGGCACATTGACGACGATATAGGGCTTGCGTCGTACCCACAGTGCCATCACAGGATTGCTGGCAAGTGCCTGCTGCCCCTCCGTCGCATAGATCTCATAGACGATACCATCAACCGGCGCCGTAATACGATACTGCCCGAGCAGCTTTTTCAGATAGGCGATCCGGACATCACGCTCCTGCAGATCCGGTGCAACGAGGTTTTGCGGTGAAACACCCAGTTTTTTGCGCAACACTTTGGCATCCACTTTTGCATTTTCCAGCTTCGTTCTTGCATCGAGATAATTTCTCTCGATACGATTGAGAAGATCCCTCGTAATCAGGCCATCGGCAAATTGCTTTCTGGCATTTTGCAATTCACGGTAACTGGTTGCGACGCTTTTTTTCAGCAGTGTAATCAAACCGAGATTGGGAGTGGTGGATTCATCGGCAAGACGCTTTTTTGCACTCTCATACCGTTTGAGCGCCTCTTCTTTCTGAGACTCCAGCAGTGCAAGCTGATACTCGATCTCACTGCTGTCGAGTTGCAACAGCGGATCTCCCTTTTTGACATAGGTACCCTCTTTGACATAGAGTCTGGAGACGATGGCACTTTGCATGGGATAGACTTTACGGTCATTTCCCATGACAATACCACTCCCTTCAAAGCTGTAGCGCAGATTGTAAAAGAGTAAAACAGCGAAAGTTGCCAACAGTACCAGACCAAACAGGATATAACGGAGCGAAGCACGCAGGAAGGAGGACTTGAGGGCTTTGGCTTCTTCATCCTGCAGTTTGACCGGCGACTGTACGGGTGTCTCGACTCCCGGTTCTTCGTAGATTGCAATCACGTCGTCGGTATTGTCTATTTTGCCTTCGATAGAGAGTTCGATAAAGCGTCGCAGGACATTTTTGTTCTTTTCACTCAGGTTTTCAAAAGCGAAACCACTGCGTCCCTCTTTCGTATAGATATGTCTCAGTTTGACGGGAATCGAAACGGTCGCATCTGGCATCTTCAGCAGGATAATTGCTTCGATCACTTCGCCGGGCTTGAAAGGCATATCGAGGCTTTCAATAGCGGCCCCTGTCAGGGACCAGTCGAGTGCCCGATAACTTTGCTGATCGATGACAAGATAGAGGGGCATCGTCGTACGGTACGACTTGCGCATAGAGTTTTTTTCAAAGTAGGAGATCGGATGCATCAAACAACCCTTTTAAGTCAATATAAATTCATTTTAGTAAATGTATATTTACATTTAACTTAAATAGGGTCTATTATTTTAACAAAATGCTAAAGATCCTGTTCTATCACTTCCTGAAATCTCTGATAAAAATTCTTCATCAATCTCTGCATGTCAAGTCTGATGTCATTACAGATAAATTGGTCACCACCGACACTGCCCAGACGCTGGTACTTGATGCCTCTCTGACCGGCAAAACGTTCAAAAGCATCGGTATCGCTGACCTCTATGATCGCACGTGAAAAGCTCTCACTGAAAAGATCGCGTGAATCCTCGAGAGTGATATTACAAGTGACTCCTTTGGTCCCGGACGCCGCCATTTTTGCCAACGTAATCGCAATACCGCCAACACTGACATCTTTGGCCGATCGCAAAAGACCCTCTTGATTGGCATCGATGATGAAATCCCACAACGCTCTCTCTTTTGCAAAATCGATCGGTGCCAGTTTGCCGGCTACTTTGCCAAAGAGTGCCTTCATATAGAGAGAACCACCGAAATCATGCCCCGTATCACCCAAAAGATAGAGTGTGTTGCCCTCTTGTTGCAAAGTGGAGGGAAGTACTCTCTTTTCCGAAGCGTTGACACCGACCATCGCAATCGTTGGTGTCGGGAAGACGCCTACACCCTCTGTTTCGTTGTAGAGTGATACATTGCCACTGACGACCGGTGTATTGAGCGCTTTACATGCCTCTTTGATCCCTTCGCACCCCTCTGCAAACTGCCACATCGTCTCCGGTTTCTCAGGATTGCCGTAGTTGAGACAATCGGTAATCGCAAGCGGTACCGCACCACTCATCGCGACGTTTCGGCCACTCTCCATAACGGCAGCTGCGGCACCCCCTTTGGGATCGATATAGCAGTATCGCGGATTACAGTCACTGCTCATTGCAATCGCTTTACCAGTCTCTTTCACACGTATAACACTGGCATCGGTGCTACCGGGACCTTTGACGGTATTTGTCTGAACCATTGAATCGTACTGTTCATAAAGCCACTTTTTGTTGACCACTTCCAGAGAAGTGATCAATGTTTCAAATGCTTTCTGATTGTCGACAGCGGGAAAGTCATCGATCGTGACATCAGCAATGGTATCGAGATAAGCCGGCCTTTTGACTGGACGATCCAGTACCGGTGCCTCCTCTGTAATCGGATCGATCGGTATGTCTGCTACCTTTTCACCATGCCAGAAGAGCTCCATATTTCCGGTATCTGTCACTTCACCGACGATTGCCACATCCAGATCCCACTTCTCGAATATCTCGATGATCTCTTTCTCATACCCTTTTTTGGCACAGATCAGCATACGCTCCTGCGATTCTGAGAGCATGAATTCGTAAGGGGTCATCCCCTCTTCCCGGGCCGGTACTCTGTCCAGATCCATACGCATTCCGCTGCCACTGCGCCCGGCCATCTCGAAAGAGCTGGAGGTGAGTCCTGCCGCACCCATATCCTGGATACCGACGATGTAATCATGCTGAAAGAGTTCCAGACACGCTTCCAGCAGCAGTTTCTCCGTAAAAGGGTCCCCCACCTGTACAGTCGGTCTGAGAGACTTACTCTCTTCGGTAAAGCTGTCGCTGCTCATCACCGCACCGCCCAGCCCGTCGCGGCCTGTTTTGCTGCCGACATAGATAACAGGGTTGCCGATACCTTCGGCACGACCGTAGAAGATTTCATCGCTTTTGCAGATACCGAGGGTAAAGGCGTTGACGAGTATATTTCCGTTATAGGCTTCATCGAAAAATGTTTCACCACCGATCGTAGGAACTCCCATGCAGTTTCCGTAATCACCGATCCCCTCAACCACACCGCGCACCAGATAGCGCTGGTGTCGCCCGGTCTTCCCTTTGTCGTGCACATCGCCGAAACGTAATGCATTCATGTTGGCTACAGGTCTTGCGCCCATCGTAAAGACATCACGCAGAATACCACCCACACCGGTAGCGGCACCCTGATAGGGTTCGATAAAACTGGGATGGTTGTGGGATTCCATCTTGAAAACCGCCGCCATCCCGTCTCCTATATCGATGACACCCGCATTTTCACCCGGTCCCTGGATGACCCACGGGGCTTTGGTTGGAAACCCATTGAGATATTTTTTACTCGATTTGTAGGAACAGTGCTCACTCCACATGGCAGAGAAGATGCCGATCTCCAGCAGATTTGGTTCACGTCCGAGGATTTTTTTGATATGGCTATAGTCTTCAGCAGTGAGTTTATGTACCTGTAGTACTTCTTCGATATTTTCCATAGATGACCTTGCGCTCAGAATTTATGAGATTTTACACAAAATGGACTTATACCGGTATCAATCAACAGAGCAATATTTTCAGAGATTTTTCTTTTTGACAAATAGTAAGGGAATCAAGAGAGTTTATAAAGATAAAAGAGTGAAGAGGGAAGTAATTTTTGTGTAATGGTGCGATCGGGGGGAGTCGAACCCCCACACCTTGCGGCACTACCCCCTCAAGATAGCGTGTCTACCAATTCCACCACGATCGCATATTGTAGACAAAGCCTCGCAATTTGGACGAGGCTTTGGAAAAGTTATTGATTAGCCCAGGAATGGGTTCGCATAGAGTGCGATCAATGCAATAACGAGGGCATAGATAACCTGTGCTTCAATCATCGCCAGAGCAATGAACATGGTCGTCATCAGTTTACCACCCAGTCCCGGGTTTCTTGCAGTACCTGCGATTGTCGCAGCAGCTGTGTGACCCATACCGATAGCACCACCGAGTGCAGCGAGACCGAGACCAACACCAGCAGCAAGTACTGAGTAAGCTTTCAGAGTTTCGTTTGCAGCTTCTTCACCTGCAAATGCAGCAGTTGCAATTGCAACCATCAAAAATAGAATCTTCTTCATGAAGTTCTCCTTAATAAAAATATAGTTGTTTTCAAAGTCCGTTCGGCTTGCGTATCCCTACTTATCACTTTGAGGTTGAGATTTTAGCGAAACTATCTTAAAAATACTCTTAATGAAAAAAGCAATTTTTGCAAATTGCTTTTTTATAATTTTTCAATCAACTCCAGCTCGATTTTATGTCCTTTGATCGAAAGGATCTTCACTTTGACACGGTCTCCGACGTTGAGGATATCCGTCACCCTTTCAACACGCTCATCGGAGAGTTTGGAGATATGCAGCAAACCATCCACGCCACCCGGCAATTCGATAAAAGCACCGAAATCAACGATCCGTTTCACTTCGGCGTCAAAAACCTGCCCAACACTGAATTTCGGCATTTCACGCTTCTCATGACGACTTTCACGTTTCTTGCTCGCGAGCTCTTTGATATAGTCACACGCAGCACTCACCTGCACTTTGTTCGCACCTTCGACTTTGACCTTACCGCTCTCTTTGTCGAGATCGACAGATACTTCGAACTTCTCGATGATCTCTTTGATCGTCTTACCCGCCTGTCCGATGATCGCACCGAAAGTGGAGGGATCGAGTGTAAAGACACTGCGTGTAGGGAGTGCATTTTCATTGAGAGAGATCTTCTCGGCCGCCTCTTCCATGATACTCAGAATGTGGAGTTTCGCTTCTTCCGCCTGATCCAGCGCCTCTTTGAGTGTCTGCGTCGCGATCCCTCCAAGTTTGATATCCATCTGCAGTGCTGTAATAC
>JALWPY010000189.1 GCA_026994915.1 Campylobacterales bacterium
TCTCCTCACTGTTTGCATCCAGCGCATCCGCCATTTCCCGAAGAATACGGTTTTTATCCCCCGCACCGAGTGAACTCATCACCGCAGCAGCCTCTTTTGCTTTTTGTAAAAACACTTCCATTTCACTATTCCTTCTCAATATGCTTGCTATTAATTTGGGTTATTATAACACTTTGGCACTTGCAAATAGAAGAACAGAGCTTGAGACAAAAAAACCTGCGAAATAGTTGACAAATATAACTTTTATTAAACTAACTAACTTTTAATCAAAAAAAATGTCATATTCTTAATTTATGCCACAACTTTGACACAATTTTTGTTTATAATGACACCATAAGCTTCAAATAGCTGTGAGCTTATGCCGACAACAAGAAGCGAGAAAGAGTTCCGTTCATTTTGAGATAATGCAAATCAACGTATAAATAATTCATTCCTTTCTCCTCAGTAAAGTTCTTTTATATGTTTTCTTCCAAAAACTCTTTTCCCGCTTCTTGTGTTTTACAGTTTTCGCAAAGCGCGCTCCAGATTCTCCCGTGCCCGTTTCTCCAGTTTTTGACGAAAATAGTCTGTATGGTATATGTACTCCTGCACAAGAAATGCACGCAGGACTTCTCCGCGACCTTTTCGAAAAACTTCATCAGACACAAGCACATACTCCTGCCTGATCCATTTTTCGTATTGGTCATACAGTGCCGTCTCCGCTCCCAATATCGATAAATCGATATCGATCAGATATTTTTCATCTTCACGCAACGGATCAGAAGGATGTTTTGTCAGCAATATCAACCTCTCGATTTTGGCTATTTCATGATCGGGTATTTTTATAGACTTTAAAAAGTGCTTCGCATATGCTGCACTCATCGCTTCATTGTCATGTCGCAAAGGATCGTAGATGACATCATGAAACCAGATAGCTGTCTCTGTACTGAACAGATCTGAAACCAAACCGCCAACTTCGTCAAGCAGCATCAAACAGGTATTGACATGTCGGAGGGTATGGTAATACCGGTGCTTTTGGGCATAACGCTTTGCCAGATCATCAAAAGCATTCTGAATCAATGCTGCTTCACCATAAGAGGCAAACAGTCTCATCCATCTATTTTTGAGGTGATCGGTTTGCATAGCGTATTTCTCTTTTAACGATACTTCTCTTTCGGATCTTCCGCAACTTTCATGAGCGGTTCATATACGTTGTTCACCGAGTTCTCTTTCTCTCTTTTGACACGCTCATAAATCATGTCATAGATGACACCGGCAAATCCTTTTAAAATTCGCTCCTCTCCCAGTATTTTGGTGGCGAGGTTTTGATGGATGTCGAGACTGTCGATGACCGCATTGTTGATGGCATCGGAGAAACCGCCTATCATTGCCTGCGCTTTGGTGTTGTTTGTGACTTGATGGATGACTTTTTTGTCGGACATCACTTTGTTTTTGATGGCGTGGGCATAGTTGAGCATATCCTCTTCACTCAGATCGGTGCCGAAGAGTGCATTCATGTGCTGTACTATCTGTGAGAGCAGCTCTTTTTCCGGGTTGTACGGTTTCGCTTCTCCCGGCTTGAGCGGCGGCAGTCGGTTTGCCTCTCCGGTGAGTGCGATGCTGTCGCTTTTCTGTTTGTGCAGTTTGTAGTGGGTCAGTTCGACGGCGGAGAGGTCGATGGACTCTTTCTCCGTCATCGTTCTGAGGTTGGGTATGAGCGCTTTGGCAAATACCGACAGTTTCAGCAGCTCTTCATCACCGTAGTCGACGATCTGTGAAAGAAAATCGTACATTCGGACGAAAGTACCGAGATCTTTTTTGAAGATATCCAGCTCTCTCTTCTCTTCGCCCGCCGCTTCCAGATCGGCGGTGAGGTTGTGCATGCGCTTCTCATCTCCATCATTTTCGGCAAAACGACGCTGCTCCTCAAGGGCATGTATCTTCTCCAGTGCCTCTTTGTAGCGCCCTTTGAAGCGATCTGCGGCAGGTTTGATTGCCGCACTCATCGCAGCCTGAGTCCCTTTGGGATCGAAAAAAGCTTTGGCATATTTTTCGACATCTTCCCCGGTAAAGATTCTGTTCGATTCCAGTTTGGTCTGAAGATCATAGACAATGTTTGGATCGGTGACATCTTCCAGTTCGGTTGTCTGGTAGTAGGGTTCAAAAGCCGCTTTGATATCTTCGGTCTCATTGACAAAATCGAGGATGAATGTCTGCTCTTTGCCCGGATAGGTGCGGTTGAGCCGCGAAAGTGTCTGCACACAATCGACACCACCCAGCTTTTTATCTACATACATGGCGCAGAGTTTGGGCTGATCGAAACCGGTCTGAAACTTGTTGGCGACGATCATCACCCGATAGGCGTCGGTATCGAACGCTTTGCGCATGTCTCTGCCGCGCAAACCGGGGTTCATACCGGCTTCGGTGTACTCCTTCACCGTTCCTTCGATATCGTCCGTCACTTTGCCCGAAAAGGCGACCATCGCTTCCATACCTGTATAGCCGTGTGTCTTCATGTAGTTGTCAAAAGCGAGCTTGTAGCGCACCGCCGTCTGCCTGCCGGGTGTGATGATCATCGCCTTCGCCTGTCCGTCGAGCAAATGGGCGACATGTGTCCTGAAATGTTCACAGATGACTTCGATCTTCTGTGCGATATTGTAAGGGTGTATGTTGAGCCATTTGGTGATCTTCGCTTTGGCGCGCTTACTCTCGACCTCCTGGTCTTTGCCGGGATTGGCATGTTCGAGTTTATAGTGGGGTTGGTAGGTGGTGTAGCCTCTGAG
>JALWPY010000190.1 GCA_026994915.1 Campylobacterales bacterium
GACCTTCTCCTTCTCCACCTTCGCGACACTCTCTGCGATTGTCGCGGCCGCTTTGGCTTTGGCGATCTCCGCTGCAGCGACAGATTTGGCAATCTCGGCAGCTGCTTTGGCTTTGGCTTGCTGTACTGCCTCTTCAGATGCAGGTATATGCCCTTCGTGTAGTTCCGCGATCTGTACTTTGGCAACCGCTTTGGCGATTTTGGCTTTGGCGACGGCGTTGGCACTGTTTGCGAAAGCAGTGGCTTTGGCGATCTCTGCTACCGCCTGTGCTTTGACGACATCGGCGGCGGAGGGGACCGGTTTGGGTGCCGGGGTGGCGTGGATAGGTCTGACCGCCTCGATCACTTTCAGAGACTCCAGAATCTTTTTGGCAGCTTCCGCCTTGACCGCTTCGACCGCCTTCACCGTTTTGGCGATCTCCTCTTTGGGGATCGGTGTAACAGGTGTGACCGGTTTGGCGAGTCGGTAAGTGATATTCTCTTTGTCAGAGGAGGAAGGGGGTGTGGCCACTTTCCGGGATGTTTTGGCAATCGGCTCATGGGCTTGTACCTTTTCCGGAGCAGGGGTTTTGCTTTTTGGTACAGCTGCAGGTTTTACCGTGGGAGCAGCGGCACTGGCTTGTTTGGGTGCAGGCAGTGCTTTTGTAACTGTTTTTGCCGGAGGTGTGGCTGCAATCTGCTTCGATACAGTAGCATGGAGTGTATCGGTGACTTGTGCAGTGGTGTGAGGTACTGGTTCGGTTTTGGTGGCAGATTTGGCTGGTGTTGCCTTTCCGGAAGTTTGGGAAACAGTACTTTTGGGATAGAGTGTTTTACTTCCAGTCGTCTGATGTGCGATATAGAGTTCATTGACAGTTTTTGTTTTTGGTTCGTCACCACATCCGCTGAGTAAGGTAGTGGCAGCAAGAGCGATGAAGAGTGAGGCGAGAGTTTTTGGCATAGAGGAGCTCCTTGGAATATTTGTTTTTATTATACTTAAAATCGCTCCAAAAAGCTAGTCCTTCGTTGCAAGATAATCATGCACGATCTTCGCATGGTCGAAAACAAGCTTCTCGAAAGGAATTTCATCCGGTTTGTAGACAAAGAGTTTTTTAGCGTCGTCCGCCGCTTTGGGAGTTCCTTCTGCCCGGCAGAGATAGACGCAGCTGATGGTGTGAAATCTGGGGTCGCGTTTGGGGTCGGAGTAGACACCCAGCAGGCGCAGGATCGTGACGTCGAGGCTCGTCTCCTCTTTCATCTCCCGTTTGCATGCCTCTTCGCATGTTTCACCCACATCGACGAAACCGCCCGGCAGTGCAAGTCCATGGGGAGGATTTTTGCGTTCGATCAGGACGATGCCCTGAAACTGATTATGTGCGTTATAGAGTTCGATGATACCGTCGGTGGTGACATAGGGTGTTTTGATAGCCATGATAGGTCTCCATAATGATTATGGGTATAATTATAGCAGAATAGAGGAGGCGATATGAAGCAGAGTGCAGGAATATTACCCTTTCGAAAGAGAAAGGGGATCGAAGTCTATCTGGTCCATATGGGAGGGCCCTGGTGGCGAAACAAGGCGCGTGCCTGGAGTATTGTCAAAGGGGAAATCGAAGAGGGGGAAGATCTGCTTCAGGCGGCGATCAGAGAGTTCCATGAAGAGACAGGACAGCCGATCGATGGCAAGTTCCTGCCGCTGGGAGAGGTGAAAATGTCGGGCAAAAAGATCACGGTCTGGGCAGTCGAAGCGGAGCCTTCTACAGAGATTATCTCCAACATGTTCACGATAGAGTGGCCGCCCCGCTCCGGCAAAAAGGCGCAGTTCCCCGAAGTGGACAAAGCCTCGTGGTTTCCACTCGAGCGAGCCAAAGAGGTGCTGGTCCAATCGCAGCTCCCCTTTCTGGAAAGGCTGCAAAAAGTCGTTGGCTAAAAGAGGATTTTTCCCTGTTCCTGCAGACCTGCGATGATCTCTCTGGCTTTGGCATGTCCCTGAAATGCCGCTTTACGACACCACTCCAGCGCTTTGTCATGATCCTGCGGTACCCCTTCGCCCCGGTCGTAGAGCATACCGAGGTTGTATTGGGCGGCTGAAAGTCCCTGTTCCGCAGCGCGGGAGAAGCAGACAAATGCCCGCTGAAAGTTCTGATGTACTCCGCGCCCCTCTTTGTAGAGCACACCGAGGTTGTTGAAAGCCTCTTTGTGCCCGCGTTTTGCCGCCTCTTCATACCAGTAGGCCGCTTCGGAGTAGTTTTGCGTACATCCCGCACCCTGCTCGAACATCAGCGCGACTTCGTACATTGCCAGATCGACACCCGCTACCGCCGCATGCAGAAAGAGTTCGTGCGCTTTTTCGATATCCTGCGCGATCAATTCACTGGAGTTGGCGTACATCAATCCCATGTTGAAGAGGGCATAGGGTTGCTCCTGTGTGATCGCTTTTTCATACCACTCGATCGCTTTTGCTTCGTTCTTGTCGACTGCCTGTCCTGTCTGATACATGTAACCCAGTGATGTCTGGGCATCGGCATTGCCTTCATGTGCGAGTTTTTCGTAGGCGACAAATGCCTCTTCATATTTTTGTTCGTTGTAAAGTTTATGTGCGTCCTGGATGGTCATTAGAGTTATTCCTTTAGATAGTAAAAATATATGATATCAGATTTTAAGAGATAAAGTAAAGAAACGGGCTGCTATTTTCTCCGATTTTCAAGGAAATCAATAATGAGTTTTTTCTTCATTTCAATACCGATACCTCTGTGAATTTTCAGTAAATCTTTCAGT
>JALWPY010000191.1 GCA_026994915.1 Campylobacterales bacterium
ATTCCACGGAGTCTGAGGCGATGGCTTCCTAGCCATCTGACACTATATTTCAGGAGAAATTGTAGAGTGTCAGATTAAGTGTTAGCTAGTACACTTTATGAGAGACTTCAAAGCCGTGCGTTTCCAGAAATTCTGTCAGATATTTCGCTGTTGTGAAGTCATCTTCTACAGATAGAATACGTATCTTTTCCATCTTAACTGCTCCCGATTACTCAGATTCCTAAGATTTTACTTTTTTTTTACTTAGAATGAGAGTGTATCATTTTGGTTCTGATACCGATACTCCTCCATGTTATAAAAATTCATCAAGAGTCTCCAGAAAACATTCCGTATTCGGTATCAGAGTTCTGCTTTGGGAGAGCGCACCGGCATGGCAGACTAAAAGAGCTAACAGATAATTTAACTCTTTTGATTGTAATATGCAGGACCGTTGCCGCAAAATTTGTCTGTGAAAGGTGGTATAGCTGTGATGTCGCGCTTTCAGATGCTCTCTTCCCTCTTTCTTTTCGTATCGTTTTTTATCGCGACAGAGATATAGGCCGCTGCTTCAGAAGATAAAAGTATTCGCATGTGTGTCGATCCTGACTGGATGCCTTTTGAACATATCGGAAAATATGGCAACTATGAGGGGATCATCGCAGACTATATGGCACTCTTTTCAAAAAAGACGGGTATCCCTTTTGAATTGGTTCCGACAAAAGATTACCACCAGAGCCGTCTCTTTCTGAAAAATGGAAAGTGCGATATCATCGCGGCAGAACAGGCGACAAAAGAGATACGCAAAGTGTTTCTGGTGACCCAGCCATATTTCTTCTCACCGCGTGCTTTCGTGACGGATACAGATGCGAGACTGGTGCTCGATTTTTCTCAGATCGCCCACTCCGGAAAGGTCGGGGTGTTGAAGGACTCCCCTGCGCAGGTGATCCTGCCACAACTCTATCCGGGTATCGATCTGCAGGTACTGGATAACGGCGATGCAGGAGTGCGTCGTGTCGCGTCCGGTGATCTGGTCGCATTTGTCAATATCCTCCCTGCGCTGGTCTACTCGCTTCAGAAACAGGGACTGACCAATGTCAAAATCTCCGGTACGCTTCCCTCTAAGGTAGCGCTTTCAGTACTGATCAATCCCTCCAGACCCGAACTGCTCCCGTTGCTCAACGATGCCATCGACCATATTACCCAGAGTGAGAGACAGAAGATTCTGAGCAAATGGGTACAGGTGAAGTATGAAAAGGGGGTCGATTATTCATTGCTCTGGAAGCTTTCGGCACTTTTTGGTGTGATCATACTGCTGCTGGGACTTCGCTACTATCATCTCAGCAGACTCAGGAGCAAACTCGAAGCGATGCATGAGAGATTGTCGGCACAGATGATGCAGGAGATCCAGAAAAACCAGCAGCATCAGTTGATGATCTTACAACAGAACCGCCTTGCGCAAAAGGGGGAGATGATCAGTATGATCGCCCACCAGTGGCGACAGCCTCTCAATACGCTCTCCATACTGACGCAGAACTTTCTGATCAAGCTTCGCTCCGGCAATGCCGATGAAGCATCGATCGAAGATTTCAGTACTACTTCACGCCGGCTGATACGGCAGATGTCAGAGACGATCGACGACTTTCGTAATTTCTTCAAAAGTGACAAAGAGCGCCGCAGGTTCAGTGTCAACGATGTGACAGCACATGCCTTGTCGATTCTCAAACCGCTTCTCGATGACAATGGCATTAGCGTTGTTGTCACCGAGAAGGATCGTTGCATGAGTGAGGGCTTCCCCAACGAGCTTGGACAAGCGATCATCAATATCCTCAACAACGCGCAAGATGCATTGATCGAAAACGAGGTTGCGGAGAAAGAGATTAGGCTACGGATCGAAAAAATGGGCAGAGAGGTAGTGATTGAAATCTGTGACAATGCAGGAGGCATCGATGAAGAGATACTCCCGCAGATATTTGATCCATACTTCTCGACCAAATCACAGCGTCATGGGACGGGTCTGGGACTCTATATGAGTCGCATGATTATCGAAGAGCATATGGGCGGCAGGCTGGAGGTCTCTAATGGTGAGAAGGGGGCATGTTTTCGTATTGTGTTGCCCCGGGTGCTTCCCGCAGGCAACGGGAAGCCGGAGTGATGTTATGAGTGATAATTTGGTGCTTCGTTGGTGATGGTGACGTCGTGCACGTGGCTCTCCTTGAGTCCGGCCGAT
This sequence comes from Campylobacterales bacterium, assembly GCA_026994915.1. Classification (GTDB taxonomy): domain Bacteria; phylum Campylobacterota; class Campylobacteria; order Campylobacterales; family QNZT01; genus QNZT01. The sequence continues at coordinate 2,207 of JALWPY010000191.1, forward strand.
GTGATCTCCACAAATTCCGCTTTTTGCTGAAAAGTCGGGATATCTTTGGCGCCGACATATCCCATTGAGGCACGCAGGCCGCCCACGAGCTGGTGGATGACGTTGCTCATTTTGCCGCGGTAGGGGACCATCCCCTCGATCCCTTCCGGAACCAGTTTGTCGGCAGCGGTACCCTCCTGAAAGTAGCGGTCGTTGCTCCCTTTTTGCATGGCACCGATACTTCCCATTCCTCGGTAGGTTTTGTACTGGCGTCCCTGATACATCAGCGTCTCGCCAGGACTCTCTTCGGTACCGGCCAGCAGGCTTCCGATCATGACGGAGCTTGCACCCACAGCGAGTGCTTTGGCGACATCACCGGAGTATTTGATACCGCCGTCGGCGATGATGGGTACGCCGAGTTCACGTCCCTTTGCTGCACATGTGTCGATGGCGGTGATCTGCGGTACGCCGACACCCGCGACGATTCTGGTCGTACAGATAGAACCGGGGCCTATACCCACTTTGACCGCATCGGCACCCGCTTCGACGAGGGCTTCGACCGCTTCGGGGGTCGCGACGTTTCCGGCGATGACGTCGATCTCAAATCTTTTTTTGATCTCTTTGACAGTATCGATGATCCCTTTGGAGTGGCCGTGTGCGGAGTCGAGCACCAGTACGTCCACGCCCGCTTCGATCAGCGCTTCGGCCCTGTCGTGCTGTCCGACGCCGATCGCAGCACCGACACCCAGTCGACCATACTGGTCTTTGAAAGAGTTGGGGAACTCTTTGCGTTTTTTGAGATCCTTGATGGTGATGAGGCCAGAGAGGATGCCGTGTTCATCAATGAGGGGGAGTTTTTCGATCTTGTGTTGGTGGAAGATCTTTTCCGCTTCATCGAGCGAGATTCCCTTGGGGGCGGTGATGAGGGGCGCTTTGGTCATGACGTCGGCGACCTTACGTGTCATGTCGGTTTCGAAACGCAGATCGCGGTTGGTGAGGATACCGACCAGCTGTTCGTTGTCGTCGACGACAGGAAAGCCGGAGATCTTATACTCATGCATCAGATTGTTGGCAACCTGCAGGGTGTCGTCGGGTTTGAGGTGGATCGGCTCGTTGATGACACCGCTCTCGCTCTTTTTGACACGGCTCACCTCTTTGGCCTGTGAAGCGATATCCATATTTTTGTGGATGATACCGATACCACCGAGACGTGCCATCTTGATCGCGGCCTGGTGTTCCGTGACGGTGTCCATCGCCGCGGAGACGAAGGGGATGTTGAGTTTGATATTTTTGGTTAGGACCGTTTTGATATCGACCTCTTTGGGGAGTACCTCGGAGTACTGTGGAATGAGGAGGATATCTTCGAAAGTGAGTGCTTTTTGTCTGATATTCATCGTTTACGCCTTTGTTTTGAGGATGTTTTCCAGGCTCAGTGAACCGTCAAAGAGTGTCTGTTCGTCGAATGCTTTGGCGACAAACTGTGCGCCGATGGGCAGGCCTTCACTGCTCTTGCCGACAGGAAGGGAGAGGGCGGGGAGTCCCGCGAGGTTGACCGCGATCGTGTAGATATCACTGAGGTACATCTCGAGCGGATCTTTTTTACTGCCAAACGCAAATGCCGGGGTCGGAGCGACCGGCATGAAGATCAGGTCGGCCTCTTCGAAGATCTCTTCGTACTGCGCTTTGATCAGATGTCTCGCTTTCTGTGCACGGATATAATAGGCGTCGTAATATCCGGAGCTGAGGACGAAGGTCCCCAGCAGGATACGCCGCTTCACCTCTTCGCCGAAGCCCTGAGATCGGGTTTTGAGATACATCTCTTTGAGCGAATCGGCTTCGGCGCGGTTGCCGTAACGTACGCCGTCATAGCGGCTGAGGTTGGTGCTCGCTTCCGCTGTCGCAACGATATAGTAGGTGGCGACATCATATTTGGAGTTGATCATGTTTTTATGGATGATTGTATGGCCGGCATCTTCGAGGGCTTTGATCGCCTCTTCGGTCGCTTTGCGCACTTCGTCGCCCGCCTCTTCCATGTAGTTGTCGATGACGGCGATGGTGAGTTTACGGTCAGGGTCGATTTTGTCGCTCACCTTTTCATGCGGCATATCGACACTGGTGGAGTCTTTGGGTTCATGCCCTGCAATGATGTCGTAGAGGATCGCCGCATCTTCGACATTTTGGGTGATCGGTCCGATCTGATCCAGTGAACTGGAGTAGGCGCCCAGACCGTAACGGCTCACTTTGCCGTAGGTCGGTTTCATCCCCACACAGCCGCAGAATGCCGCCGGCTGACGGATACTTCCGCCCGTGTCGCTTCCCAGTGCAGCGATCGCGATACCCGCCGCAACTGCCGCCGCGCTGCCGCCGCTGCTGCCGCCGGGAACGCGCTCCGGATCATGCGGATTGCGTGTCTTGCCGTAGAAGGAGGTTTCGGTGGAGCTTCCCATTGCAAATTCGTCCATGTTGGTGCGCCCGAAAGGGCTGAGGCCGCTGGCAAGCAGCTTCTCTATGACAGTCGCATTGTAGGGTGCGACGTACCCCTGGAGGATGTTGGAGCATGCCGTGATGTTCCACCCTTTGACCTGGATATTGTCTTTGACGGCGATGGGAATTCCCTCCCCGGACTCAGCCAGATCGCTGCCGGTGAGTTGCTCGACATAGGCGCCGATCTCTTTTTTGGCTTCGATATTTTCTCTGAGTTCTTTTTTGAGTGCTGCGACTTCCTCTTTGGGAAGTGCGAGTGCTTCTTTGAGTGTGATCAAAACTGTCCCCTGTATCTAAATTTGAGACATTTTAGCGAAATGTTGGTTAGAGGTTGAAGATAGCCCACCATACCGATCTATCAGGGAGGATGGATCATATCTGCATGTTGAATTTTTCGGTATGTTTTTGTGTGTGGCGATAGAGATAGATCGCATAGATGAGATGGTACAAAAGCCAGCCGAATGAGAGCATGACAAGTATGCCGGAAACTCTGAAGAGCGGTGGAAAGAGGAGGCCTCCCAGAAGTGTTACAAAAAGCAGACTATGGAGATAGAAGTGGACTTTGACACGTTTGGGATGGATGATGTCATGCATCATCGGAGCCATCATATAGCCCTGGTTCGAGAGGTGAAACCAGGTCAGAAAAGGCACGATCTTGTAGACCATCGCCAGAACGATACTCAGTGCAAAGAGCGTAAATGCGAGATAACTCAGCGGATGGAGTGCCGGTGAGGGGATGAGCAGATCGAATAGCATGAGCAGCATCGTGACGATCAGCATGGCCATACCAAAACGCCAGAACCACACTGTTGCGTCCGAAGTGGGACGTTTGCGTCTCTGCAGCCGTAAAAGAGTTGTGCCGGCATAGAGTATGAAGAGCAGTGCCAGAGTGCCATCCACAGCAGTGGCCGGGATGCCCGAAAAGAGCAACACCGTTTTAATGATCAACAATGTCACGATCGCGAAGGTCAGGTAGCGCAGCATCCATTCGGGGTAGGGCGGTGTTACATAAAACATCTCGACCACCTGAAAGGAGATCGAGACGATCAGCAGTGTGATCCAGCCAAAAAGTCCGAATGTGTAGTGCACCGCTTTGGCCTCCATGTACTCTGTACCGGTGTGCAGACCTCCCAGTGCCGTGAGCATGTAGAGTCCCAGCAGGAGTGTGATGCCAAAGGAGAAAAGAGCGAGCTGCATGCCGCGGGAAGAGGCGGAGTGGCCAGGAAGTCGGATGAGATGGTAGAGCATCAGTATGACGGCATAGAGAAGGGCGGCACCCAGCAGGAGGGCCGAGAGGAGATAGAGTCTGTACGTCGCAGTGTAAAAAGCAGCGATCAGGATAAGCACGCCCGCTGTAAAGGTCAGATGGACGAAGGTCGCCTTACGGGTGGGGGAGGGCAGGACCACGCCTGCGATGACCGGCAGCATCTGAAAGAGCGCACCCAGTATGAAGGATGCCATCACTCCCAGGGCAAAGAGATGGGTTGTGATACGGGCTGCGCTTGTAGCGGGATCGAAGATCTCGCCGCCGTAAAGCAGCAGCATACTTCCAGCCGCGATGCCGAAAAGGGTTGCTGTAACGAAAAAACGCAATACCACGGAGAGTGGCGGTGCCTGTTCGAGAGAGAGTCCGTTCTGGTTAAACATGAAGCAGTGTCTCCAGATCTGTTTCGGGAGAGGGGGTGATGAGGATATGCCAGATCCCATCTTCTGCCTCTCTGCTCAGAGTATAGAAACCGTTGTTTTGTGCTATCTCCAGCAGCGGGAGAGGATTTTTGCGGTGACGCATGTAGAGGTAAGTATCCGCATCGAGTCTTTTCAGATGGTCAATGGCCATCTCGAGCGGTTTGGGATGTTCCAGCTCCGTCGCGTCGAAAAAGATCTCTTTGGGGCACCTCCTGGTGGACATGTCAGGCTCCGTGCTTTTTCATCTCTCCCACCGTTGCCTCTTTTTTCTCGGGAGGGATGACCCGGTCACACATGGCGTAGAGCATCTGCTCCTCTTTCATGTTGTGTTGCTGCAGGAGGATCATCATCGATTCTGCGATGGAGAGAAAGGCATCTTTGTCACGTTTTTCAACCGCTTCTGCCAGCCGTCCGATCAGACCGCGCATCTGCTCGTGTTCGTAGCGCATGACATTGGTAGGGCCTTCCGTTGAGCCAGTGATCTCTTCGAAGGTTGGAAAGAGAATCTCCTCCTCTTTGGCGAAGTGTTCGAGTGTATCTTCTGCAAATGCGACAAATTTCTCTTCCGCACTTTCAAAGTCACCTTCGATGATCGCTTTTTCTGCATCGGCGAAGAGTTGATCGCAAGCGCGGTGCTCTCCTTTCATATAGTTTGAGATTATCATCGTACTCCTCCTTCTTTACTTTCATGGTTTAAAATAAAGTATAACAAAAACTTCTCAAAATAGATTGATTTATATCAATGTAACCGGTTACTTCTTCAGAAACAGCGGGATATGCCGATATAGGATCAGGGACTCTCCCAAAAAGGAGCATCAAATGCAAATAGCACAATCTACCATGAATCTGCAGTACAGAGCGCTGGATTTCAGTATCAGCAAGAGTGTCGGGCACGACGGGGATGGTATGGCAACAGAGTCGATGTCACTCAATGTCCGCTATATGGAGTTTACGTTCCAGAGCAGTGAATTTATGCAAAAAAACAGCGATGCCCAGAGTGCGCTCTTTCATATGATCGATCATAACGACGAGATGAAAGATTTTCTGATGGGGATTGAAACGGAGGGGAAACTCTCACTCAAAGATCTGGGATATGAGGGCAAGCCGATTTTGAAACTGAGTCCCGAAGAGGCGACCACTCTGATCTCCGACGGAGGCTTCTTCTCTGTAGAAAATACCGCCAGGCGCGGGGCGGACTTTGTTCTCTCCGGTGCCGGTGACGATCTCGACATGCTCAAAGCGGGGCGTGAGGGTATCGTCAGAGGTTTTGAAGAGGCAGAGAAACTGTGGGGTGGCAAGCTGCCCGATATCGCCTACGAGACACAGAAACGCACACTCGAGTTGATCGATGAAAAGATCCAGAGTCTGGGTGCCAACGCACTCGACCTCGCAGCATAGGAGGATCCGATGACTATCATGCCAAACAGCAACGCAATCGCTACACAGCTTATTAACAGTGATACCACGACACGACAGATGACGACCGATCCCGTTCATGCCGTACCTCAGAGTATGATGGAGGAGAAGACGGTAGAAGCCAATGTGGCCGCCATCAAAACCATCGACGAGATGCACGGGAGTCTGCTCGATATCAAGGGGTGAGCAGCGCTCCCCTCTCTTCAGGATCAGAGTACTTCGATCTCTACTGCCCTCTCACCGCTTTTCAACGTAAATGATGCTCTGTTATCCGACTCCAGTTTCAACTGGAGCGTATTTTGGTCCAGATATTTTACACGTACATCTGCAGGGAAGCGCAGATCGCCCAGTGTATCGTGTCTGTTTTGGGGCGGGAAGTAGAGGATATAGGTGGTATGAGGTTTGATGGTGATCTTCCCGTTCATCTTTTTAATGACAAATGCGGGCTGCTTGAGTTTTCGGGTGTGAAATTGCCAGCGTTTGATGACCTCTTTTCCATGGCTTTTGTAGTGCAGAACGACACGGTAGGTGGTATCGTAAGCGAGTCTGGTCAGAGGCAGCAGTGCATACTGTCCCGGTTTCATGAGATGGTTCGAGTCGTTTTTGTCGTAGAGGATTTTCGATTTAATCTCTTTGCCAGAGGGATCGAAAAGTGAGATGGAGCGTACCTGCGCCTCTTTGATGTAGTAGTCGTTGAACTGGATGGTAATCGGAAAACCGCTGACATCGTAATCGGGAAGAGGGTCCGGTGTCTCGTTGTAAAAGACAGGCGGGACATCACTCTGGCCGTCGTAGGGATAGACGACGATCGGTTTGGAAGCGATCTTCTGAGCACTGAGAATCGCCAGCAGTCGCCGCTCTTCGATGCGATGTTGCGGATCGACACAGATTTTGTAGGCGTATCGGTTGGGCCCGCTGTAGCTTTCAGCACTGCAGGCTTCGTTGAGTGCATGCACGCCCATGTCGAAAACGAAAGCATTGTACGCAGTATCTTTCGGATTCTGCGCCACACCGATGCCGATCTCATCGCTGATAAAGTCGAGAAAGCCGAATCGATGGTAGATAGCGGAGAAGAGATTGTCGATGGCATCTTTGTAATCGATACTGTTGTTGGTGACGTTTTCTGTCAGCATAGGGACTCTGTAGCCGGCATGTATCGCTCTTTCATGAGGCATCTTTCCGGTAAATCCCGGCTTTCCTGATTTTTCGTAATGTCCTGTTTCATGATTGGTGATGAGGCAGGAGGCATGGTTTTTGGCCGCTTTGGTGAGGATGTCGCTGGTGCTGTAGGCAGCCATACCGGCATTTTGACGCAGGGTGTTGAGGTACTTCAGTGCCATCGTCTCTTCGTAAGCGGTATCCATCACAGGTGGTTTGATCTGAAATGTCCTGGATGCAGGGGGCAGCCAGATGGCGTAGAGATCGATCACAACTATGATGGCATAGAGCAGATAACGCATAGATTCTCCTTTCGGCAGTCCGCTTTCTGGATTCATTATGACAAAAAGAGGTTCCAAAAGGCAATAAAAGGTAAAAAATAGTTGTATATATGTGTCAGAGTTACACACCTGTGACTTTTTTGTACCCTTTTGGCCACTATCTGTTCAAGTGACCGGCGGAGGTGCCGATAAGGCCCGCTCTGTTAAGATAGTGCTAAAAATCGAGGAGTTTGCGATGGTAGTCATCACCCCGATATTGATCATCCTGAATGTCATAATCTACTTTTTGACGCAGGATCCGGTTTCGCATGTGAAGTATGGTCTCAATTTCTACTTTTTTCAGGGTGCGTGGTGGCAGCCGGTAACGTCGATGTTCATGCATGCGTCGCTCACTCATCTGGCGATGAATATGGTGGTGCTGTTTCAGTTTGGATATCTGCTGGAGAAGGAGCTCAATGCACATCTGAAGTATCTGCTGATCTATCTGGGCGGTGGGGTTGTGACGAGCCTGCTGACGATCTACTTCATGGCTTATTTCGGGCTCGATCACAACGTCGTCGGTGCTTCCGGAGCGATCAGTGTGCTTTTTGGCTGGTTCGCAAAAAAAGATCCCCATCTGCGAAAAGGGTTGATTGTTGCGATTTTGATCATCAGTTTTGTACCGCTTCTGATGGGCATACCCGTCGCATGGTATGGGCATCTGATCGGTTTCGGACTGGGGTATCTGCTGGGATTTGTACTCTAGCGATCACCCTTTTTTGACGAGAAGTCCGGAGATGACGATCAGGAGGATCCCAGTGAGTGTGAAGGCATCGGGCCACGGGTCGCCCAGCAGGGCTCCGAAAAAGATGGAAAAAGGGATGACGGTATAGCTGATGATACCGATGATACCGGCGTTGGTGGCGCTGTAGGCTTTGGTCAGCAGCCACTGTGAGAGTGTGGCGGTGATGCCGATGATCGTCAGTAGCAGCCATGTATGCAGGGTCTCTGGCATGATAAAGGGGGCGAGGATGAAGTCCAGTGTTTTCGGAGCGTAAAAAGTGCTGATGCCAAAGAGTATGAGAGGGATGAGCGTACCCGTCGTCATGAAAGAGAGTACGATCACCCTCGAATCGTAGATATGTTTGATCTTGCGTATGGTCGTGTAAGCGGCGGCTGCCAGGAAACCGCCGATCAGTCCCAGCAGATGTGGCAGGCCCACTTCCACGCCTGTCGGTTTGGTGATCAGAACGACACCGGTAAATCCCAGAAAGAGGGCAAACCATCCGAGTCTCGATAACTTTTCATGCAGGAGAAAAAAGGCGAGGATCGCGACAAAAAGCGGTGATGTCTTGTTGAGGGTGATCGCTTCACCGAGGGGAATACGGGTGATGGTATAGAAAAAAAGCAGCAGGGCACTGAAGCCGAAGATTCCCCGCCACAGCAGCAGAAGCGGCTTGCCTCCCGGCAGTCGTGCCGGTGTGTGCCTGAGTGTCAGAAAGATAAAGAGCATGCCGAAAAGGTTACGAAAGAAGACGATCTCCAGAGCGCTCATATCTTCTCCCAGCATCTTGGCGACAGCTCCGTTGAGTGCCGACAGGAGTGCGGAAAAGAACATGAAAACGACACCTCTGTCAAATCCGTACAGCATACCACTCCTTCTGATCAAAATCCGCTATTGTACTGTAAGTAAGTAAAAATTATTTATATATATGTTATAATTCTTTTATATAAAAATTTTATAAGGCTAAATTGATGAAGACACTGTTTGAAGATCTCTCCTATCTGAAAGAGAGAGTACATGAAAAGGATTTGAAAGAGAAGCTGGATGATCTGGAAGAGAAAATCCACAAACTCCGTACCAAAGAGGGCGTCAAAGGGCTTTTGAAACAGAAGAAGATTCGCAAAGTTCTGCGCGATATCGCCTACGAAGATGAATTGCGTAAATTGCAGATCGAACTGATCAAGATGCAAAACTGGGTCTATGAGAATAAAAAACGGCTGATGATTATCTACGAGGGGCGTGATGCAGCCGGAAAGGGCGGGGCGATCAAACGCTTTACGATGTATCTCAACCCCAGAAAGTATCGTGTCGTGGCACTGCCTGCACCGAGTGACGTCGAGAAGGGCCAGTTCTATTTCCAGCGCTATTTTGCACAGCTTCCCAATCCCGGTGAGATCGCCTTCTTCGACAGAAGCTGGTACAACCGTGCGATTGTCGAACCGGTTTTTGATTTTTGTACACCGGAGCAGTATGAGAAGTTTATGAAAGAGGTGCCGGAGATCGAGCATGCGCTCATCGACGACGGGATTATCCTGATCAAGTTCTGGTTTTCGATCTCCAAGGAGACACAGCAGCAGCGTTTTCATGAAAGAGAGCACAATCCTCTCAAGCAGTGGAAACTGAGTCCTGTCGACAAAAAGGCTCAGCAGATGTGGGACAAGATCACTTACTATAAAGATGAGATGTTTTCACGCACCCACAACTCATACAGCCCGTGGATCATCGTAGACTCCAATGACAAGAAAACGGCGAGGCTCGAGTCGATCCGATATGTCCTTTCACAGATTCCTTACGATGGGAAAGAGGAAGCGATGGTCAATCTCCATCCCAACCCCGATATCGTACAGCGATATTATCAGAGCAGCCGACTGGATCACAATTAGGTTATAAATACGATAATACCGACTTATTTTAATCTAAACAAAAGAGGATATAATCTCTCCAAATAATACTTATTAGAAGGAGAGATATCTATATGAAAAGACGTTTGTCATGGTGGGGTGGTGGTGTTCTGATGGCACTGCTGCTGCTCTTTACATTTTCAGTTTTGGGCGCCAACCGCCCTATCGGTGCATCGACCTATGTTCCTTACTATGCCGGGATACTGTTTGGTATGGACCCTCATAAATATACCTATCTTCAGGAGATCGAAAAACCAGGTGCATGGGAAGGGATCATGCTGCTCGGTGCACTTGTCGGTGGTTTCATCACTTCTGTCTTTATCACAAAATCGTTTCGTTTTTCCGTCATGCCTACGGCATGGAAAGAGTACAAAAACGGCTCAGTCGTTTCCCGGCTGCTCTGGAGCTTTTTCGGTGGTTTTCTGCTGATTATCGGTGCAAGACTCGCCGGCGGATGTACTTCTGGACACTTCCTCTCGGGTATGAGTCAGACAGCGTTTAGCAGTATGATCTTTGGTGTCGTGGTACTGGTGACCCTGCTGGTGACCGGTCGACTCTTTTATAACACGAAGGAGAAGTAGATGAGTGTTGCAGAATATTTTGACTTTGTGCTGACACGTACGGAACAGATGTACAACATCGTTCAGAACGAGGGGCATGGCCCGGTCTGGCTCGTTTTTCTCATTGGGATCATCTTCGGTGCGATCATCCAGTACTCCCGTGTGGACAAGTTTGAAAAGATTGCCGGTTTTGCGATGATGAAAGATACGATCATCCCGAAGATGCTCTTTTTCGCCATCGGCCTGACGAGTATCCTGCTCTATCTGGAAGTGAAGATGGGATGGGCATCGTGGCATATCAAGCCGATCATGCTGCAGGGGCTGATTATCGGCGGGACCATCTTCGGTATCGGCATGGCGATCATGGGTAAGTGTCCCGGTACCGGACCTGTCTCGATCGCTGAAGGGCGTATCGGCGTACTTGTAGGAGCGAGCGGAGGAGTTTTTGGTGGTTTCGTTTTTACCTACTATGACGAGGATTTGTTCAAACCACTGATGGGACCGAGCCTCGGCAAGACGACGCTGGCGGATGTGAGTGGCGCCTATGCTCCCGAAGCGGTATTCCTCTTTGGCGCGATGCTGATCATCATCGCGTTTGCCATTCCCAAAATGGAGCTCTTCGACGAAGCCGATCTCTCGAAGCTCGATACTTGCGAAAGACCGGATGTGGAGTGTGAGGAGAAGAAGTAACAACTCCTCCTGACACGAAATAAAGCTTCCTCTTTCTCGAGAGGGAGTGATTAAAATTTTTCTCTCTTAACCATAAATTATACGATTTAAGAATAAGTTACTACACAACATCCCAAAAGCATACAAAATATATTATACGTTATAATAAAACATAATACTTTCTAACGAGGTCGCATGCACTCCTATATCTCTATTCACCATCTGACGCCTGCAGCCCATTTTCCGCCGCTGGCATCGTTGCGCAGTTCTGTCACAAGGGCGATGGCCGGCAAAGATGTTGCAGCACGTATCGGAGAAGAGGGCGCAGCACTGATGGAGCAACGGATCATGGATGCGATGGGTGTCTACTATCGACTGACAGGTGCAGATCTGGAGAGTCCCACGAGCGAGCCAAACGGTCTGTTGCCGCGTTTTGTCCGGAGTCTGACGGAGTACTTCGCCACGCTGGAGAGAGAGTACCCTCCCAACAAAGAGATCTCCATCCTGCGTACGAGTGGTGTGCAGACGATCAAGATTCGTTACAAGTTCACCGAGAGTGTGATCAAGAAGCTTGTAAAGCTTGGGCTTCGTGATCTTGAGCTGCTTGCCGACCCGCTCAAGATCTTTCTGCGCGGGGGTGCGCTGCATGATCTCATAGGCGTGCTCTTTGTCTGTACCTATCCTTACGAGCAGGCGTGGGTCGCCAGGTCACTCTACAACTTTTTCTACTATCCGCACCGTACCGACGATCATCTGCTCTACGGTTTCTATACGGTGAAAAAGAAGAGTGGTTATCAGGCGCTGCATTGCGATGAGACTCTGTTTCATCCGCGTTTCGATGAGACACTTTCTCAGGCAGAGCCACATCATCCGATCGATCCCGATGCGATTTTTGGGCTGCTGGAGGAGGGTGACGATGCCCGGACGGTACTTCGCAAGCTGAGCCCCTATTTCAACATCGAGATTCAGCTGCGTTCACGCCTGGAAAATGTCTGGGCCGATATGGAGCATGCCAACAGTTACAATGTACTGGCGAAGGGGAGTGGCAGGAGTGATGATATCACCGTACAGTGGCGTCTGCTGGCTGAGAGTCTCAAAAACATCGAAGCACAGCTGCAGCAGTTGCAGATAGATACCGAGCAGTCGCGATTCAGGGACAATCGGCGCACGGGTTATACCTTTGTCATGAGAATGCTGCGTAACTACGATCCGGGGGCACTTGCGCTCTTTAAGAAGTCGATAGCTCATGTGCAGAGTCTGCGGGAGAACTTTATCGCGCATGAGATATCCCGCAGAACCTATGTTCATGACCTTGGCGAGGAGGCGGAGCGTATCCGTCACTATGCCAACCACCATCCTAATCCCCTCGTGATGTTGATTTTCAGGATGCAGAGTGCCTATATTTACTACCGCCTGGCGAACCATTTCGAGTATTTCAACCATTACGATATCCGACAGTTTGCACACCTCGCACTCAAAGCCTACAGTCATATCGACAACTACTTCAGCACGCACAGGGAGGTTTGCGAAGAGGGGGCACTGCTGCATATCATCGCGATTTTGCGCTATCTGAGGCTGGGGCAGAAGTATGGCATGGGGTTGGTGGCAAACGCTAACGATGGTGTCGAATCGATCGAGCTCGTATCCTATAGCGTGCAGGTACGCCTCTTTTTGCATGCATTGCAGGAGCTCAACGGGCTCAGAGAGAGTGATCTTGACTATCTGAGGGAAGACAATATCGCCTACATCAAGATCATACACCGGTTTGACGTTTTGGCGAGAGAGTGGGAGATCTTTTCCGAGCGGGCTGGCATGCTGGAGTCTGCGCAGATCGCGGAGGAGATCGCCCGTTTTCGCAACAGGTATCTGACAAAGGAGCTGGTCGACTACTTTCATGCGCTGCTGCAGCGCGACAAGATCAAAGAGGCCCCTTTTCTGGTGCAGTTTTATGCAACGCTGATCTGGCACGGTCTCTACCTGCCGCTCGATGCGCTGCGGGAGATCATTCGGCTTTCGGCATATGAAGAGATTGCCAAAAGCCACCTCTTCAGGTATGAACTGGCTGCTTATCGCTTTCTGGTGCTGCAGCGCTGTGAGAGTGTGGATGAGTGCGCGAAACCGTTGCAGGAGCGGCAGCTGAGTGAACGCAAGATCAGACACTACGCCCATTATCATCGTGAAAATATGATTCAGCTTCTTTTTCATATAGAGCGTGAAGAGCCAGAAAATATCTTTTTGAAAGCGAAGATAGCATTTGAGAAGATTACCGGAGAGCTCTTTCGGATAAAACAGTTCAGTGAAATTCTGAAAAATGGGCGGGGAAATTGATGGGAAAGGGAGATGTGGGTGGATATGCCGGTTTCGGCATATCCTGAGAAGTTTACTTGTCTCTGATACCCAGAGCTTTGATCACTTCCATGTATTTTTCATAATCTTTTTTCTTGAGATAACGCATGAGTCTTTTTCTCTGACCGACCAGTTTCAAAAGTCCCAGTCTTGAGCTGTGATCTTTTTTGTTGGTTTTCAGATGCTCTGTAAGATAAGAGATTCTGTTTGAAAGCAGTGCTATTTGCACTTCCGGAGAACCTGTGTCGTTCTCACCTCTGCCGAATTGTTTGACTATTTCCGCTTTTTTAGCCGAATCCAAAGCCATAACGACCTCCTGATTGGTATTTTCCTATCTGCAAAACAGATCGGTCGGGGATTATACCCCAGTTAAACATAAAAGCTCTTTAAAGTGCTTAGTTTAAAACACCTTCTTTATAGTGCCACTCCGCTTTGAGGTTGCCGTTTTCGAAATACTCTTTACTGATACCGTTGAGTTTGCCATTTTTGTAGTTGAGCTCGAATTTCTTTTTCCCGTTAGGATAGTAGAGTGTGCTCACTCCCTCTTTGATACCGTTTTTATAGTGCCATTTGGCTTTGAGATGACCGTTATCATACTCTTTGACGATCCCGTTGAGTTGCTCATTTTGATAGCTGAGTTCATATTTGAGCTGACCCTTTTCATACTTTTTGGTGGTGCCCTCCTGTTTGCCGTTGACAAAATTGACTTCGGCTGTTTTGATCCCCTGTTTGTCATACTGGATGGATGTGCCGTTGAGGAGATCGTTTTTATAGTGCCATTTGGCTTTGAGGTTGCCGTTTGGGTAGTACTCTTTGGTGATACCGTTTTTTTTACCGTTTTCAAAGTTGATGGCGAAATGGACTTTGCCGTTTTCGTAATACTCTCTGGAGATTTCTGCATGCAACACAGTGGTGAGAGAGATCGCAAAAAGCAGGGAAGAGACTATTTTTTTCTGCACTTTTATCCTTTTTTATTAAATATTTTAAATTATAAGTTAAATCTTAAAAATTTATATCAGTAAAATTAGTGAAATTATTATATCATAACAGTATAGGATTTACAATACCGGGGAGGTATTTCATGGATAGAAAATTTTATGGCCTGTTTTTGGCTGCGATGGTGGTCATTTACAGCGGTTGTGCAGGGTCGACACCACCGTTGCAGGATATGAAGATCGCCAAAATGGCGCTTTTGAATGCCGATGAGGCACAGGAGAGCACGGAAGCATCCCGATACTTCAAGCTTGCCCGGAAGGAACTGATAGAGGCGCAGCAGAAGATGCAGGAAAAGCGTTACGATGAAGCGAGATACCTTGCCCAAAAAGCGACTGCTGACGCCAGACTCGCCAAAATAAAGGCCGAAAACGAGACGCTCCGGCATGAGGTGGAGAAACTCGAAGGCGAACTGAGGCGACTGCAGGGGACGTTTGCGACGATCGAGAAAGGGGAGGGTGGCGATGCTGAGTAATCATATGAAGTTTCTGACACTGTTGGCACTGGGAGCGGCTGTAGCGGGCTGCAGCAGCAAACCGGTTGTAACACCGAAGCTGCAACAGGCGCAAAAAATGTACGAAAAGGTGCAGTCCGATACTGCAGTACAGCAGAAAGCACCACTGGCTCTCCTGCAGGCAGGTAAGATCTACGATATGAGCCTGAAAGCCAAAGATACACAGGAAGCGGACCATCTCGCTTATCTTTTAAAGCGTGAAGTGGCTGTGACGAGAGAAACAGTGCGGCAGGAGATGTTGAAAAAGAGGATCGCATCGCTTCGTACACAGATACAAAAAGCGCAGCTCGATGCCAAAGAGAGTGAACTGCTGCTGCTTAAAAAACAGATGCAGCAGGCTAAGGCAAAACTCAAAGAGCTCGAAGAACTCAACGCCAAAGAGACCAGTCGCGGGCTGGTGCTGACACTGGGTGATGTGCTCTTCGCGAGTGGCAAAGCGACACTGTTGCCAGGTGCCAGACGAACACTGGATAAACTGGTGACGTTTTTGAAGGAGAACCCCGAACGCAAAGTGCTCATCGAGGGGCATACGGACAATGTTGGCAGCAGCGCCTACAATCTCGATCTTTCACTGCGACGGGCAGAAGCGGTGAAAGAGGCTCTCGTAGCACAGGGTATCGATCCGGAGAGGATCGTCGCACAGGGATATGGCGAGATCTACCCGGTTGCATCCAATGCCGATGCCGCGGGAAGACAGCGAAACCGTCGTGTGGAGATTGTCATTCTGGATGAAGGTGTATCGCCGGAATCGATGGAGAGGTAAAGAAGTATATCTTATAAATACTATTATATAATCTATGTTTAAGTCTTTATTCAGAAACAGTGGTTATAATATTTCTAACTTATGGTTATAAATCTGGGTTGATATTTTAATCACTATGGAGCAATAAAGTATGAAAAAAACAGTTATTTTATGGATGATGGGTGCCATGGCACTGATGGCAAGTCAATCTTTCACAGATGTGCAAAAACACAACTATAAAAATGAGAGACTCTGCAAACTCTTTCAGCAGAAAATCGTCTCTTATCAGAAAGATATGCGCAACGACGACTATGCCAAAGCGACACTTGCATCGTACGAAAAACGTGCGAAAATGTTCTGCGGCAAATAGTGTTCTGTATGCAACAGGGAGGCTCTTCCCTTGTTGCAAAATAGATACAAAATATCTAACATCTTCTCTAATATTATTTAAATAATTTCATTATTTTAAAAACTCTCTTTTTTGGGCGCTTTTTGTGCATTGCTTTGGATAAATTTCCAAAGGTTTCAAATTGTTTATCAAAAGTGCTCTTCTTGTCGGGATGTTTCTCTTTTTTACTGGCTGTGACAGCAGTGATATGCCATCGCAACTTTCCGCTAAAAGTGTGGAGAATTCCTCCGTTCAACAGCTTGAATCGAACCAGTCGGAGTCACAAGAGACTGTTATGGCAGAGCCAGAGATATCTGCTGTACCGTTTGTGACGGAGCAACATGAAGATTTCAATATCACTGAAGTAAATAGAAGTGAAATGAATCTCTCCATCCCTATGGACTATCCCTACCACCCTCCAAAAGGCAAAAATATCGCCGCTGCCAGTTTCGATGGCAGCTTTGAAAAGTTAAATGCCAATATCTCACTCGAACACGCCGTATGGGATGATACGCTGGCCAGAAGCGGGAGCCATTCGATCTTGCTGGCGCAGAAGGGTGATACGTTACAGATGCAAAATATCCCGGTAGAAGAGGGTGCTTGGTATGTCGTAACGGGGTATATGTATCTGCCATCGTTGCCGGCGGATGTCGTGCGATACTATGTTGAGTTCATGTATAACGATCAGTCTGTCGATATCCCCAACTATCCTGTGGTGTCAGTTTTCAAAGCGAAAAGCTGGGAACCTTTCGTATTGCCGGTCTATATCAAAAAAGACGCCAATATCACAGATATCCGGCTGGTGTTCAGAAATACCGGTGTGCCCAAAAGCGCCTTGCCTCATGCATCCGGTGTCTGGCTTGATGATATCGAGGTGCATAAAGTCGGCAGCAGTGCAAAGCTGTTTGGTTTGGAAGCACCCTCTCAAAAGCGCGATTTCAACGGTACCCTCGTACGGGTCGATGCACTGGGAAACTTCTCATTACGGGATGGTGACGGCTACAAACCGTTTATGCCTGTCATCATCTATCCGGGCGGCAATATGAGCCGGTGGGACAAATACAGAGAAAAAGGATTCAACACGATCATCTGCAACTCTCTGAAAGAGGCACAAAAAGCGGTGGCGCTGGGGATGCACTGGATCTGGTCGCTCTACGACTACGGTATCTATGAGGGGGATAAAGCGGGATATGCCCGTTTTGAAAGAGAGTACCGGCAGATGCGTCGTGACATGCCGGAACTTTTCGAAAAACTGCTCTGGTTTTACTGGGATAATGAGCGTTACCGTCTTTATGACAGTGTCAAACATTTCAGCGATACGATCAAAAAGCTCGATGTCGATGCGCAAGGGCGACGCTATAGACCCTTTTTGATGCAGCTTGATTTTGCCACAGCCAATCCCCATTATGTGAATGAGAGGGAGGCACTGGTCGATCTGCAGGGGCTCTATGCCAATCCGATGGTCTTTGAAGACAACGATCCCCAAAATTATCAGGGAGTCGAGTTCAAAGGCAATTATGACGGTGAGTTTGCCAACTTCGCCATCTTTGACCATATTCCGGGTGTGACTATCCCTAAAACTGTCTTTGTCATCAACTCGCCCTTTGGTGACAAACACCTGGCAAACACGATTTTTGCCGCATTTGCCAGAGGGGGCAAGGCGTTTGCCTACTGGAAGGATGGCGGCAGTCAGCCGGCAGTTGAGACAAAACCCTGGTGGAGAGATTTCAACCGGACCACCAGGAAGATGTGCAGGAGGGTGCTGCAGTCATCGACTACTTTACACAAAAACGTGTGGCCGTCTGGCACGACGGCGCTTTCGAGCTGGATCTGAAGCCCAGAGATTATGGCGTCTACTGCTGGTAAGCACTCGGACGCGATTTGGCCATCGCAACCGCCCTGGCTGCATTGATCTTGCCGTAAGCGCGTCTGGTGTTGAACCCGTCCGCATTGTAGTAAACATACTCACTTTCGATCTTCTCCGCAGTTTCGATCAATATCTCCCGGATAGCATCGGGAGTGAGAGAGGGATTGACACTGAGCATGAGTGCCGCCGTGCCTGCTGCGAGGGGGCATGAAAAACTGGTACCGGTTTCGAAAGCATGTGCATCGTCAATTTCGAGCGTATATCCGTTGGGAAAGCGGTAACTGGTATAGGCGACCCCTTTGGGACCAGTGTCATCCAGTCCCAGCAGTCCCAGATATTCTCCACCGGGTGCCAGTATATCGATATTTTTGCCGTAGTTGGAGTAGCTGGCGAGTCGGTTGTATTCGTTGGTTGCGCCTACGCCGATGACGCTGGGAAGTTCTGATTCGTCATAGATGCCCGGTGCATCGAGATTCTGGTTGCTGTTGACGGGCGTAGGGCCGTTGTTGCCGCTGGCGAAAAAGATCGTGATATTCTGCTTTTTTAGTGAGGCGAGTTCAGAGGCGACCGCTTCGGAGACATCGCCGGTACCCCAGCTGTTGCTGATGATTTTCGCACCATGTTTTTTGGCGTATTCGAAAGCCCTGATCGTTGCGGCATCGTCAGCATAGACCTGAGCGATCAGCAGAAGCTTACTGTCAGGGGCGGCACCGAGTATACCGTAACCGTTCGGAACAGCAGCGATGAAACCGGCTGCGGCAGTTCCATGAGATGATGTATCTTCCTTGTTTT
This sequence comes from Campylobacterales bacterium, assembly GCA_026994915.1. Taxonomy (GTDB): domain Bacteria; phylum Campylobacterota; class Campylobacteria; order Campylobacterales; family QNZT01; genus QNZT01. Next base: position 20,746 of record JALWPY010000191.1, read on the forward strand.
TGACATCCCGCGAATCTTCGTCTGCATTGTAGCGATCCGCGACATTCTCCTGCAGATCGGGATGGTCGATTTCAAAGTTTCCATCGATGACGGCGACTGTAATATCTTCTCCCCGGGTCTCCTGCCATGCATCACGTATATGGATGGAGGCATCGGGATTGACGCCGATCGTTCGGGTAAATTCGTTTTGTGTATAAGAGAGGTACCACTGATAGGGAAAGTAGGGCTCATTGTCGGGATTGAAGTGGGTACGGTACTCGCTGCTTCGCATGGTTTTGATACCGTTGTCGTTGCCGCATGCAGTCAGCATGATGAGTGCTGCGAGCAGTGGGAAAAGCGTTCCTTTTTTCACCGCGGTTGCCTCTTTTTGATGAAGTTGGGATGGGCAAGGGTGATGCATGGGAGTGCATGGAGGGCATTTGCCACGGCAAAAGGATCGGCATCTTTTTTGAGATGGAGCAGATAGAGGGTATCGGAGAGTTTTTCGATCTTTTCGATCGGATAGTCTCTGAAGTTCTGACAACAGTGGTCGAAATCGTCACATCCGATGATCACTTCATGTTTGACGCCCAGTTTCGTCCCTGCAGGGGTGAGATACCAGGTGGTGCTGTTCTCCCCCGCAGATCTTTGTGACGGCAGTGGTGTCAGCGGGACTTTTTTGCCAAAAGAGTAGTAGTAGGTATCGGCGCCCAGCGAGAGACTGAAAGTGAGTAAAAACAATAGTTTATATTTTCTTCGCATATTCTATCCATATGTTGATTTCATAATTTTATCATACCAAATCAGTGTAAACAGAGTGTCTATCTGCAAAGTATATCGGGTAAAAATTTGTTTTCTTCAATTTTGTGTGCTATAATGAGATAAAAACAGCCTGAATTGGAGTGCCATGTTACTGACAAAAGCGAGCGAGTATGCGTTACTCTCTTTGGTATTGATCGCCAGACAACATGCCCCCGAAGATGTAGACACTCTCTCCAAAAGACTCAATATCTCCAGAAGTTTCCTCGCCAAAATCCTCCAGGCACTTGCCAGAGACGGGATACTCAAATCCTACAAGGGCGCCAAAGGCGGTTTTGCACTCAATATGGATCCGAAAGATATTTTGGTGCGTCGGGTGATCGAAGTGGCGGAGAAGAAACCGTTGACGGTTTTCGAGTGTGCCTCCTCTTCGGACGCCTGTCCGACAGGCAAAGGGGACTTTTGTATGATCTGGCCCTTTTTAAACAAGTTTCAGCTCAAAATGGATGAGTTTTTTGAAACCCTCACGCTCAATGAAATCATGTAGCCTGCGTGATACCATACGACAGGAAAAGGTTTGGCATTAAGTAAGAATGCGCAGCGCGTGCACCGTGTACGCAAACTGCTGGCACCGATCTCTGCCTCCAGAGATCTGGCTGTCATTTTCTTTGTCATTTCGATTCTTGCGATCATCATCGTACCGCTGCCAAGCGGGGTGCTCGATGTCCTGCTGACGATCTCCCTGGCCGTTTCTGTGCTGGTGCTGATGATCTCGCTCTATATCCCCAAACCGACCGATCTGACTACTTTCCCGACACTGATTCTGATCATCACGCTCTTTCGCCTCTCTCTCAACATCGCCACCACGCGGATGATCCTCTCGAAGGGGCATGCAGGTCCGGAAGCAGTGAGTGATATCATCACCTCTTTTGGTGAATTTGTGGTGGGTGGCAACTATGTCATTGGTACGATCGTATTTACGATACTCGTGCTGATCAACTTCATGGTCATCACCAAAGGTTCGACCAGAGTTGCGGAAGTTGCTGCACGCTTCACCCTCGATGCGATGCCGGGAAAACAGATGGCGATCGATGCCGATCTCAATGCCGGACTCATTGACGAGCAGACCGCAAGAGAGCGGCGTGAAGCGATCATCCAGGAGGCGAACTTCTATGGGGCGATGGACGGTTCGAGCAAATTCGTCAAAGGGGATGCCGTCGCGGGTATCATCATCACGATCATCAACATTATCGGCGGTTTTCTGATCGGTATGTTTCAGTTCGACATGAGTGCCGCCGACTCTGCACAGACCTTTACGATTCTGACGATCGGTGACGGTCTGGTGAGTCAGTTGCCCGCGCTCATCCTCTCCACTGCGACGGGTATCATCATTACCCGTGCGACGAAGGCGGAAGGGAACGAGAGTTTCGCGACCAGTGTCGTCAATCAGCTTCTCAGTGACTACAAAGCGCTCTACATCGTGGGCGGTATCCTGTTGCTGTTCGCGATCGTTCCGGGACTTCCGACGCTCTCTCTGGGGTTTGTCGGGCTTATTTTTGTCGGATTGGGCTATCTGCTGAGCCACTCGGCAGAGATGCCGGAGGGGATCGCCGAGGCGGAAGCTGGCGCAGGGGAAGAGGAGGCGGGGGCAGCCGCCGCACCCAAATCTCCCGAAGAGGCGAGAGAAGAGGAGTCCAAAGTGCTTGAAGATATCCTCAAGCAGGAGGTTCTGGAGCTTGATCTCGGGTATCAGCTGATCCGCCTGGCCGATCCCGCGCTCAAAGGGGATCTGCTCGACCGTATCAAATCGATGCGCCGAAAGATCGCGACCGACTACGGCTTTCTGATCCCGCAGGTGCGCATCCGTGACAATCTCCACCTCAAACCGACGGAGTATCAGCTGTTGCTCAAAGGGGTGGAGATCGGCAGCGGAGAGGTCTATCCGGACAAGTTTCTGGCGATGGACAACGGACTGGTGAGCGAACCGATCGAAGGGATTCCAACCAAAGAGCCCGCTTTCGGACTCGATGCGATCTGGATCGATGCTTCCCAGAAAGAGGAGGCGATCACCAAAGGCTACACCGTCGTCGATCCCTCGACGGTCATCTCGACCCATCTGAGTGAACTGATCAAGAAGTATGCCGATGAGCTGCTGACACGTCAGGATGTGCAGGAGTTACTCGAAAATGTGAAAAAGAACTATCCGGTCGTCGTCGAAGATGTACTCAAAGTCGCTTCGATCGGTTTGATCCAGCGGGTCCTCAAAGAGCTGCTTTCCGAGAAGATCCCGATCAAAGATATGCTGACGATTCTGGAGACGATCAGCGACGTGGCGGAAGTGACTAAAAATGTCGACATCATCACTGAGCAGGTGCGTGCGCGACTGGCGCGGGTCATCACCAATCAGTACAAAGATCCCGCCGGTGTGCTCAAGCTGGTGACACTTGCGGCACCGACTGAGCAGAAGCTGCTGGAGCATCTGCAGGAGCGTGAAGGGATGCGTGAGCTGATGCTCAATATCGGTCAGATCAATGCCCTCGTTCAGAAGGTGAGCGATGTCGCGGCGGAGATTTTGCAAAAGGGTGTGGCACCGGTGATTTTGATCGTCGATCCAGCCCTTCGTAAGCCGCTTGCCGATATATTTAAAAAGTTCAATCTCGATATCGTCGTGCTCTCTCATGCAGAGGTCGATTCGAGTGCGCAGTTTGAAGTACTTAGTTCGATCGATGTCGAAGAGTTGTAAGTTTTTGAATCGAATATATCACTCTATTCAGGGGTTTTGTTACGACAGCCAAAAAAGAGGCTCAGACCAAAGGGAGGATTTGTCCTCTTTTTTGGCTGTCGTAACAAAACTTTAAGTACTAATTTAAACAGATAAAAAAGAATTTGGAATAATCATGCCACATGCAAAACAGAAAGTCTACCACCTCTCCCATACCGACCTGGACGGCTACAGCTGCCAGCTCATCACCAAGCGGATATTTGACGATATCAGCTACTACAACTCCAACTACGGATCGGAGATCGACAGCCGTATCGAGACGATTCTGCGCAAGATCTACATCGAAGGAAGCGATGACAACCTGATCCTCATCACCGATCTCAACCTCACGCTTCAGCAGGCGAAAAACCTGGTCAAAGGGGTGGAGAACTCACCCAAAAATATCGAACTGCTGCTGCTGGACCACCACAAAACGGGACAGGAGTGTGCCGATCTCTATGACTGGTACTATCTGGACACGACACGCTGCGCGACGAAGATCACCTACGACTACTTCACCGATCTTGGGTTCGATCTCAAAGAGCTGGAAACCTATGTCGACGTCGTCAATGCCATCGATATCTGGCAGAGTGAGAGTGAACATTTCGAGCTGGGCAAAGTCTTCATGCGGCTGGTGGCGGGGTCGCGCGAGATCAACCGCATGCTCTTCAGCGAGCAGAACAGCGAATATATCTTTCACTCTCTCGAAAGGGCGATGGCCTATCTGAAAGAGGAGAATCCCCACATTGCGCTGGATGATGCGATCCATCAGATCAAAAAGAGTTATTTCATGCAGAATCAGCAGCGGAACAATACGCTGGAAAATCTGATCGCCTCTTTCGTCGTCGACATGCTGAGTCTCAAAAAGGAGCAGATGGCGGTGCACTATAAAGGATACAAGGGGATTTTGACCTACTCCATCGGCAACACATCCCTGATCGGCAATGAATTTCTGGTGCGCAACCCCGACTTCGACTTCTTCATGGATATCAACAGCCGCAAAAATATCTCGATGCGCGCCAACAACAAAGTCGATGTCAGCAAGATCGCCAAAGAGCTCTTCGGCGGAGGAGGGCATGCCAATGCCAGTGGCGGACGATGTGAGAGTTTCAAAGACTCTTTTGAATATGATAAGGTTAAAGAACAGATCCAGGAGATCATGACTATAGGAGAAAACAATGAATGACGAAATCAAAGAACTTAAAGCCGAAATCGAAGATCTGACGATCCATCTGGCGGATATGCTCGAAGCGGTGCTCTACTATGCCGGTGTCAAAGAGGAGAATCTCGAAAAGGGTGTCAAAGCCTATATCGAAGCGCTCGATGAAGTGTTCGACGAAGAGGAAGATTCCGACATGGGCTATCGTGAGATGATCGAAGTGATCGACTACCTCAAACAGAAAAAGCCTGAACTCTTCAAATAGTACAGGCGTTTGCGCGTTTGGAGCTTTTCCTTTCGATCGGCGGGATCTATCTCTTTATCGCACTGGGATACCTCGCCAAACTCACCTTTAAGGAGCAGATGCATGAGCGTACACTCGTGCTCTTCTCTATCTACTTTCTGCAGCCGATTCTCGTCTTCTGGGGATTGACCGGCCAGAAGATCGATTTTCGCGTCGTCGAAGCGCCGATACTCTTCCTGGTGGTGACGCTGCTGGCACTGGCGATGAGTTTCCTGCTCTCGCATCTGCTTTTCCACTCCCGAAAGGAGCGCTCGATCGCCACGATCGCGGGGATTGTCGGCAACACGGGCAATCTCGGCATACCGCTTGGGATCGCGCTTTTTGGTGAGCAGAGTGTCATCTACACCAGCATCATCAACATGGCCAATGTCTTTCTGGTCAATACGCTGGGCGTCTACTTCTACTCACGTGGCAACTTCAGCATCAAAGCGTCACTCATGAACATCTTCAAACTGCCGCCCATCTGGTTTGGCTTTCTGGCGCTCTGGTTCAATCATGCAGGTTTGGAGATTTCGCCGCATCTGCAGACACCGCTCAGGATGGGTGCCTATGCGACGATGGTGATTCAGCTGGCGATATTCGGCATGTACCTCTACAGCGTGGAGATCCGAAAGATCGACTGGAAACTTTTCACCTTCGTTACCGCCGCGAAATTTATTGCAATCCCTCTGATGGCGATGGTGCTGCTGCATCTCTGGCATGTTGATGCGATGGTTTACAACGTCGTCTTGCTGGAACTGATCGTCCCGCTTGCAGTCATGAACGTCAACCTTGCAGCACTCTATGATTGCAAACCCTCTGTGGTCACTTTTCTGGTCTTCGGCACCTCTTTACTCTTTTTGTTCTATATCTTTTTAATTTTGCCACTCTTCCGGCATCTTATACTTTAGATGGCCCTAACTATTTTACAGAAAATGTTTGTAATCGTTTTGTAATCTAATTATATTATGATTACGCAAAGCAAATCAAAAAAGGATAACGATGAAAAAAGTTCTACTCTCCGCATACGCTCTCGGTGCACTCTTCGCGACCGCCGCCCAGGCCGATGTGACCGTCAAAGCCAACGCCGCCACACTCAAGTTCAGCGGTACACACTATCTCGGATTTGTCCACAGCGAGCCAGAGCAGGGTGACAGTAGCGACTACTTCGAGACACGCAGAAACTACTTTCAGGTCAAAGCCTATTTCAAAGATCGTCCCAAAGATTACATGCGACTGACACTCGACACCCACAACGAAAAGAGCGGTGAAGTCAACGTCCGCCTCAAGTACGCCTACCTCTATCTGGACAATGTTCTGGAGAACACCGGCGTCGAGATGGGACAGGTGCACAGACCCTGGATCGACTATGAAGAGCATCATGGCTGGCTCTACCGAAGTATCGCCAAAACTTTCGTCGAAGAGAGCAACGGGGCACACTTCTCCAACTCCGCTGACAAAGGTATCAACTTCAAAACCAAAACCGCCAACTTCTCCAGCGAACTGGCGATCGTCAACGGCGAGGGGTACCACGGGCAGGACAACGATGGTGAGAACGGCCTCTCCTACGAGTGGCGCCTGACCGCCTCACTCTTTGGCAACGCAGACAAACATGTCCATGCGACAAGAGACACCTACGGTGAGATCTCCTTCACCGGGCAGTACAACACCAAAACGCTCAAAAACGATGAAGATTTCGTATGGTACGGCGTGCATGCGGTTTACAACCAACCCGATTTCCTGATCGCGGGGATCTACCTCACCTCCGACGACGCCGGCAGCGCGAACAATGCCAAAACCGGAAGCGGCTGGAGTCTCAACGGTGAGTACAGACCCGCACCGAAGTGGGCGATTTTGGGCAGATACGACACCTTCGAAAACGACAACAATGTCAAAAGAGAGGAGTATATCGCCGGTGCCGCCTACACCTACTCCAAAAATGTCAAATTTATCGGCAATATCTTCCACATCGATCCCGATACAGACACCGACAACGATGCGCAGGACAAGTACATGCTCACTGCCGAGGTGAAGTGGTAGGCACCGCCTCCGCCTCCCGGTACTTTACCGGAACCACCGGGGCGCTTCGGCCCCGAAACTTCGCGACGATATCCTCCGTTTTCTGCGGCAGATGTCGCATAGTACGGACCAGCTCCAGAGATTTTCCCGCTATCTTCACCGGTTGAAAATTGGCGCTTCGGCTCTCGAGCGTGACCGGATAGCGGCTCGTGTTGAGTACCCAGAAGTCGGTACGGTCGATCTCTTTCTCATCGTTTGTGACTCCGCTTTCGCCGTCGCTGGCGATCCCCTCCAGTATGAAAAGATCATGATAGAAGTCGTTGGGGACCTTTTCCTCCATGAGGTTGCCCCTGCGGTCACGCGAGACGAAACCGATGATCTCGATGCGGTCGTCGGTCCGGGCGTTGATACGGCGGTAGAGTTCCCGTTTGTCGGTGATCTTCGCCATATCCGGGAAGGTGTGGTAAGCGTCGATATGGCCGCGCATAAGGCTGTTTTGCAGCACGTCGAAACCGAGCAGTTCATAGCCGATCTTTTTGTTGTGAATCCAGGAGAGGAGTCTTTGGTTGAGTCTGCGGCTTTTGTCCGAAAGCGTGCGCCGCAGAAAGGGAGTCACATGTCTTCGGTGCAGCAGCCCGATCTTCTCCAGCAACCTCTGCATGCTGTTGCCCACCGCGGTGAGGAAACGGTTGAGCGGATGTTCCGGTCCCAGTCTGCGCTCCAGCCACTCCAGCAGAAAGCCCAGTGCAATAAACTCCAGAAGAGGTGCCATCCAGCTTTGGGAGAGTTCGGTGAACCAGCTCGCAGCCTGTGCCGCCAGCAGCCAGAGAGCTTTGAAAAAGCCGCTCACAAGGAGCTTGATCTCCGCGGTCAGGGCGAGGCTTCCCAGCAGATTACCGGTATAGAAGAGCCATGAAACGACGCCCAGCGGGAGGATCAGCAGCAGGGTGTTTTTGATTTTGGCTTTGAGAGGAAGACGGCGGTAGAAGGCGGCGATCTCGGAGAAGGCTTCCCTGAAATGGGAGAGGATGTGCCTTTTGATCCAGCGGCTCAGGACGTTGTCGATGAACCAGCGTTTGATCGCCAGCGCTATGGCCTGTGTCAGTGTTAACCCTTTGAGAAAGGCGACGATCTTGAGTTTGGAGGCGAGCCAGAGCGAGAGGAGGGCCGATTTGAAGAGGAGGGCCACGGCGAGCACATACCCCCAGACAATGCCGAATGAAAGCGGCCAGAACTGTTGCAGGAGTGCGAGGGCCGCTACGGGCAGAAAGATCGCCAGCAGCAGAATCCCCCGTCTCTCTCGCATCGGCTCACTTCAGCAGAGTCAGTGCTTTGGTACTATCCCACTTTTGGGGATAGAGTCTGGTCAGCGTTTCGAAGTGTTTGGTGGTGAGTAGTTTGTATCCGGGAACCGCTTTGCGTAACTCTGTGAAAGCCGCCTTCGCCTTTTGTGTATCCCCTTTGAGCAGCCACGCTTCACCGAGTGATTCGAAGGCGTAGTATTCGCCGCGATCGATCGCTTTACGGGCGGCGGTGATCGCCCGGTCAAAGTCACCGCCGACGATGAAGTACCAGCTTGCACGGCCCGGACTTTCACCCTCCAGCAGGCCACTGGCATAGGTCAGACACGCTTTTTGCTGTGTGAGATCGCCCTGTTTCTCGACGTAGTAGGCACAGCGCAGAAACTCTTTGCCGACGGCGCAGTTGCAGCCCGCTTCTGCATGGCCGGCAAGCAGCACACCGGTCAAAATGAGTGTATGCAGCATGTTTTTGAACATCTTCTTCTCCCTGATACATTTCTCTGTATGATAACACAAATATGGTATAGTTTCAGGCTCAGGCAGATCCCGGAAGCAAGGAGCGGCATATCGAAACACCTCTTGAGAAATCCCCTGTGTTCATTACAGACCTCGACCACACTTTTTTGCGCAGCGACCTGACCGTCAGCCCTTACAGCGAAAGGGTCTGGAACGAAACGGCGCGGGAGGCGACTCTTACCGTCGCGACGGCCAGGAGCCTGACCAAGTCCCGCGAATTGCTGGCCGCGTTGCAGATCGATGCACCGATGATCCTGCTCGACGGCGCGATGGTCGTGACACCCTCCGGTGAGGCCGTCGCACTCCACACGCTCGACAAAGAACGGGGTGACGCGGTGGTAGAGCGGGGGCTGGAGTTCGGAATCGATCCCTTCGTCATCGGACTGGCCGACACAGATTCACTCAGGGAGTCTTTTCTCTATCCGCGCCGTCTCAACGCACACCAGAAAGAGGTGCTCAAGGGGTACCGGGACGATCCGCGGCTGCAGTTCAACCTGCACAACCGGACGATGTCCCGAAACCTCAAAATCGTCTACTTCGGGGAGCATGCGCGGCTGGCGCCACTTGCGGAAGCGCTGCGGCAGGAACACGGCGGGGAGATCGAGTGCAAACTCTCTCCTGAAAAGTACGGCGGCGGTTACTTCCTGACGATCCTCCACCCCAGAGGGGACAAAGCGCATGCACTCGAAGATGTGGCGGCATATCTGGAGCGCGATCTTTCGGAGTTTACCGTGTTTGGAGACAGTATCAACGATCTGGGGATGTTCGCCAGAGCCGGCACCGCCGTCGCCGTGGCCAATGCGCTCGATGAAGTGAAAGCGCAGGCCGACCTCGTGCTGCCCCATACCAACGATGAAGACGGTGTCGCCCGCTATCTGGCGGCTCGTCACAGAAAGGAAAAAGATGCGTAAAACGAAAATCGTCGTCACACTCGGTCCGGCAACGGAAGCACCGCAGATGATCGAATCGCTGATCACGAAGGGGGTCAACGTCTTTCGGCTCAACTTCTCGCACGGTACCCATGCGATTCATGAAGCCAATATCCGCAACATCCGTGCCGCGAGCGAGAAGCTGGGTAAAGAGGTGGCGATCCTGCAGGATATTTCGGGTCCCAAAGTGCGTATTGGCAAGATCAAAGGGGCACTGCAGCTCAAAAAGGGCGATCGGCTCGTTCTGGTGAAGGAGAAGAGCGGCGATACGCCGAATGAACTCGATCTCTCCTACCCTCAGATCATCGACATGGTTAACATCGGGGATGAGATCTATTTCGCCGACGGTACTATCCGCAGCCTTGTCGTGGACAAGGAGCCGGACAGACTCATACTTCGCATACTCGTGGGCGGGTCGCTGACGTCGCATAAAGGGGTCAACTTCCCCCATACAAAGCTCATGATTCCGGCGATCACACCCAAAGACGAAGAAGATCTGCGTTTCGGCGCGGGGCATGATGTCGACATCGTCGCGCTCTCTTTTGTCCAGACGGCAGAGGATATCCGTATGGCCAAAAAGATTCTGGCGGAGGTGCAGGCCGATCCGACGATTGTCGCGAAGATCGAAACGGGGCATGCGATCGAAAATCTCGATGCGATACTTTCCGAGAGCCATGCGGTGATGGTAGCCAGAGGTGATCTGGGTGCGGAGTTTGGCGTGACGAAGGTGCCGCGGATCCAGAAACATGTGCTGAAACGCGCGAACGAGATGAACAAACCCTCCATCACCGCGACACAGATGCTCACCTCGATGAAGGAGAATCCCTTCCCGACCCGCGCGGAGGTGAGTGACATCGCCAATGCCGTCTACGACGGGACAGATGCGGTCATGCTGAGTGACGAAACGGCGATCGGAAAATATCCGCTTCAGGCGGTGGAGGTGCTGCATGATGCGATCAAAGATGCCGAAAAAGAGTATCCGTGGTACAAAGAGTTCAAACCGCTTGACAAGTACGACGCCGTGGCAAGAGCGGCGGTCCAGCTCGCGGAAGATTTGAAAAAGGAGGCGCTCGTAGCCTTCACGACCAGCGGGTACAGTGTGCAGGTGCTTTCGCGCTACCGCCCCAAAGAGAATATCTATGCCGTCTCCCATTCGCTCAAAACCCATCGTAAACTGAGTCTGCTGTGGGGTGTCCATCCGCTCTTTGTTATGCCGCCGCTCAATAACCCGACGAAACTGCTCTACGCATTTGTCAAAAAGCTGCTGGATGAGGGGCGGATTACGCTGGAGAAGCGCTACATCGTCACGATGGGAGACTACACCGGTAAGAGCGGTTCGAACAACCTGATCCGCCTGCTCGACAAGGAAGGAATGGAGTCGGTACTGGGATATGAGTTTTAGGAAAAGATAAAAACATAATAAAAAGTTATTTTCATTTAAAAAAAACTAAAGTTGTTTTTGGCTATTATTTGTGCACAATTTATAAAAAAAACAAATAAAGGATAAATATGGGTTTTATCAAAGGCTTACTGATGCTCCTTGGAGCACTTTTTCTCGCAATGCTGATCTACATGGGCGTCAATTTCGGAGGCATGGCCTCCAAGGCTGCAAGTCTCGATCCAAAGGCGATGAATCTCTACATGAGTATGTTCGATACCGTGCTCAAGACAGGAAATGCGGCCGACGGTATGGTCAGAATGCGCAAAGTGAGTCCCGATGTGACCAATGAAGATATCAAAGATATCATCGAGAGTGTCTCTGCCGACGGTAACATGCAACTGGTCGGTGACGTGACGATGTTCGACGGAACACCGCTTCGCGAGGGAGGACCAAAAACCAAATATACCAGAATCTTCTCGATCTGCAGCCGCCCGATCGCGGACAAGTTCCTCAACTACTCTATGGCATATGGTGCATTCATGCCGTGTCGTATCATGTTGCGTGAAGATGACAAAGGTGACAGATGGCTCATCACGATGGATATGGGACTGATGATCCATGGCGGTAAACCACTTCCCGAAGAGATGCTCAAGATGGCAGAGGGTGTCAGAGATACTATCTACGCTGCGCAGGACAAAGCCGCAACAGGCGACTTCTAAACCAGACCGACTTTTTCCTTTCAGCTTTCTCGCCCGGTTTTTTGGGTGGGAAGGTTTACCGTTACTGCACTATTTTTTTACTCTTAAAACGTTGACCATCATTGTTTCAAATACCCTTGTAACCATTCTGTAACCGAACACTTTTATACTTCCTCCCGAATATCAACATTTCAGGAGAGAATCATGAAGATCAGATCATTGGCGACACTGGCGATTGCGATATCGGTTATGACGACTTCACTCATAGCGGGTGAGATCACGGGGCGCGGTGCCTCGTTTCCGGCTCCGCTCTACAAAGAGTGGGCGCAGGCTTACTACAACGCTACCGGCAACAGAATGACCTACACCGGCACGGGCAGTGGAGACGGTATCAAATCGATCAAAAAACGTCTGGTCGATTTTGGCGGCAGCGACAAACCTCTCAAGCCCAAAAGCCTCAGAAAGCACAAGCTCGACATGTTTCCGGCCGTCGTCGGTAGCATCGTACTGGCCTACAATCTGCCGGGCGTCGAAGATCAGCAGCTCAAACTGAGTGAAAAGGCGATTGCGGCGATCTTCAGCGGCAAGGCGAAGTACTGGGACGACGCACGCATCACCGAGAACAACAAAGCGTTCAAACTTCCGCACAAGCCGATCAACGTCTGCGTACGTGCCGACGGTTCGGGTACGACCTACAACTTCACCTACTATCTGAGTAAGATCGATCCGGCAGACTTCAAACCCAGGAAAAAACTGAATTGGAACGCCAACGTCATCGGCGGCAAAGGGAACCAGGGCGTGACGGCCAACATCATGCAGAACAAGTACGCCATCGGCTATATCGAGTACTCCTACAAACTCAAGTCCGGCCTGCCCGCCGCGACGATCGAAAACAGAGAGCACAGGTGGATCGCACCGACTGTCTCCTCTTTTCATGATGCGGCGAAGTATGCTGTATGGGACAAAAGCAAGGATTTCTACGCGGTCATCGGCTACCCCAAAGGGGCAACCTCCTATCCGATCGTAGCGGCGTCGTTCATCCTGTTACCGGATGAAAAAAAGGCCAAAGACAAAGAGGTCACAGCCTTTTTCGACTGGGCGTTTCAACACGGCGATGCGATCGCGGTGAAATTGGGATATGTAGCGCTTCCGGACGCAACCGTCCAGGAGATCCACAGCTACTGGGAGGAGAAGGGTGTCAAATAATCCATTTCGGTACATTATCGAGCATCAAAAGGTATCTCCATGTTCCTTCGTATCTTCAAACCGCTGAGTCTCGTATCTGCATGGATGGTTCTGCTCATCCTGGCGGCGATCTTCGGCACACTCTGGTACTACTCCCGCGACGCGATGCATGATTTCGGCTTCTGGCACTTCATCACCACCTCCACATGGGAAGTGGGGGAAGATGACGAAGGGGGTGTCTTCGGCGGGTTGATTCCGATCCTCGGTACCCTCGCTTCGACACTGATCGCGATGCTCTTTGCAGTGCCGATCGCGATGGGGATCGCGATATTTCTGACCGAAATCGCGACCGAGTCGCTCAAGGCGCCTGTGGGGATCGCGATCGAACTGCTGGCGGCCATTCCGAGCATCATCTACGGCATGTGGGGGCTCTTCTACTTCGGACCGATCGTCCAGTCGCTTTTCGGCGGACAGAGCAACTCGCTCCTGACGGCGGGTCTGGTACTGGGCATTATGGTCATTCCTTTCATGGCGGCGATCACGCGTGATGCGATGAATACCACCCCTGCGGTACTCAAAGAGTCGGCCTATGCGATGGGGGCGACGCGCTTTGAAGTGATCAAAGATGTGATCTTTCCCTACGCAAAACGGGGCGTGATCGGTTCGATCATCCTCTCTCTGGGGCGCGCACTCGGTGAGACGATGGCGGTGGCGTTTCTGATCGGCGGGGTCTTTCGGTTTCCCGACTCGCTCACGCAGCCGACCATCTCGATTCCGGTGCTGCTGGCCAACAATTTCGCCGAAGCGGGCGATCTGGAACTCTCGGCGATGTTCTATATGGCGCTGATCCTCTTTGGGATCAGTTTCCTGACGATCACGATCGCCAAATTTTTCTTCCTGAGGAGAGAGGCATGAACCGACTGCTGCTCAACAGAGTGATCATGGCCCTCTCGACGCTTGCTGCACTGACCGGGCTGGGCTTTCTTTTATGGATACTGGTTACGCTCGGGATCAAAGGGGTCGAGAGTATCGACTGGCACCTCTTCACTGCCGACCTGGTCAACAAGGGGCTGCGCAACGTCATCGTCGGACAATTCATGCTGGCGGGTATCGCCACGCTGATCGGCGTGCCGCTGGGGATGCTGGCGGGGATCTATCTGCGCGAGTATGGCATTGACTCGAAGTTTGCGGTCTTCATCCGCAACCTGAGTGATGTCATGATGAGCGCTCCGTCGATCGTCGTGGGCGTCTTCGTCTATGGGCTTTTTGTCGCACCGTTTGGCGGATTCAACGGCTGGGCGGGGAGTGTGGCGCTGGCGATCATGATGATCCCCATCGTTGTCAGCACGACCGATTCGATGCTCTCACTCGTGCCCAGAGAGCTGAGAGAAGCGGGAATCGCGCTGGGCGCTTCCAAAGCGCAGGTGATTGTCAGCATCGTACTGGCGTCGGCGAAGATCGGGCTCATCACCGGAATACTCCTGGCATTTGCCAGAGTGGTCGGCGAGACGGCGCCACTGCTCTTTACCTCCGCCAACAACGACTACTTTACCCTCAACATGAATGAGCAGTTTCCTTCGCTGACCGTCTCGATCTATCAGCTGGCGACCTTCCCCGACAAGGTGAGCCAGAACCTTGCATGGGCGGGCTCGGTGATCCTGACACTGATGGTACTCATGATCAACCTCACTACACGATACATTTTCAGAAAAAGGAGACAGAAATGAATCTGGCGATCGATACGAAAGATTTCTCTTTCATCTATGGCGGCGCCTCCGAGCCCACACTCAAAAAGATCAATATGCAGATCCGCACCCGAAAGGTAACTGCACTGATCGGTCCCAGCGGATGCGGCAAGTCGACGCTGCTGCGCTCCTATAACCGTATTCATGACGTCTATCCCGGAAACCGGTACGACGGTGAGATCTTGTTCTATGATAAGAGCGGTGAGCAGAGTGAAAACATTTTGAGCTATCGGAAAGAGAACGAACTGATCCATCTGCGCCAGCGCGTGGGGATGATCTTTCAAAAACCCACCCCCTTTCCGATGAGTATCTACGACAATGTCGCCTACGGGCTCAAACTCGCCGGGATCAAAAACAGAAGTGAGCTGGAGGGGCGGGTCGGGACGGCGCCCAAAGGTGCCGCACTCTGGGGCG
>JALWPY010000192.1 GCA_026994915.1 Campylobacterales bacterium
GCTGCACAAAGTCAACGCCTATGCCCTTCAGGATGAGGGACTCGACACTGTCGAAGCGAACCATCAGCTCGGTTTCAGCGCCGATGAACGCAGCTACGAGATGGTGGAGTATGTACTGGGATACTTCGGCATCAAAAAGATCCGCCTGCTGACCAACAACCCCCGAAAGATGGAGAGTCTGGAAGGGATTGAGATCATCGAAAGATTGCCGATCATCGTGGAAGCGAACGAATACAATAAAAACTACCTCAAAACCAAAAAAGCGAAGATGGGGCATCTTTTCTGATGGACAAATTTGACACCTATGCCCGGCTTTTGCTAGACTATAACAAGGTTCACCGACTTTCGGGTGCGAAAGATCTGGCGGAGGTGGATGCAAATATCGAGGATTCGCTCTATCCAATGCAGTTTCTCGACACTAAAAAGCTCAAAACTGCTGTCGATATAGGCACGGGTGCCGGGTTTCCGGGACTGGTGCTGGCGATGGCTTACCCGCATATTCACTTCACGCTGGTGGAGCCGCTGATGAAGCGCACCGCCTTTTTGCATCTTGTCAAGTCGACACTGGGGCTGGACAACGTGACGATCGCCCGGGAGCGTATCGAAAACCTCGCCCCTTTTCATGCCGACCTGATCACCTCGCGTGCGGTGGCCAAAACGGGGTTTCTGATCGATCTGGCCAGAGGGTTCATCGGACCAGAAACGGTGCTGCTTTTTTACAAGGGTGAGGGTGTGCATGAGGAGCTGGAGCCGCAGTGGCAAAGTGACGTGATCGCCAGAGGCAAGCGCAACTATCTGTTTATCAAAGGATTGCAATGATTTTCAAACTCATCATACTGGCGCTGGTCGTCTATGTGGTCTACATGCTCTTTTTCAAAGAGGGCAATCTCATCGACAAGATGAAAGAGGCCGCTCCCAAACCCTCCAAAAAGGGTAACGATCCGGATGTCGATACCGTCGTCGAGTGCCAGAAATGCGGCGTTTACGTCAGCATCGAAGAGGCGATCCTCAAAGATGGCAAATACTACTGCTCCAAAGAGTGTGCGGAGGTCAAATGATCATCATAGGCCACCCCTGGATCGACTTCGAGCCTCTCTACTTCATCAAAAAAGAGGAGGATATCGCCGCGACGCCGCCGGGCAGCTGTGTGATCTTCGCTTTTGGGGAGGAGCACTTGGCTCTGGCGAAGCACTGTGCCAAAAACGGCGTCCCGTTTGCCCTCATCTGTGACGCTGCACGCGACGTACTCTTTGCACAGGCGCTCGGATGCCGCTATATCGTCTGTGACAAGAGCGTGGTCAAAGCGGCGCAGAAATTTGCCGACGGTTATCTTTTCGACGCTAAAATATTGCTCTACAGCAGCGTGGAAGCGGACCTCGAGTGGGCCGCGGAGCGCGAAATAGACGGAATATTGTTCGAAGAGGGGATAGATTATGGAAGTTGTTAAAACTGTATTTTTACTCACTTTGCTGACGCTTTTGTTTGTCTGGGTCGGCGGTATGCTGGGTGGCAAACAGGGGATGATGATCGCCTTTCTGATGGCGCTGGCGATGAACTTCTGGGCCTACTACAACTCCGACAAAGCGGTGTTGCACCACTACCATGCGGTGGAGGTGGACGAGAGGAGTGCCAAAGGGCTCTACGACATCGTCCGACGTCTGAGCGAGCGTGCCGGTACACCGATGCCAAAAATCTACATCATACCCGATCATGTGCCCAACGCTTTTGCCACCGGACGCAACCCTTCGCATGCCGCTGTGGCGGTAACCGAGGGGCTGCTGGAGTTGCTGGACGAGAAAGAGGTCGAAGCGGTGCTGGCACATGAGATGAGCCATGTCAAACACTACGATATTTTGATCGGTACGATCGCCGCGACAATTGCAGGTGCGATCGCGATGCTGACAAACTTCTTCTACTTTTTCGGCGGCAGCAGCGACCGTGAAAACAGCAATCCGATCGTCGCGATGATCATGATGCTGGTGATGCCGATCGTGGCGTCGATTATCCAGATGGCGGTAAGCAGAAACAGGGAGTTTTTGGCGGATGAAGGTGCGGCGAAGCTGACACACCACCCCGAGTGGCTCCAGAGTGCGCTCAGAAAGCTGGAGAACTACAACAGAGGCGGCATCATCCATGACGCCACGCCCGAAACGGCGCATATGTTCATCGTCAATCCCTTTACCGGGAAAAATTTCTCGTTCGCGTCACTCTTCTCGACACACCCGAGCACCGAAGCGCGCATCCAGCGTCTGGAACAGTTGAAGGGAAGGGTCTGAGCCCTTACTCCTTCACCAGCTTGTCATGCCAGCCGAACATGATGCCACCTTTTAACTCTTTGACATCTTTGTAACCGACCTGTTTGGCGAGAAAGTCTCCGACTATTTTGGTGCGGCTTGCCGTACGGCAGTAGATGACGACAGGTTTGTTCTTGTCCGGTGCCACTTTGTGCAGTTCGTTCAGGAATTTCTGTACGTCGTATCCGCCGCGCTCGTCGAAGAACATGATTTTGTGTGCGCCGGGGATGACACCCGTCTCTTTCCACTCTCCCGGTGTGCGTATATCGATGACCGGGATATTCTGTTTCTGAAGCTCTTTGAGCTGATTTGCGTCGATACCGCTGAAGTCTGCCAGCAGCAGTGCCTGAAGCGCAAAAAGCGCGATGACTATTTTTTTGATCATTTTTTCGTTTCCTTCTCTTTCAGATAGAGTTTGAGTA
>JALWPY010000193.1 GCA_026994915.1 Campylobacterales bacterium
CATCGAAAAGTCTGCCAACCGCCTCTCGATCGCGGTCATCATCGCCGCGCTGCTGATCGGATCGTCGATGCTGCTGCTGGCACAGATACCGCCGCTCTTTTTCGGTGTGCCGGTCATAGGTCTGGCGGGCTTCATGCTGGCGGCGCTGATGGGCGTGGTGCTGATACACTCTATCTACAAAAAAGGAAGACTCTGATATGAAAGCGCTCAAAAAGTACTCACTCGCGCTGCTGCTGATCCTGCTGGTCGTCGTCGCGGGCGTCATGATCTACGAGAAACTCCACCCGAAACAGCTCCCCGCAAATCTGATCGAAGGGACCGGGCGCATCGACGGAGATCTGGTCAATCTGGGCACCAAATACCCCGGACGCATCGAGGAGATCACGGTCGACGACGGTATGCCGGTCCACAAAGGGATGGTCATCGCCAGAATCGGCAGCAAAGAGCAGCAGGCGCAACTGGAGGCGATCACCAAAAGCATCGACGCCAAAAAGGTGGAACTGCGCATAGAGAGTGCTACGACACCTCAGCTTCTGGATAAAGCCGAAGCCGCTCTGCGGACCCGCCGGTCACAGCTGCGGGAGCTGGAGCGGAATATCGCCTCCCAAAAAGCGCTCGTCGCACAGGATGGGCGGGATCTGGCGCGCATCCGAAAGCTCTATGCCCGGAAGCTGATCGCCAAAGAGCAACTCGAAAAGATCCGGCTCAAATATACCGCCGACAAAAACAGCCTCGATGCTCTGATGCAAAAGCGTGCACAGCTGGAGGAAGCGGTCAAAATCGCACAAAGCGACCTCGCAGACGCACGTGCCGCACAGCAAAAACTGGAGGCGTTGCGTGACGGCATCGCCGCACTTGAAGCGCAGAAAGCGCAGGTCGCCGCGGCGATCGACGAGATGACTTTGCGCTCCCCGCTGGTGGGATTCACCGTCGAGAAGATAGCGAACGTTGGAGAGGTGATCGGTGCGGGTATGCCGGTCGCCACACTGATCGATCCCCGTTCGCTCTATCTGAAGATCTTCGTCGACACCCTCCAAAACGGCAAGATCAAGCTCGGCGACAAAGCGGTCATCTTTCTCGATG
Source organism: Campylobacterales bacterium (assembly GCA_026994915.1). Classification (GTDB taxonomy): domain Bacteria; phylum Campylobacterota; class Campylobacteria; order Campylobacterales; family QNZT01; genus QNZT01. Next base: position 1,084 of record JALWPY010000193.1, read on the forward strand.
CCTGGCCCGACAGACCCATTCCGGCGAAGGTCGTGCGTATCGCACAGAAGGCGGAGTTTACCCCCAAAGAGGTGAGCGTACGCAGCGACCGCATTCAGCGGGTTTTCGCCGTCCATCTCAAGCCGCTCGAACCCGATCCGCTGCTCAAGCTCGGTATTCCCGCCGTCGGGGTCATCTCCCTCGACGGCAAAGGGCTGCCAAAATCACTCAGCGAGATCCCCGTCCTATGAAAAGCATAGACAGAAACGTCGTCATGCTCGGATGGGTCAGTTTCTTTACCGACATGGCTTCCGCCATGATCAATCCCATCCTCCCGATCTTCGTCGTCGTCGCGCTGCATGAGGGGGTCGACAAGCTGGGTATCATCGTCGCGGTCGCCACCTTCGTCTCCTACGCCCTGCGTCTGCTTTCGGGCTATATCAGCGACCGGTACGGCATCGTCAAGCCGCTGGTGGTGGGCGGCTACGCCCTCTCCGCCCTCTCCAAACCGCTCATCGGCCTCACCCAGGGGTACAAAAGTGTCGCGGCGCTCAAAGCGTTCGAGCGGCTGGGCAAAGCGCTGCGCTCCGCCCCCAAAGATGCCATGATCGCACACTACAGCCACAAAAACGCTTCGGGCAAGACCTTCGGTTTTCACAAGACACTCGATATCGCCGGAGAGCTGAGCGGGACGATCCTGCTCTTCGGGCTGCTCTGGTATTTCGGCCAGAGCGAAGGGGTCATGCGCACCATCTTTCTCGCCACGCTGATTCCCGGGATCATCGGACTCATCCTGGTCGCCTTTTTCGTCAAAGATGTTCCCAAAAAGCCCGTCGATCCCGCAAAAACCCGTTTCGCACTCACGCCGCTGGACAAAAGTACCGTCAAGAAACTGCTCTTCTACTTTCTCTTCATCTTTTTCATGTTCAACGAAGCCTTCTTTACGATGCAGGCCAAAGAGGTGGGTATCGCGACGACGCTGATCCCGCTGCTCTTCATCGTCTCGACACTGATCCAGACGCTCACCAGTTACCGACTGGGGGTGCTGATCGACAAAATCGGTGCCGACAGAGTGCTGCTCTTCGCCTACCTCAGTGGAATCGTCGCCCAGGTGCTGCTCTGGCTCGAGATCGCGGCACTGACATGGGTCGCTTATGGGTTTCTGGGGCTCTTCACCGTCGCCTCGCTCAACGCCAACCGCGCCTATATTGCCGCAAACAGTGACAACAGAGGCTCCGTCTACGGCATCTTCTACGCGGGTGTGGCACTCTCGGGGGCGCTCGGCGCCTATGTCTGCGGGATGCTGTGGGAGCATGTCGGTGTGCAGAGCGCACTCCTCTTTTCGCTGCTGGGCACAGGCATGACAGGACTGCTCTTCTGGCTCAGAACCCTCTTTCTGCGTCGCAGGTGAAACCGATGCATACCCTCGAAGTGCATGAGGTCACCGTCATCTACAAAGATATCACCGGTATCCGAAACGCTTCGCTGCATGCGGATGCGGGGGAGATCATCGGCTTCATCGGTGCCGACGGGGCGGGCAAGAGTTCTTTGATGCACGCCGTCGCGGGCGTGACTCCCTTTTCGGGATCGGTAACGTTCGAGGGGCATACCTTCCACTCGCCCAAAGAGGCGGAACCGCTCAAGGCGAAGATCGGGCTCATGCCGCAGGGGATCGGGCTGGTACTCTACGACACGCTGACGGTCGGGGAGCATCTGGACTTTTTCGCCGACATCCGCGGCATCAGACAGGACGGCGCCTTTCGCGACTACAGAAAGAAGCTGCTGCACATGGCGGGACTCACCCGCTTCACCGACCGTCCGGCAGGGAAACTGAGCGGCGGCATGATGCAGAAACTCTCGCTCATCTGCACGCTGCTCCACCGTCCCAAACTGCTGATACTCGACGAACCGACGACCGGAGTCGATCCGCTCAGCCGTCTGGAGCTGTGGGAGATTCTGGACAATATCCGCCGTGAAGAGGGAACCGTCGCACTGGTGAGCACCGCCTACATGCAGGAGGCTGCGCGAATGGACCGGGTACTGCTCTTCGACGAGGGGGAGATCATCGCCAAAGGGAGGGGCGAAACGCTGCTCGATGAGGCAAAACAGTATACCTACGCCCCCGTCGCATGCCAGAGTGCGCGATGTATCGAAACGGGGCACAACACCTACAGCCTCGACCCGCTCGATGCTCCCAAAAAGGCGCCGACCCTCGAAGCGCTCTTTTTCATCAACGCCCTCCAGAAGGGCAAAGAGATTCCCCGCATCGAAGTGACCCCCAGAGAGAGCGGCGAACCGATTCCCGACATCGTCATGGAGGCGAAGGGGCTGACCAAACGGTTCGGCGATTTCGTCGCGGACGACCATATCGACATGCAGCTTCGTGGCGGGGAGATACTCGGTCTGCTGGGCGCCAACGGCGCGGGGAAAACGACCTTCATGAAGATGCTGCTGGGGCTCTACCCGATCGACGAAGGGGAGCTGACGCTGCTGGGACAGCCCATACGCAGTTTTCACGACCGCCAGAAACTCAAATCCAAAATCGGCTACGTCAGCCAGCACTTCGCCCTCTACAAAGATCTGACCGTGCGTGAAAACCTCCTCTACTTCGCCAACATGCACCGTATCCCCCTCTCCGTCGCGCTCGACCGGATCGCACGTTATGCAAAAGAGCTCGGCTTTGGCGCCTACATGGAGACACTGCCGACCGATCTGCCGCTGGGGATCAACCAGCGCTTCTCCGTCGCGGCGGCACTGCTGCACGAACCGGTCATCCTCTTTCTGGACGAACCCACCTCCGGAGTCGATACGATTGCCCGCAGCCAGTTCTGGCAGATGCTCGGACGCCTCAAGGAGCGGTGGGGCATCTCCATCCTCATCACGACCCACTACATGAGCGAAGCGGAGTTCTGCGACCGTGTCGTGCTGCTCAAAGAGGGGAAAAAGATCGCCGACGACAGCGTCGCGAACCTGCACAAACGCTTCCCCGAAGCAAAGAGTTTCGAAGAGATCTTTCTGCACTTCTACGAAGCGAAAAGTGGATTGCGGGAGGCGTCATGAAAGTGGGTGTCGTCAAAGCCTATATACTTAAGGAGTTTACCGAACTGATCCGCACCCGGCTGATCGTCATGGTCTATTTGATGCCCTCGATGATCCTGATCCTCTTCGGCTACGGCATCCGGATGGATGTCACCCACGCCCGCACCCTCATCATCGACAACGACCAGAGCCACTACTCGCGTGATCTGATCTCTCGCTTCGAACACTCCCGCTACTTCGACACGAAGGTACTACACATAAGCGAATCCGAAGCGCTGCACCGCATCAAACAGGCGAAGAAAGATATCCTGATCGTCATCCCCGCTTCATTCGAAAAGCGGCTGCTGCACGGGCAAAAGAGCGAGATCGGCGTCTTTGTCGATGCCGCCTTCCCGACGCGCGGTACGACGATGGAGAGCTACGTGCAGGGTGTGATCCTCGACGCCGCCTCCGAAGCGATGGCCAAAACGGGCATCCGCCCCAAAGGGCTGATCACAATCAACCAGCGCGCCCTCTTCAACCAGGCGATGCGGGACGAAGATGCGATCGTACCGGGGCTGATCGGACTGGTGCTGCTGGTAGCCCCCGCGATCCTCGCCGCACTGCTGATCGTACGGGAGAAGGAGAAAGGAACCATCTTCAACTTCTACGCCTCACCCGTGCGCAAAGGGGAGTTTCTGCTCGCCAAACTGACCCCCGCCTTCCTGCTCCACTCGGTCAATATCTTCGTCCTCTTTCTGGTCGCAACCCAGCTCTTCGAGGTCCCCTTTCGCGGCAGTTTCGCCCTCTACTGGCTCGCGTCGGAACTCTACATCCTCAGCAGTCTTGGTATCGGCATGCTGGTCTCGGTCATCACAAAGCGTCAGATCGTCGCCGTGGTGCTGACCGTCATCATCACGATCATTCCCGGATTTCTCTACTCCGGCATCCTGATGCCCATCTCCTCGATGAAGGGAGAGTCGTACTACGAAGCACATATGTTTCCCGTCATGTACTACAACCACATCGTCTACGACACCTTCCTGATCGGCGAAGGGCTCGCTTCCGAAAAGTCGCTGCTCTACCTGGGCATCCTGCTGCTCTACGCGGCTGTGGTGCTGACGCTGGGGACACTGCTGATGAAAAAGGCGCTGCGATGAGAGCCTTTCTGACCGTCTTCAACAAAGAGCTGCTCGGATTTCTGCGATCGGTGGGACTCGTGGCGGTCATACTCTACCCCTTCACCGCCGATATCTACATTGCCGGCGCGGGCATACAGATCAAACCGCGCAACGTCAAGGTCGGCTACGTCGACGACACGGGCGGGGGCATCAGCCGGAAGATCCTGAGCCACCTGCACAAACCGGAGTTCGACCCGCCCAGACGCTTCCCCTCCCGGGAGGCACTCAGCCGCGCCATCTTCAACAAAGAGATCCTGGTCGGCATCATCTTCGACCAAAATTTCGAAAAAGCCTACCGCCGCGGTGAAACAGCGAAACTGAACATCCTGCTCGACGCCACCGCCGCCTCGCAAGCCTTCACGACCCTCAGTTATCTGCAAAATATCGTCCTGGGCTTCGCCAACCTCCGTTTCCCCGTCGAGATCAAATCGCACAAACTCTTCAACCAGAACGCCGACAACCACTCCTTCATGGCGCTGACGGAGATGCTTTCGGTCATCACCCTGCTGATCGTCATCCTCACCGCCGCGGTCTTTGTGAAAGAGAAGGAAGACGGCACATGGGATATCATGCTGCTGATGCCCGTCGACCCGAAAGTGACGATCCTCGCCAAGTCGCTCTCGCAGGTGATGATCGTCATGGGCGGCGTCATCCTCGCGCTCGGATTTGTCGTACTGGGCGCCTTCGACACCCCGCTCAACGGCTCGTTCTGGGCTTTCATCCTGCTCACCTTCTTCTACTCCTTTTCGAGTGCGGGCATCGGACTCTTCGTCGCCGCGGTCAGCAAAGATGTCATGCAGGTCGCCCAGCTTTCGATTCTGATCATGATGCCGCTCATCTTCCTCAGCGGCGCCTGGACCCCCATTCACGCCATGCACCCGATCTTGCAGACACTATCGCTCTTCTCACCGCTGCGCTACTACATCGAAGGGAGTGAAAGCATCTTCTACCGTGGGACGGCTTTTGCGGACCTGTGGCCCTATTTCACAGGCGTGCTGATATTGGGAGTGCTACTCTATTGGTACGGGTTTCGGAAGATCGGGCGGTTGTTTTAAAGTTTTAAATGGGAATATTTACATGCCGCAAGCAGGTATACTTCAGGCACTCTGTTTAAGCACCTGTTCTGTTACCTCTGTATAAGAAAAATGGGGAAATTGTGCATTCTCTTTGGCATGTTCGATGGTCATACTGACAATCTTACCATCACGATCGAAATCGACAAGTATATTTTCATTGATCTCCCGTGTTTCATACACTTCCTTGTCGCTGAACTCAATCAGCGCAGTATCAGTATCGGGGAAATATTTAACGTTCATCTCTGTTACCTCTGTATCGTCTGTCGAAAAATGCATTGTGGACGGTTTCACCGTCTTCCAGCAATACCACTCTCAAATATTTTTGCACCTCTTCTATGAATGCCCACTTTTTGATTCGGCCGTCATCCTGAATCGACGTCTTTTCCGCATGCTCTATGACATATACAATCCATGCATCTTTGATAATTCGGCGATCCGGCCGCAACCTCGTATAGTCAAAATATTTCGTCGTTTTCATAATTATATCCGAATCCTCCGGTAAATACAACAAAATTGTATCGATGCCTGATTATTTTATGAGTATACCAAAGATATCAAATGCGGCCATATTTTATTTCATATTGAAATATGATATTTTAATCTCTACTGAGCTTTGGCCAATTGTAAAGTCTCTTTAAATACTCTCTGCACTGATCCGCAGCATCGCATCGCCACCTTTTTGAAATTCGTAGTCGGTTTGGCAAACTTCACACGCATAGCCCCTCTCTGTCAAACGCTTCATGAGCGGTTCCAGATGCGGGGACGGTGCGTTTTCCAGCGTCACCAGCGGAAAAATACGCACCTCTTCAGCCACCCGCAGTATCTCCAGAACCGCCGCTTCATGAAACGCCAGATCGAGCTGCTTGTCATAAAGAAAAAGCAGGTGTGAACAAAGTGCCAGATCAAACCGTCCCGCGTCAAAAGGCAATTCCGGCAAACTCCCCGCCACATAACGCCCCGCACTTTTTCCTGTTTCGTAATCTTCCAAAAAACGGCGCATCGCCTCCATGCGGATCGTATAGAGAGTGTCGGGATCGGGAATATTTTTCCAGACAAAGCTGTGCACGTTCTGACGCACCTGCGCCATCACCACTTCCGCCACCTCGTCGATCCTTCCGACAATCTGCTCCGCCGAAAAAGCGTAAATCGGATCAACCGAAACGACAGATCCACCCATCTGCGTCACCTCCGCGTTAAAACTCGCCGGACCATCCCCGCACCCGACAATCCGCTTCTGCAAATCCTCCTCTGAAAGCGCGAACATATCACGATACTCGGCAAAATTACGCCCCCACGGGACGATGTTTTCAAGCTCCATTTTTCTGCCTTTAAAATAAGAAATATCAATAGTCTGAATTTAGCGTTTTTCGGCTAAGCGGGTGCTTTTTGAAGATAAAGGGGGGAGCAGGATCGGAAAATTTACATGAAGCTGGCAAAGAAACATCCCGACAAGATCGAGGCAATTTTTATGCGGGATGTAAAAAGCGGGAAAATCGAAAAAGTCTATCCTGCTAAAATTACACCTTCACCGCTTTAACACGGATGCGCACATAGTCGGCAACCCACCCCTCTTCTTCGGTGTAGAGTGACTCTTTCAGTAGCTCCCGCGCTTCATGACGAAACTGCGCCTCCTGCTCCTGTGTCAGATGGGCAGTAATACCGTTGGTAAAGAGCATCAGCCAGTTGGCGATGTCATCGATAGGTGAGGGTTTGGGAATACGTTCGATATACTCTACCCAAAATCCCTCCTCTTTCAAAAGTGCGCCGTACACTTCCGTGTTCGGAAAGTACCACGGGATTTCCACTTTCCCATACTCCGGATGACGTGCAAAGACCGTCTCTATCGCTTCTCTGATCGCTTGGACATTGCCCTCACCACCAAACTCTGCGACAAACCTACCACCCTTTTTGAGCGCTTTGCCGATATTTTGCACCGCAAGGCGGCTCTGCGGTACCCAGTGGAGCGTGGCGTTGGAAAAGACGGCGTCAAACTCCGCTTCAAACGGCAGATCGGTTGCATTGGCAACGCGGGCATCAAGCCCCTTTTCACGCGCTTTTTGCACCATATCGTCACTTAAATCGACCGCAACGACTTTTGCACCGCACTTCTCGATCTCCAGTGCAGGCGTCCCCTCCCCGCAACCCAGATCGAGGATTCGTTCACCCGACTTCGGTGCCAGTAAATCGATCACCGGTAACGCCATCTTCGTGACAAAGCCGGCGTGTTTTTTGTATTTGTCCGCATGCCATTCGTTAATCTCTTCTTCTTTTTTCATAATATTATTCCTTGTCTATATACAATACTATTCCGGTGGCAAAACGCCACAACGCATGTGTTGACAGTCAACCGTAAGGTATCTGGAAGTGTGTGAATTGCTTAGTTTACACTAAGCGTAGGAAGAAGAGTAGGAGAACAGAACTGCTTTTGTGGGTGTGTGCTGTTGCATAGTGATGCTGCATGTCGTTCTCCTTTGTTGAAATTTCCGCCAGTGTAGCACAGTACAAGTTATTGAGACCTTAACACTTGCATCTCTGCCGCAGTTTCCATATCTACTTTTTCACCCCGTGTATGAAGATGTTTGACAATCTTTTCAAAACGTTCCTCGGGCAGATGCTGTCCAAATTTCCATTTTCCACGCATTTGATGAGGAACAAGTTTCCAGACACAGGTAGCGTCGATCATCTTTCGGTACACCTCTTCATGAAGCGGTTTGTAACCGCCTTCGGGCTGGAGTTTTTGCATCAGTACAGTGAGTGCGGCGATTTTTTCGTTGTACGCTTCCACAAAAACAACCTCTCCTTCAGCGATGACTGATTTGAAAAAGTGGGTTGCGGGACAGGCGAGCTGTTCGTCGGAACTGAAAAAGGAGGGGATCAGCGCGTGCGCCTGTGTGACGGAGAAAGAGGCGGCAGGGTTTGCCTGAAGCATGCGGATTTTACGCCCGCTTTTGGCACCATGAAAGTAAAATGCACCTTCATGATAGACGAAATTGAGCGGCAGACTGTAGGGTTTGTCGTCGTGACAAAGCGCGAGAGTGCCGTAACTTTCTGTCTGCAACACCGCTTCGATCTGCGACAGGTCTGTCATTTCAAATATCTGTTTCATGAGATTCCTTTCGGAGAAATTTGGAATACGTATCTGGAATGAAATCGTGATACCATAGTCATTTCATGAAAAAAAACCATATTCCTCTATCAACACCACTTCGAAAAACGCACTAAGCGCCTTCTCCTGTCCTTTGATCTCATCCATCAACGGACTCTCATCGGCGATGATAAAAACAATCTTTTTGATAGAGCTTTCGATCATCTTTGGCATAAACTCTTCCAAGAGCCATTGGGTATCTGCCGCTTCGTTTTCAAAACCGTTTGTGGTATCAGTGATCCAGGTGCTGATGTGATGCTTTCGAATCTCTTTGTATGCATACCTGAACGGATCTTTGTAATCATCCCCTTTACAAAACTGTTTCCATGCATAGAAAATGGCATTTTTCTCTTTTACATACACGACTTTGCAATATCGGCTGTCATACACAAGGAGTTCTTTCTGCAAACCGGTCTACCTTGGAAACGACCCATTATTGATATCTACCGTCGTACCGTTGATGTACTCAGGGGACTCCTTCGCAAGCCAAAATATCGTTTTGGCTACCTCTTCAGCTGTGGCAAATCTCTCGGTGATGACGGTGTTCAAAAAGGCTTCACGTCTCTCTAAGGGGATGGTTTCCAGCATATCGGTTTCGACGGGACTCGGGGCTACGGTATTGACCACTATTTTCCCCGCAAAGATTTTGGCAAAGCTCTTGGTCGCGTTGATCAGACCTGCTTTGGTGATACCGTACCAGAGATCGGGATGTCCGATCTGCCCGGCGATGGAAGCGTTATTGACGATGCGTTTGACACCTTTTTGTGCACACAACTCCATCAGCTTAACAGGCGCTTTGAGATTCAGTGCAAGCATACACTCTATCTTCTCATTCGGATAGCGATCATACGGCAGAGAGTACATCACGCCTGCATTGTTGATAAGGATATCAACGTTCTCAATTACGTCTAATTTCTCAGCGATAGCATCGACATCGGTTAAATCATGCTGGATGCAAGTCACCCGATCTGCATAGACAAATCCATCAAAATCTCTGGCGATGACGATGACTTCATGATCGGACGCCAAAAACATTTTTGTCAGTACCAGTCCTATGCCTTTGTTGCC
>JALWPY010000194.1:0-3655 GCA_026994915.1 Campylobacterales bacterium
CTCCTCGACATCCTGTGCGATCTGCTTTTTGAGATCTTCAAACTTCTCAAATTTTTGATTTTCCCGCAGATAGTCCAGGAAAAGAATCTCCATCTCTTCCACCGGCCCGTCAATCACATCATTCAGAATATGCGTTTCGACACTGAAAGCGTTATCTGTACTCAGACGTTTCCCGATAAATGTGAGGGCCGGATAGCTCCTGGCTCCGATAATCGCCTCTGTCAGGTAGACACCTTCCCGTGGCAACAGAAAATTTTGCGTCTGAAGATTGAGTGTCGGAAAAAAGTGCTCTTTGCCCAGCCCCTGCCCTGAAACCACCCGGCCCCTGATCCGATAGGGGCGCCCGAGCAGACGATTGGCCAGTGCGATCTTCCCCTCTTTGATCAGCGTGCGAATCGTATTGGCATGAATGGAGATCCCCTCCTCTTTCTGCTCCGAAACGATCTCAACCTCCACACCGGGTATGCGGCGAAACGTCTCCGGACTTCCCAGACGATCTTTGCCAAACCGAAAATCGTATCCGACGACAATCTTTCTGAGTGCAGGAAAAGCTTCGTGCAGATACACGGCAAAATCCTCGGCCGACATCTCTTTGATCGTACTGAAATCGAGGAAAAAACAGGGTCTCTCACTGTATCTGCAGCGCTCCCCGCCCGGGGTCAGTGCTTCGGAAAAAGACTTCTCTACAATCAGTATCGCTCCATGGTCGTCCAGCCGTGAGAGCAACTCCTGATGGGCCCTGTGCAGGCCGTCGAATCCTCCGATAGCGATCGAAGTAATCTTATCTTTTTTGGAAATGGAAGAAGATTTCAGCATTGCCCTCTTTACCTTTGATTTCAGATTCGGCTTCGCAGAGACAGCACCAGCCGCGGGCAAATGTCTCATCGAGAAATTTCTGTTTGACCATCTCTATCGCCTTTTGATTTTTGACCACCCCTTTTCGGGTCCGTCTGACATCTCTTCCCACCTCGAACTGGGGTTTGAACAAAAGCACGATATCACTCTTTGCAAGACGGTCGATATCCGGCAAAATGTGTGCAATGCCCACAAATGAAACATCACAGGTCACGATGTCGAAAGGGGCTTCTGTCTGAAAATTGCGAATATCGGTCTGCTCGACACTGATGACTTGCGGTATCTTGCGCAGAGACGGATGCAGCTGCTCACTCCCGACATCCACCGCTGTCACACTCTGTGCACCATGCTCCAGCAACACCTGTACAAATCCCCCGGTACTGCTGCCGATATCGAGACACCGTTTGCCGCGAATCTCCAGAGGGTGATGTGCCAGAAAACTTTTTAGCTTCCCCGCGGCACGACTGACATAGATCACCTCTTCCAGAATCTCTATTTCAGGTATTCTCTCCATGTCGACCACAAAGGCGGGTTTGGTGACGATCAGACCATCGACTTTGATTTTGCCACTGCAAATGAGCTCTTTGGCACGGTTTCGGCTGGCAGTGTGCCCGGCGGAAAAAAGATAGTTGTCCAGTCGCATGTTGTTGCTTTTGATCGATTTATTTGGTTCTCAGGGATGAAGCATGCATACTGCATGCCCTCTTTCGTCACGATAATGTAACAAAAAGTGATAAAATACAGTATATAAAATTAACTATTCCTGAAATTACTATTTTAGCCCGGAAAAGCGTAAATTATTTTCACTCGTTTCCGATTTAGTAGTATAACAAATTCAAGTATAGGATAAAAAATGAAAGTATCAAACAAAGAAATTGCAGCACATATCAACAAGACACCCTCCGCAATCTCATACCTCAAGAAGAACAACTTCGAGGAGTATCAGATTCTCAAACTGGGCGTGCTTTGCAAGAAACTGAACCTCGACAACGAAGATCTGATGGCGATGTACACACTCAAACAGATCGAACTCAAAAAGATTGCATCCTAATACCAGATACGTGTCAGGTAGAGCCCGTTGGGTGCGATGGGTTCACTGACAAACCGCTCCCTGCCCCCAAGTTGCTCTTCCAGCTGACTTGCCTCCATCTCTCCATAACCGATCCTCAGCAAAAAAGCCACCATCAGCCGAATCTGCGAACGTACATACCCATCCGCCTCGAATCCAAAGATAAAAAGATCTCCATGACGATAGAAGCGTGCGCGATAGACGGTACGCACATAGTGGGTAACATCTGAACCGGTTTTGGCGAAAAGCGCGAAATCATGCGTGCCTTCGAAACGCCTGATCACCTCTGCAATACGCCGCGGGTCAAAAGGGCGGGTATAGAGCAGATAGGGGGTGTGAAAGACACAGGGCTCTCCCTGTGAGACCAGATAGCGATAGGCCCGTTTTTTCGCATCATAACGGGCATGAAAATCTGCGGGTGCCGCTTCGATGCTGCGGGCATAGATGTGGGGCAGTGCCTTGTGGTTGAAGGCTCTGCGAAGTCTCGACAGGTCATGCCAGTATGGTGGCAGATCGAGGCTGAGCACCTGCCCCGTGGCATGGACGCCACGATCGGTCCTGCCGCTGGCTTCGAATTTGCTGTCGATACCGAGTGAACGAAAGATGGAAGAGAGTCTGTTTGCGACCGTCTCTACACCGCTGTTTTGGACCTGAAAGCCATAGAAGCGGCTTCCATCATAACTGATCGTCATCTTCACGCGCATTAGAAACGCTCCATCACCCGTTTTTCAAACCAGAATATCGAGAGCAGACCAAAAAGCAGCACCACCCCTACGGTACCAAAAAGAGGCGCCTTATGAGAGACCTGGTAGATCGCGATATAGAAGAGCAGGATCAGGATCATGCTGTTGAGATAGATGTTGGGTTTCTGGTAACGCATGTGGGCGATTCCAAACGAGAGTGCAAAGAGAAATCCAAGCAGCGGAAAGAGCGATACGAGCACGGTGAAGCTGAGCTGCTGCATCCGCTTGGGATCGGTTTTTGCCTGCATCCAGTAGTCGTAGATATCGCTGCTGTGCAGTTCACGGAGTTTGGGTTTGTAGTTCATGATCAATTTGCCAAAATCGGCCTGTATCAGCTTCTCGTTGCCGGGTATATAGACATCTCCCTTTTGGAGTGTCAGTGTCATGAGTGAATCGTTGCGGTCGAGCTTCGCACTTTTGGCCAGTATGAGTTTGTCCGACGCCCCCTCTTTCCCTTTCTGATAGAGCACGATATCATGAAAGTTTTTGCGGTCGCTGCTGCGGACGAAGACATGCCAGTTGGAGAACTTCTGCCCAAATTCACTCTCTTTGAGGTTGAGTTTGGCTTCCATCTTTTTCATCTCGATGAAGTTTTTACTCATCTGCTTGGAGAGCGGCACCAGTACCAAGGCATTGTAGAGCAGAAAAAGCGAGAGCAGCAGTGAGATGACAAAAAAGGGTTTGGCGATCTTGCGCGGATTGAGCGAGAGTGCGAAGAGAACGATGATCTCATTCTCCCTGGACATCTGAAACATCGTCATCGCCACGGCGATGAAAAAGGTGACCGGCATCGTATATCCGAACATCTCCGGCACCGAGTAGAGAAAAATCTCTCCCAGATCCCAGAAACTGACAGAGATCAGTGCCGTGAGTCTTGCGATGGTGATGAAAAAGATCACCGAAACCAAAAAAAAGAGGGTAAAGAAGAGGGAGAGGAAAAGCGGGGCAAAGTTGCCCAGGATATAGCGGGTGACCCTATCCATAGAGC
>JALWPY010000194.1:3665-10484 GCA_026994915.1 Campylobacterales bacterium
GACTAACACCATGTTGAAAAAATCGGACGCCATATAGACGATGAAAAGCGCCAGCGCCAGAAAAGGGATATAGGGCACTTCAAAATCCTTCTCACGGATGATCATGAAGACAGGCAGTGCGATGATCGCTGAAAGAAAGATCGCCACCGCGCCCAGTTTGAGCCCCACCATCGCACCTATCGTGGCGGCAATCATGATATCGGCTTCACCCAGCGCCTCTTTTTTGACGATGAAAGAGACATAGAAGCGCAACAGTGAAAATCCTCCTGCGAAAAGGAGTGCGTTGACGAAGTTGGCCAGGATCGTGTCGGAAGCGAATATCGCCAGTGTCAGTGCGGCGAGATTGAGCGAATCGGGCACCGCTTTGTAGCGAAAGTCAATGACCGAGAGTCCCAGCAGCAGTGCAAACACCAGCCCCGCGATGATCGCGTAGGGAATATTTTGCAGTTTCCAGTAAGTCAATGCAAAGATCATCGCCGTCGCCACTTCGATCAGCGGATACTGGATCGAGATCTTCTCTTTGCAGAAGTGGCACTTGCCGCCGAGCAGCAGCCACGAGAGTACCGGTATATTGTGCCACCATTTGAGTTTGTTGTTGCATTTGGGACAGTGCGATCCCGGAAAAACGATGCTCTCCTCTTTGGGAATACGCAGGATCAGGACATTGAGAAAAGAGCCGAAAAGCAGCCCAAAAAGTGTGACAATCAAACCTTCCAAAATCATTTTACCGCTCCGAAACGCCGCTCGACCGTCTGAAAATGGGCGATGATCTCATCGAACTTCTCCACGGTAAAGTCAGGCCATAGTGTATCGGTGAAGTAGAGCTCGCTGTATGCCGCCTGCCAGAGCAGGTAGTTCGAGAGGCGCTTGTCTCCACCGGTTCGAATCAGTATATCGACCGGATCCATGCCCGCTGTATCCAGCAGCGCTTCGAAACTCTCTTCATCGACCTTTTTGCCCATTTCGACTGCTTTGTTGACCGCCCTGACGATCTCGTCGCGTGAACCGTAGTTGACCGCCAGCACCTGTGTCAGGCCTGTGAAGTGTGCGGTCTTCTCTTTCGTATAGGCGATACGGTCGCGCAGACTCTTCGGCAGTGCGGCGACATCGCCGATCGTGTCGAAACGGACATTGTTTTCGAGAAAAAGTTTGAGTTCATTTTTGAGGTAGCGGTCCATCAACTGCATCAGAAAACTGACCTCCCCTTCGGGACGTTTCCAGTTCTCGGTACTGAAGGCGTAGAGAGTCAGGTAACGAACCCCCATATTAGAAGCGTGAATCGTCAGTTCACGAACCCTTTTGGCACCCTCTTCATGCCCGATGATACGCTTCATAAAGCCGCGCTGTTTCGCCCACCGGCCGTTGCCGTCCATGATGATGGCGATATGTCTGAGTTCATTCATACAAGATTATCCTTTGATATCCAGCAGCGACGACACCGGTTCATAAAGCGGTCGGATCTGTGCTTTTTTGGGCAGAAGCCGCCCCTCAAATCCGAGCGTCTCCAGTTCATTTCGCAAAAAATCCAGACTCTGCTCATAATAGAGATAGAGCGTGAGACGTTTGATATCCGCCTGTACTTCGACAACACCCTCTACCGGACCGATATGCTCAAATGCCGCATAAAAATCAATCATACCATCTTCACTTGAAGTTTGGCTTTGAGAGCGGCGCTTTTTGAACTGAAAAAGGGTCTGCCGATCCTGATAGGTCAGCAGCATCGTAAAGACATCATTTTGCAGTGCGTTGATCATATTGGCCAGCGTCATGAACTCCTGCTTGTTCTGTGTCTGGGAAAGATGTTCGAGCAGCAGCAGTTTCATCTCCGCTTTCGGCGACTCTTTAGAGAGCATTGCGGCGAGCTTTTCGGGGGTAAACGCGGGTAGAAAGGAGACTATTTTCTGATTTTGCAGAAGCTTTGGTTTTTGCAGCAGACGTGAGAGGGTCACCGAATGGGTCTGAAGATTCTCTTTCATGACACCCCAGTATTTCGACCCCTGCTCCAGGGGCAGTGCACTTTTGGTTTCGATCTCTTTTTTACCGATGAGGAGCCGGTAGCGGCTCATCTGATCCTCTTTGGGCATCTCCTCGAGCACTTCGATCGTGACGGGAAGCACAGCGTTGAAACGTGCGGTCTGCAGCTTGCCCAACAGTGCGTCGACACCGGCGATACGGGCAAGCTGGCCGATCATGCGTCCCCGATCTCTTCGAGTTTTTTCAGCAGTTCCAGCGAGAGGGTCAGCTTGTCCGCTTTAGGCAGCGGATACCCTCCCTGATGCGTGATGAGGGTGATCTGGTTTTCGTCACTTCCGAACGGATTGTCGCTGATATTGTTCAGACAGACGGCATCGAGCTCTTTTTCGACAAGCATCTTTTTCGCACTGGCAAGTGCCGTTTCGGGATCGCTCTCCGCTTTGAAACCTACAGCGAAAACCCCCTCTTTGTTAATGCTTTTGAGGATATCTTCGTTCTTTTTCATCTCCAGAGACCACGCATCACCCAGCATCTCCTTTTTCAGCTTGCCCTTCTGTGGATATTTGGGCACATAGTCGCTCACCGCTGCCGCCATGAAGAGATAGGGCTTCTTCTGAATCAGCTCAGGTACGCTCTGGTCCATCAGCGTCGCTTTGGTCAGTACCCCTTTTTTCGCCACGCGGATCGCATCGACGAGGTACTCTTTGAGTTCGGCGGAGTCTTCCACTTCGATCACGTAGAGTTCGGAGGGGAGTCCGGAAATCTTCTGAGTGGCGACCAGACAAACATCCGCACCCCGGTAGTAGAGCGCTTTGGAGAGGGCTGCGGCCATCTTGCCGCTGGAGGCGTTGGTGATGTAGCGCACATCGTCGATCTTCTCTCTGGTGCCGCCGCCCGTGACGACGACGCGGCGGTTGGTCCAGAAGGGATCGCGCAGCAGCAGTTTGGCACTTTTGTGGAAGATATCTTCGGGGTCGGCCATCGCTCCGGTCCCTTCGTCTCCGCATGCGAGCAGCTTCTTCTGCGGGGCGATCTCTTCGTAGTTGAGGAGTTTGAGCATCTTGAGCGACCCTTTGGTCGTATTGTTCTGATACATCTGTGTATTGGCCGCCGGGGCGATGAGGATGGGCTTTTGGGTATAGGCGAGCGCCACCTGGGTGATCAGGTTGTCGGCAATGCCATTGGAGAGTTTGTTGAGGGTGTTGGCGGTG
Organism: Campylobacterales bacterium; assembly: GCA_026994915.1. Taxonomy (GTDB): domain Bacteria; phylum Campylobacterota; class Campylobacteria; order Campylobacterales; family QNZT01; genus QNZT01. The sequence continues at coordinate 6,851 of JALWPY010000194.1, forward strand.
ACGGGAGCGATGACGTAGAGGTCGGCCCATTTGCCGATGTCGATGTGGTTGTTGTCGTCGGCCCAGCTCTCGTTTTCGGGGATGAGCACACTGTTTCGGGTGATCGCTTCGAAGGTGAGCGGGGTGATGAAGCGTCTGGCGCCGTCACTCATGACCACGCGTACATCGGCACCCGCTTTGGTGTAGCGCCGGATCAGCTCCAGTGTCTTGTAGATCGCGATGCTTCCCGTCACACCGACGAGAATCTTTTTTCCCTGAAGCAACATACCCTCCCCTTTTATCATAGAGTCCTCTGAAAAATCTGATTCGCGAACAACATCTGCAGCCCAACGTCGAAATCCGGCACGGATTTCGGGGACCCACCGTGAAGCCGTTTGAGAGAAGCAGCATTTTTCTGAGGACTCAATACGTAATTCTACTCTTCTTTAAAAAATTTGTCGAAGAACCCTTCAATTGTTTTCATATTGGTTCTGCTAATCGCCAGAGACCCTTTTTTGACATCTTTGTTGACCGTCGTTCCCGCGGCGATGAGGACCTCATCTTCGATCACCACCGGTGCGACGATCTGTGTATCGCTGCCGACGAAGACGTTTTTACCAATGACGGTTTTATATTTCTTCTTACCGTCATAGTTGCAGGTGATCGTCCCCGCGCCTATGTTGGTTCCCTCGTCGATTTCACTGTCGCCCAGATAACTCAGATGCCCTGCTTTGACCCCTTTGAGGATCGACTTTTTTACTTCGACGAAGTTGCCGATGTGGGTATCGGTCAGTTCGCTTCCGGGTCGGATTCTGGCGATGGGTCCGACACTCGAGTCGACAATTTTACTATCTTCTACGACAGAGTTTGCTTTGATGTGGCTGTTGACGATCTTGGCACCTTTAAGCAGTGTCACGCCCTGTTCGATCTCCGACTCCCCTTCGATCTCGACATCGGCATCGATGTAGATCGTGTCAGGCAGATGCATCGTGGCACCCGCCATCATGAAGCGCTTTTTGATACGTCGCTGCATGATCTCTTCGGCGTGGCTCAGGTCATATTTGGAGTTGACCCCTTTGAAGTTCTCTTCCTTGACATAGAGCGGTGCCACTTTGTAACCGTCGTTTTTGGCAAGCTCGACGACATCGGTCAGGTAGTACTCCTCCTGTGCGTTGTCGTTGGAGAGTTTGGGCAGATACTTTTCGAGGATCTCTCTTTTAAAGAGGTAGATTCCGGCATTGACGGTTTTGATCGCCTTCTCCTCTTCGGAAGCGTCTTTCTCTTCGACGATCTTCACCACTTCATCACCGTCGATCACAACACGACCGTATCCTGAAGAGTCTTCCATGCGGATGACACTCATGACAATGTCAGCATCGATTTCGGTAAATTTCTCCAGCTCATCGGCTTCGATCAGCGGCATATCACCATTGAGCACAAGCACTTTGTCATGTTTGACGTCGATATTCATGACCGCACCGCCGGTACCCGGGTAGTTTTCATGATCCTGAAGCACGTAGTTGACGTCGTCGAAGTAGCGCTCCATCGTTTCGCGTACCAGATCGGCCTGGTGGTAGAGCACGACAGTGATGTCGTCGCTCAGTTTCTTCGCCTCTTTGATCGCAAAGTAGAGCATCGGGAAACCGGAGATCTTGTGGAGTACCTTGGGAAGCTTCGACTTCATTCGCGTCCCTTTGCCTGCTGCCAGAATAATTACCGAATTATTTGCCATGTTGAATATTCCTTATAAAATATGAAATAATTTACATTTTTTAGTTTTATTGTTGTATCATTTGGACCTAAAACATGTAAATTAATAGTTTTACTTCAGTATATCGAACAAAAATTAAATTTATTTACAGATGTGCCGATATTTGCATCGATAGTGAATTTTATGAAAGCATTTGCATTTTTATCACGAAAAGGTCAAAGGATAAGATAGATGGATTTAGGAACCGTAATTGGTCTTGTACTCACCCTGGGTCTGCTCTTTGGAGCGATGGCGATGGGTGTGGGTATCGGACCCTATATCGATGTACCCTCCATACTCATTGTTTTCGGCGGTACAATCGGTACCCTGATGATCGGCTTCAAGATGGACCATGTCAAAGGATTTGGCAAGATGTTCATGATCGCCATCAAACCCCCGACGGACGATCCCAAGGCACTGATCGCCAAACTGGTCGAGTACTCCACCAAAGCGCGTAAAGAGGGGGTCCTGGCACTCGAGGGCGATGTCGCCAACGAAGAGAACGAGTTTCTCAAAAAGGGGCTCGGAATGGCGATCGACGGCAATGAACCCGATGTCATCCGCGATCTGCTGGAGATCGATATGGCGCAGACCGATACCCGCCACAAAGTCAATGCCTCTTTCTTCGGACAGATTTCAGGCTTTGCCGGTGCGATGGGTATGATCGGTACGCTGATCGGTCTGGTTGCGATGCTTCTGAATATGGCCGATCCCGCGGCGATCGGTCCTTCGATGGCGGTCGCATTGCTGACAACGATGTACGGTGCGATGCTCGGTAATATCATCGGTGGCCCGGTTGAAAATATCCTGGGACTCAGAAATACCGATGAGATGGTCATCAAAACGCTGATCATCGAAGGGATCATGTCGATCCAGGCGGGGGACAACCCCAGAACACTCGAAGCGAAACTGCTCGCCTTCCTCCCGCCCAAAGAGCGCGAGAGCCAGTTTGACTAGGAAAAACGATGGGTAAAAAGTGTCCTGAACCCGATTGTCCCAAATGTCTGCCCGGATGGCTGGCGGCGTTTGGTGACCTCATGTCCCTGCTGCTCTGCTTTTTTGTCCTGCTACTTTCAATGTCGACAATGGATGCCAAAAAGGTGGCCGAAGCGGCGGCTTCTCTCAATGGCGCGCTGAGTGTTCTGGAGGGCGGTACCAAAGTCAAAGTCTCTCCCGAACGCCAGCAGGAGACAACCCCGATCGACGCAGAAGACGAGCAGGCACAGAAGATGAAAACACTCAAGCGTACGGTTATCGAACTCAATGAGATGGCCAAAGCGCAGGAGGGGAGCAAAGCGACACTCGAAGAGGCGGACCACGGCTTTATGATCCGTCTGCCAGCCAGGCTCCTCTTCAAAAAAGGGAGTGCGACGATCGATGATGACGATGCCCTGCTCTTTCTCAAACGCATCGCCCTCATCATCCAGAAACTGCCGGCCAACATGCGTATCCATGTCATCGGCCATACCGACGACAGCAAGCCCTTCAACTCTCCGTTCAAAGACAACTGGGAACTCTCCGCCGCACGTGCCATCTCGGTGGTCGCGGTCCCCGTCCAAAACCAAGTCGAACCCAAACTTCTCACCGCATGCGGCAAAGCGCAATATGAGCCGATCGCCTCAAATCTGACAGAAGCAGGTAAGGAAAAAAACAGGCGCGTTGAGTTATACTTTTTTTCAAAAGATGAGGATGATCAGGAGCGTGCCAAAAAGAGCATTCTTGACACCGCAGCCGGAGGATAGCGATCAAAGTTTTAGCGATTTTGCTTTTTGTTGCAATCTCCATCGCTTTCGGTGCGGATCCCGTCCAGGTTCCCACCGTCAACCTCTCGCTCTCCGCCCCCTCCGAACCCAAAGATCTCGTCAGCTCACTCAATGTCCTGATCATCCTGACACTGCTGGTACT
>JALWPY010000195.1:0-1897 GCA_026994915.1 Campylobacterales bacterium
GGTGAAGATAGCGACGATCTGCTGCTGGTCAAAAACAAAAACCTCACCACGCATGCCGCCATCATCGGTATGACCGGAAGCGGTAAGACGGGTCTTGGTGTAGGGATCATCGAAGAGGCGGTGCTCGACGGCATCCCCTCCATCGTCATCGACCCCAAAGGCGACATGGGGGACCTGCTGCTCGCCTTCCCCGACTTCGATCCCAAAAAGTTCGAACCCTGGATCGACCGTCATGAAGCGGAGCGCAAAGGGATGGACGTTCCCACCTACGCCCAAAAGATCGCCAAAACATGGGAAGAGGAAATCAAAAGCTGGGGACAGGATCGCGAGCGTGTCCGACGCTACAAAGAGGGTGCCGACTTTACCATCTACACACCCGGTAGCAGTGCGGGCGTTAGCCTGAGTGTGCTTTCGAGCTTCGACGCCCCCAGTCCCGACGTTCTCGACGACCCCGATACCTTCGCCTACATGCTGGGTTCCACCGTCACCTCCATCCTCGCACTGATCGGCGAAGATGTCGACCCGCTCACCTCCAAACCCTACCTGCTGCTAAGCACGATCTTCAAATATTTCTGGAAAAAGGGGACGTCGCTGACGCTGGAGTCACTCATAGGCTATGTGACCAACCCGCCGTTCGAGAAGGTGGGCGTACTGCCGCTGAAGAGCTTCTATCCGCAGAACGAACGGCTCAAACTTGCCATGCTGCTCAACAACGTCCTCGCAAACCCCACCTTCGAGAGCTGGACCAGAGGCGAACCGCTCGACATCCGGAAGCTCCTCTACACGCCCGATGCCAAACCCCGTGTCGCGATCCTCTCCATCGCCCATCTCAACGACAACGAACGGATGTTTTTCGTCACGCTTCTGCTGAACAAATATATCTCATGGATGCGCACCCTCAGCGGTACAGGGAGCCTGCGTACCCTCCTCTACATGGATGAGATCTTCGGCTTCTTCCCCGCCACCTCCAACCCGCCCTCCAAACAGCCGATGCTTCTGCTGCTCAAACAGGCGCGCGCTTACGGCATCGGGGTCGTCCTTGCCAGTCAAAACCCCGTTGATCTCGACTACAAAGGATTTTCCAATATTGGATTATGGTTTATTGGACGACTTCAGACGAAACAGGATATTAATCGTCTGATTGAAGGTATGGTTAAAAGTGGCTCAGATGCTCTTGACAAAAAAACTATTAGGACATTGTTAACAAATATGCAAAAGCGTACTTTTTTACTAAAAAGTGCCCACCGTGACACACTTGCTCTTTTTAGCACTCGATGGGTTATGAGCTATCTTGCAGGCCCCTTGTCTAAACCGCAGATCGCCAGACTGATGGAGAAGAAGAAGGCACAGCTCGAGCACACAGAAGAAGAGACTGCTGAACCGCAGACACTTATGCAAACACAGAAGGCTGAAACAGCCCCCTCCCACAACGCTCCACCACCATTGAGTGATGAGATCGACCAGTTTTACCTCAGCGCTTATACCGAAAATTGTACCTATATACCGTACTTACTTGCTAATGGTACCGTCAATTTTTATAATGCAAAACGTGCGATCGATGTAAAAGAAAGTTTCTATCTCAAATATCCACTTGACGAACGTATGAAAGAAATCACCTGGGAAGAAGGAGAAGAAAACGACGATGACTTTGACCTCTACGATCTTTCACCAATCCAAGCTTGTAGCTACACACCGCTACCAACGTTTATTACTGAACTAGACAACCTTAATCCACTAAAAAAATCTTTTGCAAATTATCTATATCACCAACAAAGTGTGACTCTTTATCGTGTTAAAAAATTAAAACTGGAATCAGAACTTTATGAGAGCGAAGAAGCGTTCCGCATACGTGTATCGGACTGTCTGCGTGAACGCAAAGAGGAGGCGATCGACAGAC
>JALWPY010000195.1:1907-10465 GCA_026994915.1 Campylobacterales bacterium
AAGAAACGGGAGAGTCTCGAAAAGAAACTCAGCCGCGCGCTCGAAAAGCTCGACAAAGAGGAGGCCGATGTCAGTGCCAGCACGACCAATACCGTCCTCTCGTTTGGCATGACGATCCTGGACGCTTTTCTGGGAAGGAGTGCCGTCAAACGCAGTACCGCCTCCAAAGCGGGCACGGCATTGCGCAGTGCAGGACGCATGTACCGCGAAAAAGATGACGTCGAACGCGCCCGACAGCGGGTCGAAGAGATCGAGGAGGAGATCGAAGAGCTCGAAGAGGAGTTGCAGGAGGAGATCGAAGAGATCAGCGAAAAGTACGATCCCGACAACTACGAAATCGAACCTTTCTACATCAAACCGCGCCGCAGCGACATTCATGACATCGAAGTGGCGATCCTCTGGGAGAGCGTCGCGTCATGAAAGCGCCGGAAATGAAAAAGGATCTCTTCGCACATAAGTCCAAATCATGGGACATGAACTCCAGACGTGTTAAAAACGCCGAAGCAATCGCCGAAACAATCGTACGAAACATCCCCCTGCATCCTAACATACATCTGCTCGACCTGGGTGCTGGTACCGGGCTGCTGAGCTACTACCTCGCACAGAAAGTCGGCAAAATCACAGCGCTCGACAACTCCCCTTCCATGCTCGCCGAGTTCGCCGCCAAACGCCCCGAGTTCGTATGTGAGACGGAGATCCTCGAAGGGGATATCATGCAGTTGCCAATCGAGACCCGATACGACGGCATCGTCTCCTCCATGACGATCCACCACATCGAAGATATCCCCGCCCTGCTGGAGAAACTCTACACCATACTCAAACCAGACGGCTTCATCGCCCTCGCCGATCTGGAACAGGAGGACGGCACCTTCCACAGCGACAACACCGGCGTCTACCACTACGGCTTCGACACGGCACAACTGGCAGAGATGGCAGAAAAGGCGGGTTTCGAAGATGTTGCGGTACATCATGCCGGCACCATCACCAAACCGCACCGGGAGTTTGGGGTCTTTTTGCTGACGGGGAGGAGATCGGCTGATCCAATCAACAAAATTTAAGCATTAGGCAATACACTCTTTGGTATGATAAAAAGTATGACTTTTATATGACGAGGAGATGGTCACATGGTAAGAAAAACGGTCACGATTCATGATGAAGTACTTGAAATTCTGGAGGAAGAGCATATCCTGGAAAACTACCGCTCCTTCTCGGAACTGGTGTCGAGTGCTTTGCAGCTTTTGATCGAGAAAGAGAAAAAGGAGCAGTATCGCAAAGCGATGCAGGAGGCAGCACGAGACAAGCTCTACCTCAAAGATATGCAAGAAGTTGCAGAAGATTTTCAATACGCCGATAACGAACTTATAAAATGAATCAATATGATATCTATCTCGCCGACCTGAACCCCACTGTTGGGAGAGAACAGTCTGGCACGAGACCGGTATTAATCATCTCCAACAACTATGAAAATCTACTCGACATCGTAACCATCATCCCGATCACTTCCCGAAAAAAGGGACGCCGAATCTACCCCAATGAACTCTTTCTGCCCGATCAACTTCCAAAACCCTCCATACTCCTGTGCCAGCAAATCAGAACAATCTCCAAAAAGAGACTCGTCAAAAAACTCACCTCTCTCGCTGATCCGGTTTTGCAAAAGCACATAACCGATGTCTTGTGTATGCGTTTTGCAAATGTGGAGTAGGCACGCTACAGCGTCCGCCGCACTTGCTCGATCCAGTAGGGCATGACCCGCTGCTCCGCTTTGAGAGTCGTGGCGGGGCCGTGTCCGGGGTAGATGCGGTAGTCTCCTTCTATTTTCTGCGCTTTTTCGAGGCTTTTGAGCATATCTTCTCCGCTGGAGGCGGGAAAGTCCCACCGTCCGATCGACTGCTGAAAGAGGAAGTCTCCGCTGAACCAGTTGTCGCCGATCTCAATGACGGAGCAGCCGGGTGTGTGTCCCGGAAAGTGACGGTAGCGCACTTTGATCCCCTCGATGTCGAGTGTTTCATCTCCTTTGACCAGGTAGTCGGGGTGACTGGGCGGTGTCCCCTGCCCCAGCGGATCGTTTTCGAGCATGAAGCGGTCCCCTTCGGGAGCGTAGAGCGGGATATGGAGCTTCTCTTTGAGTTCGGCGTTGCTCCAGACATGGTCGAAGTGTCCGTGAGTGTTGAGGATGGCAACGGGATTTTTGACATGTTGGAGTACCCACTCCGTCGCTCCCATTCCCGGATCGATGATGAGATCTTTTCCGTCGACGGTGACGATGTAACAGTTGGTCTGATAGGGCCCCATCGGCTGCACCTGAATCTGCATGCGGTTCCTTTCGGCTGAAATCTGGCGCTATTGTAACATAACTCTCGTGTAGATCGGACCGTTGTTGGTAAGGCGGCTTTCGTAGAGGCCGATCTCCCTGTGCACACGAACGGTCTCCATCTTTTTAAACGCATGCAGTTTCTCCCGAAAAGCGGCTCTGTCATGGATCTTTTTGATCCGGCACAGTGTCACATGCGGCCGAAACCGGTCCATCTCGAACCCCGCGCTGCGAAACTGCGACGCTTTCTTGAAGAGTACCGGCTTCTTCTCTCCGGCAAAGAGCACCTTCGGCGGCCGTCCGAAACTGCCCAGCCCCCGCATCTGCACCTCATGCGCCAGCGGCAGGACTGTGGCCAGTCTCTCCAGCCACGGCTCGGGATCGTCACGCTCCCCCAGAAAGACCCATGTCAGGTGAAGATGTTCCTCTTTGACCCAGCGCCCTTCCAGCACCTCCGCAAATGCTTCGCGTATCTGGGCATACTCTTTGACAATGACACGGGAAGCGATGAAGAGGCGCATCTGGACTCCCTGGTTTATTTTTCATTGAGTCCTCTGAAAAATCTGCTTCTCTCAAACGGCTTCACGGTGGGGCCCCGAAATCCGTGCCGGATTTCGACCCTTCCGCTGCAGATGTTGTTCGCGAATCAGATTTTTCAGAGGACTCCATTGTAAAACAAAGGCTCTGAAGATCTCTTTTGCTACCTGGGTAGCGGAAAAGTTGATACAATCCGGCTAAAATATACTCAACAAAACAGAATAAAGGAGTCACAATATGATTATCAAAAAAGATGCAGCGGAAGTACTGCTTTTCATCCTCGAATCGGGGGAGAAGGCGATCGACGTCGCCAACCTCAACAAAGGGGCGGTCGAAGCGCTCAATCTGGCGGGAATCATCCGCTATCCCGACCCTGCGCATATCGAATTTACCTACGGCGGTGAGATCGTCGCGAAGGTGCTGCAGCGCGTACAGGAGAAGATCGCCTCCGTCGAGAGCTGGCGTGAAAATTTCAAATGGGTCAGCAACAAAGTGATCGCCATGATCGACGGTGCAGCCCGTAACGACAACAAAACCACCTCCGTCTCCCATGAAGTGCTCAAAGAGCGCGGCTTTGCAAACGAAGAGGGCAAGCTGACACAAGAGGCACTCGACCTCTACGACGCCTACAAGATGATCCGTCCCGAACTGGTGATCGACGCGACACTGGCGGATTATATCCGCAAAGCGCCTACAGGCCCTACTGATGCGCACTATCTGAGTGACGAAGCCAACTACAAAGATCTCCTCGAGAGTATGCGGCTCATCACCTACTCCATGCCCGACGGCAACTACTTCACTTTCACACTGCTCGGACAGCGCCTGAAGGAGACCCTGGCTGCCGGCGGCTGGGCGAACGAAGGCTCCGTGCTCGATCTCTCGATCCTCGAAAATATCGCCAGAGTCGCCGACGGTGAAGAGATCGCCACCGAGGCACTCGCCGATCTGGAGATGCTGGGGTATGTAGAGGATATCGATACGCTCACCTATGCAGGCGAAAGAGCACTCGAACTCTACCGCGTCTATCTCGATCAGCATGACGCACCGCTGAGAAGCTTCGCGATCGAGAAGGAGGAGGTCGAAGTGCTCAAAACGATTCAGCGCATCTGGGACGAAAAAACTTCGGTCAATCCCGAAGAGTTGCCGACGATGGAGGAGATCCGCAAAGAGCTCGTCGATCGTAAGGTACGCGAATACAAAAAGTTGATCGAGCGTTACGGCAGACGGCTGGACGAGATGCCTCTGAAGAAGCGCGAAATCGCAAGCAAGTTTCAGGAAGCCAAAGATATGGCCAGATGGTACGATGAAAATTTCGATCTGAGGACCTATCTCTTCAGTCTCGAAGCATTCGGCCTCATCACCGAAAAATCGGCAGCGTGGCACAAGAGTGTCTACTACGTCACAGAAGATGGTAAAAAAGTGATCGAAGATCAGGAAGATGAGCGCTCCGTACACTCGTGGGCGGTCAAGAGTCTGGCGATCTCCAACAAGATCTTCAGCGCCCCCAACAGAGAGTGGATCGAAGAGGCGCGCAAAGAGCGTATACTCGGTACCTATGAACCGACACGTTCAGGACTGCTCTACGAAGAGCTCGCCACCCATGAGAAACTCCCTTTCATGACTCGCTACGAGATGGAGGTCTTCAAAGCGCTCCCCGATCACGGATACAGCTGCGGCGATATCGTGGAGGGGAAAGATGAGATCGAAAAGATGCACATCAACGAGGCGCTCGACAAACTCGAAGCGAAAGGGTTCGTGGAGATTCTACCCGACGGACACATCGTCGAGACCGAATACGGCGCCATGATGGACAAGGCGATCAGCGGCGTACCCTCGGGATTCGGCACACCTGTCAATCCGACCATCTACCGCGTCGTCAAGGCAATCAAAGAGGTAGGAACTATGTATGTCAAAGAGAAGAAGATCCGCATCCTGCCCAAAAATATCAAAGAGGCGATCAAACTGAGTGGCCTGAGCCCCGAAGCGTTTGAAAAAGCCTACACCGCCGCCAGAGAGGCGAAATATGTCGGCAAAAACAGCGTCAACGAAGCGGGCCTTCTGATGCTCGAAGCGGTCGAAGCGTTCAACGCCGCACACAACTAACGACGAAATACCTGCGCAGGAGGGTTATACTGCCTGCGCACTCCTTCTACACTTAACTTTAAGACTCCCCTGATTCACTCTGCAACAACACCCAACCGTTATCCTGCAACTCTACATGCGGCGGATCAATGCGCTCCAGTACTCTTGCGGAGGATTCGAGCGCTTTTCTTACGACAAAGAGTTTGCCGAAGAGATGTTTGGGGTGCAGTACGAAGTCCTGGAGTTCCAGCGGTTGTCTGGCATATCGTATATTGTCGGTAGAGAGCACGTCGCAGAGATCTTCGTAAAGCGCACCGGCGATGATCTCGTAAGTGTCCGCCTCTTCACTGCAGTCGACGTAGCGCATGGTAAGCTTCGCAGGGTCCACCTTCTCAGGCTCTCCATCTCCCATGAAGTCCCAGGCCGCATCACCGGTCGTCAGTGTCGCCAGAAAGAGGCTCCCGGGTGCGTAACGCTCCAGTTTTTTCTGAAGTTCGGAGGCGATAGATTCGTTTTTGCGGGTGATATCGTCGGTCGAGACGACCTTCTCCTCGCCGTTCTGGAGTGTGATCTCACAGATTTCCGGATCGATACCATGCAGATGAAAAAGCATGTCGTCGTACGCACCGACCTCTCCCGTTTCGACAAACTCCATCACCCGATCATACAGGTTCTGAATCTCATCACTCTGCGAGAGGTCGATCTCAGAGAGGTCCAGATCGGCTTCTCCCATCAGCTGACGCAGGTCGAAGAGTCTGAAGATTTTCGCTTTCGCATCGATGTGTACTTGTAACGCCATGGTAAAACTCCTTACGGTTTATTGAATATGATAGTATACAGAAAATGCGATTATCGGTGATTGAGGTTTTGAGACTAGATGACAAAAATGGTGGAAGCATAATGTCGATATAATATTTTCTGATTTTACAGGGAGGAGCAGCAAGATGGACTTTCATACCGCGATCAAAGCCGTCGGAGTCGGCAAAAAACACAACCGTGAACTCACCTACGAAGAGATGCGGGAGGCGATGCGTCAGATCCTCGAGCAGAAGGTCTGGCCCGAGCAGATCAGCGCCTTTTTGCTGGGATGGCGCGTACGCGAGGAGAGCACGCAGGAGTTTCGTGCCGTGCTCGATCTCTTCGACGAATATATCCGAAAACAGCCCGTAGAAAACGCGGTCGAGCTCGGCTACCCCTACGACGGCAAAGTGGACAACCCCTACCTCTTCCCGCTCGTCGCCCGTTTTCTGAAGCAGAGCGACCTCCAGCTGACGGTGACGGGGGACCTGCTCCAGCCCTCCAAAGGAGGCACCACCGTCAAAGAGATGTGCGAAGCGACGGAACTGCCGACCAACTGCAACTACTTCGACCGTGCCCGCTTCTTTCCCGAGCTCAGCGCACTCACACAAACCCGCATGCGACTCGGACTGCGCACCGGACTCAACACAGTCGAAAAACTGCACAATATTGGTATGGCCGACTACGCACTCATCGGTGCCTTTCACAAACCCTTCGTCGCCAAATACGCTGCCATCTTCGCCGACCGCTACAAACGGCTCATCGTCGTACAGGGCAACGAAGGCACACCCGAGATCTTCAGCAAATGCAAATACTGGATCTGCGAAAACGACACCGTCGAAGAGCACCACATCGACCCCGCGGCATTTGGCATCACCTACGAAAAGTCATGGAAGCCGATCACGCGTGAAGCCTCACTCCGGATGCTGCACACCCCCTCCCCAGAACTGCTGGAACTGGCAAAGTTCAACGCCGCCTTCATCATGCATGTCACCGAACGGGAGAAAAGTGTGACGGAGGCGTGGGAGAGGCTGTAGTCACGCCTGGACTGAGCGCTACTTCATGACCTCCATTTTCGGCTCTGCTACGATTGTATCTTTTCCGGAAGCAGGTACCTGATGGTTACCTCCAATCGAATTGATCTTTTTCTCCACATCCCATGCCGTCTCCATATGTGACGGTGCAACAATATCTTCAGTGGCAACACTTCGGACAACCTTTTTCCTGACCTCTCTTTTTTTCGGTTTATGCTGTCGTGCTTTCTTCTGTACACTTTTTTTCACAACGATACGTTTTTGGGGTTTTGAGGCACTTGTGGATGCAGGTTGTTTTTTTATTTTCGTCACTTTTTCCGGGGCTACAGGTTCTGTTTTTTTCTCTACTTTTTTTTCTGCGGCACTCTTTTCAGCGACCTCCTTTTGCTGGACAGGAGTGGAAGTTTTCTCTTTTTCGGGCATGACAGCGACAGTAGGAGCCGAGGTTTCGTTTCGCTCCGGTACAGCATCCGCCTGCGACTTCATCTGGGGTATCCCTTCTGCCATGGCTAGTCTGTTTTCGACACGAAGTCCTTCGCTGCCAAGCTGGTTAAATATCTTCTGAATCTCGATCGCCTCTTTGACCTGCGCCACTTTCCCTTCTATCTTGATGCTATTGGCTTCGATAAAGAGAGATCCGTTTTCCACTTTGCCCGCATCGAAGAGTTTCAGCAGCTGGACGATAGCCTCTTGCCACGGTGCCTCGATGATATCATGCTGATACCCCACATCGACACTGCACTGTCGCATTTGGCAGAGGTGATCAAGATACTTTTTCAACGCACCCTCTCTGTCAGCATCGGACATCAACCCTACGATCTGCAGATGCTCACCATCTCCTATGAAACCGAATGCAGGAGGTGCTTTCTCGATTTTATCCACTTGCTGCATCTTATCCTCTGCACTTGTAGTGCCATTGGCATCTTGTTTCAGAACGTTTTGTGCCGTCTCGGCAGAAACGCGATGCACACTAGTTGTATCGACAGTGGCATTTTGGGCATTTGAAACGACATGCTGTGCAACCGTCGCATGTGTGGCATTATCCTCTGCAGATACTGCGCTATTTTCCATTTCCGGCTCATCGACCGTCAGAAAAAGTATCCCGAATAGCATCGCCGCCAATACGATTGCCCCTAAAAAAAACCGCTTCTCCATCTGCACTCCTTCTCTGTTTATTACAAATAATTTTACTATTTGTGATATTAACATAACTTTTACAACTTTTACATACTTCTCTCTTTGAAACGTTGTCTACATTTACCCAATTTCGCTAAAATAACCCTATTTTTCAAATGGAGCAATCATGAACGCTAAACTTTCCGCGATCAAAGAGGAGATACAAAAGGTCATCGTCGGTCAGGACGAGATGATCGACGCACTGCTGATCGGCCTGCTCTGCGACGGGCATATCCTTCTGGAAGGTGTGCCGGGTCTGGCCAAGACCACTACTGTCAACACACTCGCCAAAACACTGGGACTCGACTTCAAGCGCGTTCAGTTCACGCCGGACCTGCTGCCCAGCGACATCATCGGTACCGAGATCTACGATCCGCAGAAAAACAGCTTCAAAGTCAAGAAGGGGCCCATCTTCACCAACCTGCTGCTCGCCGACGAGATCAACCGCGCTCCGGCCAAAGTGCAATCCGCTCTGCTAGAAGCGATGCAGGAGCGTCAGGTCACGATCGCCGACGAAACCTTCAAACTCGACTATCCGTTTCTGACACTCGCCACCCAGAACCCGATCGAGCAGGAGGGCGCCTATTCGCTGCCTGAAGCACAACTGGACCGCTTCATGC
>JALWPY010000196.1 GCA_026994915.1 Campylobacterales bacterium
ATCTGGAGCACCATCGGAATCCATCCAACCGGGATTTGGGCACAATGATACTGGAATAGGCGTAGCCCGGACTTTCAGTCCGGAAAGGAACCTATGCACTTTCAGTGCATAGTGGTTGAGTTGTGTCCTTATCTGCAATTAAACATCTTAAAATGAAATAAAATTGCTATTTTCTAAAAAAGTAAATAATATATGACTGATAAGATAGTTTAAAGGAGAAAAATATATCCAATAATATACAAAGTGCATGTTAATTGTCGCATACAGGCGATAACAAACATTTTGTGTATTATATTGGGGGGAGTGGGGATTCCATTTCCTCTCACACCCCCGACTTCACATTCCGATACACCACAAACACCAGCGATGCCAGCACGGTGATGAAGATGATGCTGTATCCCGTCGGCAGGTCGAGGTGGTATGAGGCGTAGAGAGCGACGATGATCGCCACGGAGCCGAAAATCCAACCGAAATAGAGCGGGTTGAACCGCTTCTGGGCAATGCCGGCGTATGCTGGGGCGATGAGCAGGGCGAAGACGACCAGTACGCCTGCAGACTGTACCGACGATGTGACGGTGAGGGCGAGCATGACGAAAAAGAGCAGCTCTTTGACGAGTCCTTCGGTTCTGGGGTAGAGCATGAACATCACCAGTGAGACGGGGAGGTAGATGGCGATATCTTTCCAGAGGTCATCACTGGAGGTAAAGAGGATATCTGCCGCGCTCAGTTTGGAGAAGAGTTCCATTCCTTCGCTGCTTTGTGCCAGCACCAGCATGATGGAGGAGATGCCCAGTGCGTAGAGGAGTCCGATGAAGGCTTCGACATGTTTGACGTGTCGCGTCGCCCAGGCGATGACCACCGCCGCGGTGATCGCGAAAGATAGCGTCAGCGGTGTCCGGTACGCACCGTCCAGGAATGCCACACTCAGCGCCATACCGACAGCGGCGATCTGCCCGATCGCAAGATCGGTAAAGATCACTCCGCGGCGGATAATCTCCACACCGAAGATGGTATGGATATAGACCAGCACGATCGCCAGCACAAATGCGGGCCAGAGGAGTTCGATCACTTGCATAGGCGTTCCGCGATCGTGTTGTAAAACGCTTCGAGCGTCTCGCTCCCTTTGACTGCACCGACGTCATGAGGAATCACGACCACCTCTGCACCGGTTTTGGCGGCGATGAACTTCGCCGTCTTCTTTTCATGATAGACATCCTGAAGAATCTTTTTAACGCCGTTTTGTTTGATGCGGTTGATCAGTTCGATCGTATGTTTCGAGCTGGGGGCGATGCCGGGCAGGGGTTCGATGTTTCCGATGCTTTCGATGCCGTAGCGTTTCAGGAAGTAGTTGTAGAGATCATGATACTGCACCACTTTTTTGGTTTTGCACTGCGCCATTTTGGCATCGAACTGTGTTAAAAAGGCGTTCCATTTTTTGAGAAATTGCTCCAGATTTTGTT
The DNA here is from genome assembly GCA_026994915.1 of Campylobacterales bacterium. Lineage (GTDB taxonomy): Bacteria > Campylobacterota > Campylobacteria > Campylobacterales > QNZT01 > QNZT01. The sequence continues at coordinate 1,461 of JALWPY010000196.1, forward strand.
GATAGGTTGCAGCATGAGAGGGATCGATTTGCGCCAGTTTTCTTGCGATCATTTTTGCCATGACCGGTACTTGATGGGGATCGGTGGAGTAGTGAGGATTGCCCTCTGCATGAATATCCCCGAAAGCACGCGATACCGAAGCCGGCTTGTCGATCATCTTGATAAAGTGGCTCATATCGAGAAAGCCTTTGGCGCCGGGCTGTATTTTGGCGTTGTTGGCGCTTTTAATCAGTGGGGGCAGCCAGCCCAGTTCCAGCCCGCTACCGTTAATGATAAGCAGATCAGCACGGCGGAGTTTCGAGAGCAGGGAAGGTTTGGGCACGATGAAGTGCGGATCGTACTTGCTGCTGCCAAGGACGCTGACTTTCACCAGATCGCCGCCGATCTGTTTGGTGACAGCGCCGAGGGTGGCGTAGGTGGTATCTACATTGAGTGATGCGAAGAGAGAATTAAGTGTCAGTAGTGTCGCTAAAATAATTTTTTTCATCTTGTTCTCCTAATAGGCGTGCGCACCGTGTGCACCTGTGGCGATGTTGACGGTCAGCATGATGGTATCGATATCTTTTCTGCTGCCCGCGATCACTTTGGTTCTGTCATGAGAGTATTCGAGTCTCAGCCTCGAAAAAGGGAAGGGCTTGTACTGCACCATTGCAGTATATTTGTCGAGATCGTCGAAATCTCCATCTTTGGTGATCTTCTCGTAGCGCACACCGCCGCTGTAGTTTTTGTTGTATTGATAGACCAGTTCGCTGTAGAGCCCTGCCTGTTTGAGCGTGTCGGTTTGGGTATCTTTGTTTCGTTGCAGATATTCGCTTTGCCAGCTGAGTGCGCTGTAACTTCCCAGCTGTTTCCTGAGTGTCAAATCGACACAGTAAACGTTACTTGTCTTATCCACCTCCGTTTTGCCGTGTGCCAGATTCACGCCGCCCAGCAGCGAGAGGTCGTCACTGAGATCGACGCTGGACTTGAGATAGCCGACATAGAGGTTGTTCTTTTCGCTCTCACCGAAACTTCTGTCGTTTGTGCCCTGCAGTGCTTCGATACCTGTCATGATGTAGGTATCTGTCGGTGCCACCCACTGCAGCTGCACGCCCGGATCGCTGATGACATCGGGGCCGAAAAGCGCTTTGTAGATGACAGGTTGTTCGTCGAAGTTCCAGGCATGCTGGTGCTTTTCGTTGATACGCCCGAAAGCACTGCGGAATTTACCCATCTTGACGCGAAGTCCGGCGGGCATACTGGTCGTCGTGACATATGCCTCATCGATCTCGAACTCGTCCGGGTGGAGGTGAAAGATAGCAAACGCTTCGAAGTAGGGATCGACCATGGAGTGCATCGCCACTTCCGCATAGTTCAGGTTGAAGCCTCTGTTTTTGTTGAAGGGCAGCTCTGCGTCACCAGGCTCTGTGAAGCCGGGAAATGCGTACGCTTCATAATCACTGTTTTTGACATTGCGCCCGACTGCTGAGAAGTTCATGATCAGAGCGATATCGGGCAGATAGGCGTTTTGCGAAAAACTTGAGGAGCTGTCCTGCACCATCGCGGCATCAAGTCTGGCATCCTCCTCCTGCAGTTTTTCTTTTTCCAGTTTGTCGACTTTCTGCATCAGAAGCTGTGTCGTTTGCTGCTGTTTTTGTAACTGTTCTTTTAAAGTGTCCAGTTCACTGTTTGCCAGCAGTGACGTCGCTGCAAACAGTGACAATAATGTCCATTTTTTGTACATAAGTATCCTCGTTAAATAGTGATTTTTGGTAATAGTAGTAATTTGGATTGGATTATTTAAGAGAATTTTGGAGGGGCGCGTGCCTGAAGTGAAGTCGGTTTTGCCGTGATGACGATAACAGAGAGTTTGCCTGAAGTCGGCTCAGAGATAAAGTTGACCGGAGGAAGGAAAACCGCATCGTCCGGTGTATCGGCATGTGTAAGGTTCGATTTGACCAGGCATATTTTACAGTCGTTGTGCTGTTTAAGATCGTCATGATGGTGTAGCACGCCAAGCAGCGTCGCCAGCAGATAGAGAATGGAGAAATATTTGCGCAGCCAAAGTTTCATAATGAGCTGATTATAACAGGCAATGCTGAAACAGAGTAGCGTATAAATTCTGTTTGATTTAGCCTCTGTAAATATACATAAGATAAAAAATCTGATTAGAAGAAGAGGTGATATGATAAAATAGTTCATCAAATATGAGGGATGAGGTATAGGAAGGAGGCACTGTGGCAAAAAAAGAGATTTCACCGGAAGATATCCGCTCTATAGAACCGCGACTGCTTGCGGATCTGCTGTACGAGGCGATTGGGCGCGACAAACAGCTCTACAGCCGGGTCGAGACACTGCTGCTGGCAAACGATCCTTCGCAGCTTGTAAAAGAGATCGCAAAGCGTATCGCTTCGATCGCACGGGGGCGGAAATTTATTGATTATCGTCATTCGTTTGCGCTGGCTGATACGATCCAGTCGATCGTCGAAGATATCGAACGACTGGTCAGGGATGAAAATGAGGCGCTCAAACTGCTTAAAAAGCTGATCCTTACCGACGAAAAGGTTTATGAGCGGTGTGATGACAGTACGGGTGTCGTGCAGACAAGTTATGCGTATGCACAGGAGCTGTGGAGAAGATATGCACCCCGGACGCTGGATGCGAAGAGACTTCTGAATGAGACACGGGATCTGCTGATTCTCGAGGGGTACGGCCTGCGCGATATCCTGAGCGATGCGATGCCGCCGGGTGTGCTCGAAAAACTCTATGAGGAGACACTGCAAAACTATCTGCAGACAACAGACAGGTTTGAGAGCTATACCCAAAAACATCTGCTCCTGGAGCTGGCACAACTACTGCACAGACCCTCCCTCTATCTGGATACGCTGAAAGCGGGAGGCAAGGAGATAACGGAGCATGACTATCTCGATATCGCCAAAGCGTACCGAAAGGAAGGAGAGGCCGAAGAGACGCTGCACTATCTTTCACTGATCGATCCGCTGCCGTTCAACAGCCATCATGACTACTTCGATACCCTGATATGGGCGTATCAGCAGCGCGGGGATGAAGCCGCAATCACCGAAGCCTACAGGAGATGGTACGAGGTTTCACATGCGTCGGACAAGCTCAAAGCCTATCTGGAGAGGCTCGAACCGGAAGCGGCCCGGAAGGCGCGACAAAAAGCGCTGGGAGAGCTCGACCGCCTTACATTTGCACAGCGGCTCGAGCTCTTCATGACACTTGACGCGCCCGATCTTTGCGCTGCCTATCTGAGGGAGCATCGGGAGGAGATCGAAACCGAGTATATTTCGAATGCCACACTTACAGAAGTGACAACGTGGCTCGCAGAGGCGTACCCGCAGGAAGCGATCCTGCTCTGGCGTGACAGAGTGGAGCATACACTCAGTCGCTCCATCAGCAAATACTATCCCTTCGCTATCAAAGCGCTCAAAAAGATCGCCACGATCGAAAAGGGGCATGATACCCGTGACTGGTACATTGAACCAAACCGCGACTATATTGACAAACTTGCAAAAGAACACAATCGGAAAGTCAAATTCATATCGCTTTTGGAAAAGGCGTTTGGGGAGAGGTGAGTTTGGTGCCGCAGATCTGAAGATGGTAGAGAATCAGAAGACTTGTTGACAAAAGGCACACGTTTTGCTATATTTGATATTATGATTACATACAACTGGAACACAGAAAAGAATATATTTTTAAAAGAGACCAGAAATGTTAGTTTTGAAGAAGTGGTGATGCATATTGAGCAGGGGGATCTGATTGATATTATCAAACATCCTAACAGTGAAAAATATGTACATCAAAAAATTTTGGTTGTCATTATGAAAAACTATATTTATGCGGTTCCTCTTGTGGAGAATGGTAAAAATGAGAGGTTCTTAAAAACAATTATACCAAGCAGAAAATTGACAAAAAAATACCTGGGAGGTAAATCATGATGGATTATAAGCTGGATCAGGAAGAACGGGAGCTTTTGAACTCTATTGAGAACGAAACGTGGGAATCTGTCGAAAATGTTGAGAACGAGATCAAAAAACATCGGGAGATTGCAAAAAATACGCTTAAAAAAGATAAGAGAATCAATATCAGGCTCTCTTCAAAGGACCTGGAAGCGCTCAAAACACATGCCGTCGAGCTGGGAATACCTTATCAGACTTTGGTGTCGAGCATACTGCATCAGTATGTCAGCGGCAGGCTGGTACTTGCAGAGGATAAAAAATCGCATAAAGTAGTGTGATGTTTTGCCATCAAAGCGCTCAAAAGATCGCCGAGATCGAAAAGGGGCATGATACCGGTGACTGGTACATTGAACCAAACCGCGACTATATGGATAAACTTACGGAAAAACACAATCGAAAGACCAAGTTCATATCGCTTTTGGAAAAGGCGTTTGGGGAGAGGTGAGTTTTGAGAGAGCAAGTGTCCACACAGATTAAAACACTCCCCGTTACCACCCAGGCGCAAATCACACAGGTCGCAACACTTGCCGAACAGATTTGGCGGGAGCACTATACGCCGATCATCGGTGCAGCGCAGGTCGACTATATGCTGGCGCATTTTCAGAGTCCGGATGCGATCAAAGCGCAGATCGATCAGGGGTTCAAATATTTTCTGGCTGAGGTGAAGGGTGTGCCGGTGGGCTATGCAGCCGTCGTCGTAGTGCCGGAGAGGGAGGGCATGATGCTCAGTAAACTCTATGTCAGAAGCGACGTTCGCGGGAGAGGGGCAGGGCAGTCGTTGCTGGCGTATGCCCAAAAGTATGCAGTGTCACAGGGGCAGGACTCGCTCTGGCTGACGGTCAACAAGTACAACGAGAGTGCGATCGACTGGTATAAATCGCAGGGGTTTCATGTGATCGATGCCGTCAGGAAACCGATCGGCGGTAGTTTCTTTATGGATGACTTCATCATGAAGAAAAAGCTTGTACCTGCCGTCAGCTGAGTGGCGCTTCTCTTTGGGTATAATCACCGCATGAAAGAGAGAGTATTACTACTGCATGGCTGGGGTGGGAGCGACTATCCGCACTGGCAGAGCTGGCTGGCGGGTGAGTTGGCAAAAGCGTACGGCTGTGTCTGTTTCCCGCTGCTGGACAATCCCCACTTTCCCTCCAAAAACCGTCAGATGCGGCAAGTGAAGGGGCTGCTGGAGGAGTTTGCGCCCCACACCGTCATCTGCCATTCGCTCGCCAATGTCATCTGGTTTCATCTCTGCAATGAAGCGCAGATCCCGAGGGTGGCGCGTCTGCTGCTGGTATCGCCGCCCTCTCCGCAGTGTGCCATCGAAAATATCCTCAAATTTTTCCCCTACGAGATTCCCGAAGATCTGCATGCCGATGAAGCGCTGCTCGTCACCTCCACCGATGATCCCTACCTGACACCCGATGAGGCGCACATGCTGCAAACGTCGCTCGGTATTCCGATGAAGGTGCTCGAAGATGCAGGCCATATCAACGAAAAGAGCGGCTACGGTCCCTGGCCGTGGGTGCTGGAGTGGGTAGTGGGCAGGCCGGTTCGGCATCGACCCGTCAAAAAATAAAAGATAGTGTAACTTTTGTTGACTTTTTTATGATATAGTGTATCCATCAAAGGATATGCACCATGAATACCAGAGTCAACCACTTCTCGACGACCGAAGAGCGTCTCAATGCGCTCACACACGGTCTGGGACTCGCCCTCAGTATCGCCGGTCTGGCGCTGCTTGTCGTCTTCGCCTCTCTGCACGGAGATGCGCTCAAGATCACCGCGGCCGCTATCTACGGCGCTACGCTTGTACTGCTCTACGGCAGTTCCACACTCTACCATGCGGTGACGCACATCTCATGGAAGCGACTCTTTCAGAAGTTCGACCACAGTGCCATTTACCTGCTGATCGCGGGGAGTTACACGCCGGTGATGCTGCTGTCGGTAGGCGGCAGTGCGGGGTGGACGGTCTTTGGGATCGAGTGGGGCGTGGTGGGGCTTGGCATCGCGCTGAAGTTTCTCTTTCCGGGGCGTTTCGAGATCTTTTCACTGATCGCCTATGTGGCGATGGGGTGGCTGATCGTCACTGTTTTTGACGCGTTTCGCAGCCATATCGATCCGGCCGGCTTCTGGCTGATGGTCGCGGGCGGGCTCGCCTACACGGGCGGTGTCATCTTCTATGTCAAGGACCGTATCCGCTACTTTCACACCATCTGGCACCTCTTCGTGCTGGCGGGTTCGATCCTCCACTTTCTGGCGATCTTCTTCTACGTCATCTGAGAAGTGCGCGCGTCATGCGTGCCACTCTGTGCAGCTCTCCGTTTTCGAGCATGTCGATGATCGTTTCGATCTGTTCGAAACGCTTGGTCTGCTCCTCTTTGAAAGCCAGCGGTAGATTGCGTCTCTCTGCAGGAGAGAGTTTGCCGTCGAAAGCAGCCGCAACGACGAGTAGTCCGCGAAGAAATCTCCGCTCCGTTTCACTGCTCGCTTCGAGCATCTTCAGAAACTTTTGCCAGTCGTCGTAGTCCGACTCTTCACGGATGCTGAGGTTGTCACTCAGACGGATCAGCAGCAGCATGTTGTTGGGGTGGTAGCGGTTGGCCATCACCATGACCGAGGCGACGGCGCGGATGGCGGCGAGTCTGGTGCGCGGGCCGAGGCGGTTGAGAAACGCTTCGGTGAGGATCTCCCGGATGATGAAGAGCGAGAGCTGGTAGCCGAAGAGCCTCAGCCGGGCATCTTTGATGACACGGTGCATCACCCACGCATCCCAGAGGGCGGTGACGGGGATAGAGACCCAGACGAAGCCCATCCGCACGCCCAGACGTCCCGCGATTTTCCGCAGCAGCAGTTTGAGCAGCAGGGAGGTGAGGATCACCTTTGCCTTGTAGAGGAGGCCCGCCAGCAGCATCTTTTTCTGAGAGATGTTTTTGGTCGGATCGATACCCAGATAGTGGATGACGGGATCGGGGAGTTCGAGCGCCGAGCGTACCAGCATGCGCTCCACCTGATACTCCGGCGGTATGGTGGGGTCGGCTTCGAGTTCGCAGTGTCCGGTGATGCTCGCCAGCGTGTGCACCGCATGCAATCCCAGCCAGTAGAGTACCCCGAGCTCTATGGCGAGCATGAAGAGTGTCACGCCACCCAGTAGCATGAAGTAGTGGAGGGTGTCGAGGCTGTTTTTGTAGTAGATCTCGACGAGTACCGCGGGCACGGTCGTCAGCGCGCCGGTCAGAAAGGCGATGAGGACGGTGTTGAGGGTGATGTTCTGTACGATCACCTGCAGGATACGGTCGCTGGGAAGCCCTTCGATTTCGGTGTAGGGTTCGGCCCGGACTCGGTTGTAGAGGTGCCGGAAGTAGCGGATTCCCAGTTTTTCAAAGAAGTTGTCCAGACGCAACATGGCTCCTTGCGGTTGTATGGTTTTGACATTGTACAGAAAAATCGGGGAAAAAATGGTTTCGCTATCCTTGAGTACAAATATGGTATGATTGCGCCAAATTCTACATGATAAAGGAAACCCATGCAAAAAAGAGATGATCTGGATCTGGACTACTTCAAAGAGGTGTTGCTCAAAGAGAAGGCACGTCTGGAGAAGGAGATTGCCGAGGTGGAGCAGGAGCTCAATCTGATAGCAGCCGAAGATGAGATCGACGATGTGGAAGATCTGGCGGATCTGAAGATGGACAACGACCGTGATCATGCTGTCCTCGATGCGCTCAAAAGCGAGCTCAAAGATGTCGAAGATGCGCTCAAAAAGATCGCCGAAGGTACTTATGGATACGACGAGAAGACAGGCAAGCCGATCCCTAAAGAGCGTCTGATGGCTTACCCCGCAGCGCGCACCGCAGCGTAAGTAAGTCGGATCGTATGTCCGACGGCAAACGCAGGGCCGATATTCGTGCCGGAATACGCGTCAAAATCGTTCTCAAGAAAGATCAGCGCAGCGGCAGGCTGACGGAAGGGGTGGTGAAAGATATCCTGACCAACTCTCCCACCCATCCCCACGGTATCAAAGTGCGCCTGACGGATGGTCAGGTCGGGCGGGTTCAGGAGATTTGCTGAATGCGCCTCTTCATCGACGGGGATGCTCTCCCCAATCTTCTCAAACCGATCCTGCGCAAACAGATCCTGCGCAAACAGATCGCGCGTCTGGGGATCGAAACTTTTGTCATCTCCAACAAGCGCATTACACTGGGTGAAAACGACGGTACGGTAGCGTATATCGTCGTGGCGCAGGGGGCGGATGAGGCGGATCACCGTATCGTGGAGATGGCGGAAGCGGGTGATCTGGTCATCACTGCGGATATCCCCCTCGCGGACCGCATCGTCTCAAAGGAGGCGCATGCGATCGACCACAGAGGTGAACTCTATACGAAAGAGAATATCAAACAGTATCTCGCCATGCGAAACCTGATGGATGAGATCCGGTCCACCGGAGGGATCACGGGTGGTCCCAAGCCCTTTGGGACCAGGGATGCCCAGGCGTTCGCCAACCAGTTCAATGCCTTTTTAAACAGGGTCCTCCGATGAAAAAACCTCAGTCGAGTGAGAAAAAAACGTTTGTTCAGGTCCTGAAACGAAGTCTCTTCTCCTTTGGCTTTATGCTGCCGATGATCCTCGGTGTGGTAGGGCTGGTAGGACTTTTTCAGGCGATCATCACACCGGAACTGCTGCGCTCCTTCTTTACCGGAAATCTCTTCTACGATACGCTGGTGGGAACAGTGGCGGGCGGTGTGGCGGCGGGTCAGGCGATGGTGAGCTATATCATCGGCGGGGAGCTGCTCAAAGAGGGGATCTCGATGTATGCGGTGGCGGCTTTTGTCCTTTCATGGGTGACACTTGGTGTGGTGCAGCTGCCGCTGGAGGTGGAGGTGCTGGGTGTGCGTTTCACCGTGATCCGCAACATACTGGCTTTTCTCTTTACGGTCATCGTGGCGCTGGCGACGGTGAAGAC
>JALWPY010000197.1 GCA_026994915.1 Campylobacterales bacterium
CTTGCATCTGACTGACTGTATGGCTTCCTCTTCGCATTTTTACATGCTAACCTCTTAAAAGTGTGTAGCAGCTGAAAGCCTTGCACTAAAAGTGCATAGTTTTGACTAGCGTGTTTGGTACAATAAAAATTCTAATAATTCTATTTTATTAAATTTAAAATTGAATTTAAAAAAATCTTGAAAAGAGTTATGCTCATTAATATTTAATTTATTTGAGTGAATATTATAATATTCTTTATTTTTGCATTTTCCGAATGGATAAAACCACTCTTTTAGAATTTTATTTTTTACTAGCACTTTGTTTCCTTAGTAAACATAACTATTTATTATCTAACATAATAGACAAAACACCCCATCAAATTCACTATTAAACAATACCAAAAATGCAAGATAATCATGTACAGGATGAAACTATTTGCACAACTAACTTATTCTATCTTAAACTTAAAATAATTTCAATATTAAAATATAATCTTAGCTCAAAAATCCCCAATTAACGTAACACTTTGTTAGGTTAATGGGTAAAAAATCCGTTATTTGCGCAAAGTGTTCGTTGTACAGGAGCTGATGCTCTTCCCTCTTTATTCCACATTTTTTCGCTATAATCTTCCCCATCACAGGCGCAAAGGAGACCCATGCATGCACTTCTGACCGATCCGCTCTGGTGGCACTGGATGTCGTTTGGGCTGATCCTCGTGGCGGCAGAGATCGTCGTACCGTCGTTCGTCATCATCTGGTTCGGTGTCGCGGCGATCCTCATCGGCGCCGTCGACTGGCTCATGAACCCCTCCTTTACCGTCGAGCTTTTCTGGTGGATCGTCCTGAGTGTGCTCTTTCTGGTGCTCTGGTTCAAGGTCTTCAAACCCGATAACTTCACCAAAAGAGGCCAGGCAGACGACGATATGGGCACCTTAGGCATCGTCAGTGAGAGGGTCGAGCCGTTTGAGAAGGGGCGTGCGAAGTTTGAAGTGCCGGTGCTGGGAAGCAGCGAGTGGGTCGTCACGGCGGATGATCGCATCGAGGAGGGTGAGAAGGTGATCGCCGTCAAAGCGCTGGGCAACATGCTCAAAGTCAAGAAAGCATATTAAGAAGGAGTCACTATGGAAGTGTTGATCGTACTACTCGTTGTCGTCGTCATCACCCTCTTCGCGGGGGTCAAGATCGTGCCGCAGGGCGAGGAGTGGGTCGTCGAGCGTCTGGGTAAATACCACAAAACCCTCACTCCGGGGCTCAATGTCATCATCCCCTACATCGATACCATTCGCTCCAAAATCTCCACGCGTGACATCATCCTCGACATCGACCAGCAGGAGGTGATCACCAAGGATAACGCCGTCATCCTCACCAATGCCGTCGCTTTCATCCGCGTCACCGATCCCAAAAGCGCTCTCTACGGCGTGGAGGATTTCAGGCTCGCCATCCAGAACCTTATCACCACGACGCTGCGTTCGATCATCGGCGAGATGAAGCTCGATGAAGCCCTCTCCAACCGCGACGCGATCAAAGCGCGTCTCAAGGAGCAGATCATCGACGATGTGGCTGACTGGGGCATTACGGTCAAGTCGGTCGAGATTCAGGATATCACCCCGTCGGGCTCCATGCAGCAGGCGATGGAGCAGCAGGCCGCCGCCGAACGCGAACGCCGCGCCATCGAAACCAAAGCCGAAGGTAACAAAAATGCCATGATCCTCGAAGCGGAAGGAAAACTGCAGGCCGCCAAAAAGGAGGCCGAAGCGCAGGTCGCCCTCTCCGAAGCCTCCGCTCAGGCAATCAAAAATGTCTCCGAAGCGATCACCGACAAAGAGTTACCGACCATGTTCCTGCTGGGCGACCGCTACATCAACACCCTCGAAAAGATGACCGCCTCACCCAACAGCAAATTTGTCGTCTACCCCGCCGACCTGCAGTCGGCGATCCAGGGTCTGCTCGGAGGTCTGAAGAAGTAGCGCTTCCAGCGGCACAAAAGGGTTCACCCTACGGGGCTGTCCCAGAGTGCATGCATCAGTGTGCGAATCGTCTCCGTATAGTCCGCATCGTCCTGAAGTTGCGGGAAACCGGGATGCTCCCGCAGTTGTGCATAGAGTGAGGCTTCACTCTCACCCAGTACGATCTCCTCTCTCAAATAGAGCTTCGCCAGAAACCAAAGTGTCAGGAAAGGTTCGCGGTACTTGCGCAGCACGTGGCGGCTGAAGCACTCAAAGTCCGCTTCGCCGCTTGCGATGTACTCGGCGATGATCGCACGCACCAGCGCATCGAGATGCTCCAGCGGTACGACATAGTAGAGCAGCCGCGCAGGAGCTGCATCTTCCCCGCTCCAGAGAGCGCCCAGAAACAGACGCGCCGCCTTCTGCACCGGACCGAAGAGATTGGTGCGCAAACCCACCAGCCCGATGTCAGCATGCATGTGGCGTCCACACCCCTTCAGGCAGCCGCTGAACCCGACGCGAATGTGGTATTTTTCGATCAGATCACGCGGCAGATAATCGGTTTCCGATTTGATATCCCAGAGTGAGAGCGCACAGTAGCGGCTTCCGGCACACGCCGTGATGTCGCAGGCACCCGTCACCTGTTTCACATCTTTTCTCTCCCGCACACCGCAGAGGTAGAGATTCTGATCGATCCCCAGCCGTATCTCCAGCCCTTTATGCTCCGTACTCGTGATGGCCGTTTCGAGTAGCCCGATATCGACGGCGCCGAAACGGCTGCGGATACACTCCGCATGTGTACCGTCACGAAGCTCCGACCACTCCGAATGCGCTGCCTGTTTCGCTACCGAAAAGTCCCCTTTGGGACGCAGTGTGTGCGGAGAGTATTCGGCGATCTTCTCCCGAAATGCCGCCATCCCGATCTCTTGCAGCAGATGCCAGAGTCTCGCTTTCGAGCGGCTGGCGCGCAGACCGTATGCTTTGTAGGCGCTTGCCACCGCTTCGAAGAGATCCGGCACCGCTTCGGGCAGCACGAAAATATCCGCATCCTGCGCCGCTTCGGAGTTCTTCCCGCCCAGATAGAGGTTGAAGCCGTATCGCCCCTCCTTTTGTGCCAGCATGAAACAGATGTCGTTGTGCATAAAGGCGTGCGGTGTCTCTCGCATACCGCAAAGGGAGGTGTTGCACTTTCTGGGCAACATCCCCATCCACTCGGGCTTGTCCAGAAAACGGCGCTGCATCTGCATGATGATCGATCCCGTTTCGATGACGGAGGTCTCGGTTAGGCCGTCGAGCGGATCGGTGACAATATTGCGCAGGTTGTCGGTGAGGGTTTGGAGTGTCGAGATCCCGGCATCATACAGCGCATGCCACACCTGCAGCACGTTTTCGGCGGTAAGTCCGTGCAGCTCCAACTGCGCGCGCACGGTGATGAGCACCTCCAGCGCATGTTGCTGCGCCAGCGTCGTGATGAAACGCAGCTTTTGCGTTTCGATCCTGCCTGCCGGGATACGCAGGCGAATCATAAAGGCTTCGGGGCGCAGTTTGATGTTGTAGATACCGTAGTTTTTGAGATAGAAGCGCTCCGCTTCATCGAGCGCGTGCAGGTCGAGTTGCGACAGGCGTGCACGAAAGTCGTAGGGTGAAAGTTGCGCTTTGAGACGTTCGATCTTGTTCAGTTTCATGATGGCGCTATTGTACCACAGCTTCGGTTACCGGCACGTGATCTGTCGCAAGAGGCCCTACCGTTTCTCAAGATCCCCTTCCAGATAGAGATAGTACTTTTCCTTGTCCCGAAAGAGGAGGCAGAAGCGCTGCTTCGGATCGGTCGTCATGTAGATGACGGGAGATTTTCGGATCACCTCGACCATCTCATCATCCACTTTCGTCAGCGATGCAGGCAGTACGTCGGGCGAAACACGCTGCATATGGCAGCGACCGACGAGCCAGTTGATCAGCTTCTCTTCGTTGTTTGCGTCGACCGCCATTGTGAAGAGATGCGGCGAGTGTGCCGCCTTGTAGCGTCTGAGGCTGATCTCCTGCACATAGGGCGGTACCTCGGCACTCAGATAGCGTTTGAAGGTGACACCGGTCGTGCCCAGATACCAGGTCCACCCCTCCAGAAAGAGGAGGATCAGCAGCAGAAGCGCCAGAAAGTACTGGGGGAGGTATTTGAACTTAAACATAGAGTTTTCCTTTCGATTTGGCAAGGCTTTTGAAACGGCTCACCTCTTCCGGACCTGCAAATGCGCGCAGGGGAATATAGTACTCTTTCCCCTGCTGATAGATGACAAGCGCTTCATCCGCCGGTACGATACCGTCGATCTCTTCCCACGGGATGAACTCCTCACCTCTGGTGATCCCCTCACCGGTGACAATCATCTCGATCTTTTTATCTTTGAATGGCGACTCTTCGAAGGAGCGTATCGCCCGCTGTCGCAGCAGCCACTTTTTGACGACGTACCAGTAGAGAATCAGCAGTGTCGAGAGCATCAGCAGCCCGACCTGCCCCTTTTTGAGCGCCGCAACGACGCCAAACTGCGCCATCGCGATGAAGAACCACCCTATGTAGCGTCTGGCTGAGTTTTTGTAATGGTAAGTATAGGCGCTTTCGAACGATTTCTCGAAATTGTCCCGATCCCATACATAGGAGATCATGATCGGTTCAGATGTGCTCATCGGATGACTCTATGTAGAGCTCCTCTTTGCGGAGGCACCCCTCTTTTTCCAGCTCCTCGATCAGCTGCAACGTCTCTTCGTATTTGCGCTGATAGAGGGCGTTGTTGCGTTCATATTTCGCACGCTCTTTTTTGGCGTAGAGCCACGCGGCGACGATCGAAAGGGCAAAAAAGCCGTAGATGTACCACTGATACTCTTTCAGATCCATCAGCACGATGAAATACTGCACCGAAAAGAGGACAAAAAACTCTACCGAAAAGATCAGCACCAGCGTGGAGCTCTGCTCGAAATCGAGGGTATACTTCTCTATCTCACGCAGCAGGGCGAGGTTGGCGTTGATCCGCTCCGCCTTTTCACGACACTCCGGCGCCATCTTTTGCAGATCGATATCTCTGAGGTGGATGTTGCTCAGGTTGTACTCGACTGTCGTCTGCATGTAGTCGCGCAAAATTTCGGGATGTTTTTCGAGGATTTCAGCGACCTCCTCTTCGGAGGGGTTCTCCTTCCCGGCAACTTTCTCCACATCCTGCAGTACCAGACTGTAGAGTCCGACATGCCGGATCTCATCGATCACTCTTTGCATATGTAACAAATGACACACCTTGTTTGGATTGGTTTGAACTGAGACTTATCCCGATACAGCGTACTGTAGCGGAATAAACCTGATACAGGGACGAAGCCCCGTATCGGTCACTTTTTGGCGGAAACCACCACCGCAGGCTGTGGTTCGATACCGTAGGTCGCGGTTTCGTCCTCTGCGGGAAGGAAGATACCGATGAGCCCTTTGATACCGATCGACATGACGATGTTGATCATAAAGAGCACCCATGCAGTCACCAGCATGATCGCACAGATTGCCGCGAGAATCATGAAGGTCTGATACTCGCCATCCATATAGAAGTGGCGGCGCAGCATCCCTTCCAGACCTGCCATACCCATGAAGGCTCCCATACCGATACCACCGATCAGGTGGAGCCAGTAGTGGGCGTTGGAGAGCTTCAGCGAATAGAGCTTCGTATTATTGGTGACCATCGGCCAGAGGACATAGACAGCACTGTAGAGTGTCATGTAGAGCCCGACCAGCAGTGCGACGTGTACATGCGCGCCGATGATCCACTGGGTATTGTGCAGGACACGGTTTAGGCCCATATCTGCCTGGATGATACCTGCAGGAACCGCCAGACCGAAGCCGACCAGACCGCCGAGGAGATATTTGAGCTCCATCGTCATCTTGAGCGGTCGTGCTTTCCAGAGTGTCACAAGTGTGATAAAGAGTGCCAGCCCCTGTGTCAGCAACTCGAACGCCGTGACCATCTCACCGGAAATCAACTTCATCATCTCAGGCTGCCCCTGATCGGAGAGGAGGTGGTGTGACCAGACCATCCAGGAGACGACCAGCTCCAGCAGCAGCGCTGCACGGGCGACGTTCTCCATAAAGAGCTTCTGTCCGGTGATGATCGTAGCCAGAAGGTACCATGTACCGGCGACATAGATCAGAACCAGTCCGTCGGCGACCAGATCGAGCCCCCACCAGAAGAAGTTCTTGTAGAGCAGCGCGTCGATGGCATGGACATCCCAGGTCGCACCGGAGGCATCCGCGACCAGATAGACGAGTACCAGTATACCCGCGCCGAGAATCACCAGCGCATCGAGGAAGGTATCGACAGTACCGCGGAAGATCGCGACGACAGGCAGTGAGAGCGCCGGTTCTTTGGAGTACGGTGGTTTGCCCATGAGCTTGTAGATCAGGTTCAGCATACCATCGATACCGAAACCGGAGATGAGCAGCTCTTTGGTCGTCTTGTTGGCATGGACACCGACACGTGCGAAGATCGTCGCATAGATGTTGTAGATAAAGGCCAGTGTACCGAGCATGATCAACGCCACACCGATGATAAAGACGATCCCTCCGATCGTACTGAACTGGCTTACGTCGGCGGGCAGCGGCCAGTAGATCGTGTAGAGCGGTGCATAGTGCCAGATAAATGCGGCGATCCACGATAACGCTGTACCGATAGTGATCAGCAGCCAGACGAGATTGGCGATACCAATACTGTAGAGCGGCTTTTTGGTCAGGAACGGAATCAGAAACATAAAAGCTGCAAAGACCAGCTGATAGGTGGAGCCAAAAATTCCGACAATAGGATGGACTGTCATAATCGAGAAGAAGTGCTCCGGTGAACCTTCGATGGGTGGAATGTTGGGATTGACCAGCGCCACACGCATCAGTGTCCCCTCGATCGAGGCGAGTCCATAGAAGAGGAACGACATCACAACGGCGCGCAGTGTCACCTTTTGCAGTGCGGTTAACGATTTGGGATCAAAATTTGTCCCGGTCATAATACTCATGATTTGCCTCCTTTTTGATCACATCCGGTCACGACGACCGCGTTTTTGACTTTCATGTCGTTGCCTTTGGGTCCCGAGTACTCAGTCGACATAATATCGAAGACGCCGCACTCGTTGAAGGTCCAGAGCAAGTCGTTTGACGTGCCGGGATTGACCTGCATCTGTGCGACCATCGTCCCGTCCTGGCGGAAGAGTCCGAAACCGTAAATGATATCGTCACTCTTGACGTTGAAAAAGACTTTTTCACCCTTTTTGATCTCCATCTTTCCGGGCAGACGGAATTTATGGTCACCGACTTCGATATTGAATGTCTTGTCAGCTGTGATATGATGACGCATGATATCCTCCGATACCCACGGTATAGTGTTGTAGGTGAAGATATGATGCCCCACGCCTCCTGCGACAAGAAATGCGATATAGCCATAAAATGGTATCCGCACGATCGATTTTGCCTTCTCCTTGCGTGTCAGGTTGTAGCCGAACCAAGCCACGACGGAGATGATAAAAAGCGCATAAATCGTGTATGCAACATTGTGAAATCTGAGCAGTTCCACCGATGTGTCAAAACTCATAGTGCCTCCTTTTGCAATATAAATATACAGCATGATATTAATATTTAGGCAATCAAAAACTCTTGATACGAGTCAACAGAGTGGATTTTTAGAAACAATTGGTTGATTAATTTTTAATCAGTAAACAGATATGGTGCACTTTTTTTATGCAGATATTTTTAATATTTTTGAAAGTTATAGGATTTTGTTATATTGAAGTCCGGCATATGGAAAAGACCATATGCCAGTTGCAGATTTAAAATTTATTTTTGAGATCACCGTTATAGACGATATCTTTGACATCGATCGTGTCGTCGTTGAGCATTGCGGGTACTGCATCGGCAGCATTGAGTTTTTTTATCTCTTCATCGAGCTCTTCCTGGTAGCTCATCATCATATCCGCAGCGATCACGTGCGGTGCCTGCTGGATCTTTGTCAGTTTAGCGATCTCCTCTTCAACACCCTCACCTTCGATCGTGACGATGATCTTTCCTTTCGACGCATCACCGAAGTGATAGTCGCACAGCTCGCTCTGCTCGCACCACTCTTTCACACTGTCAAAATACTCCTGTCTGCACTGAATCACTATACTTGATACATTCATAGCTGTTTCCCCTTCCTTATTTTAGTTTCCACATCAAAACAATACTATCGTCACTCGCTGAAAAGAGTGTCGTTTCATCTTTAAAAATGATAGCATTGAGTGTACTCTTTTGTCCTTTTAAAAGTGCTATCTTCTCTTTGGTAGCCACTTTATAAATAGAAATATTGTTCTGCTCGTCCATTGCAAAGGCTACTTTATCCGCATCGGGACTCAGTGCCGTCGCATAGATCAGAAAACTTCCCTGGATAAAATATCCTCTGCCGGTTTTCAGATCGTAAATGGAGCCGCGTCTGTCCTGCCCTGCCCCAACGACAATATCTTTTTTGATATCGACTTTATAGACATTGTCTTTGTTGATGCCTTTGAGATCTTTGATCAGTTTACCGTCTTTGACATGAATCACGGAGATAACACCACTTTCACATCCATATGCCGCTTTGGTTTTATCCTCATTGAGCGCAAAATCGGAAAACTTCGACGGGCTGAGCTGCTCTTTGTAAAGCTCCTTTTTGGTGCTGATCTCATAAAGAGCGGCTTCATTACTCAGATAACCGAACAATATATGATCCTTATCCACAAAGCGTGCTTTGATCAGCGGCTTCTGATCTTTTGGAGATATCAGCTGGGTCGTCTGATTGTTTTCATGAATCCACAAATTGGAGTAGCCTCCTACTCCACTGTCACTGAGCAGAAGATATCTGCCCTCCATGTAATCGACACTGAATACCGTAGCCGGAACGACTTCTCCTGTAAAATCTTTGATATCGGGAATTTTGATCTCTTTGACAAACTTTTTGGCTTCGTAGTCGTAGACCTGCAAACGACCACTGTCCGTGCCGATGACCAGATGGTTCTCATGGAGCGTAAGATCTTTTGCCGTGCCGTTTACTTCAATCTGCAGCGCAGGAGTAAGTACATTGTCTGCAAAAAGCACTGCACACGTCAATAGTAATCCTGTCACAATTTTTATCAAACCAACTCCTCTTCGATCAGGGCGACAATCTCTCTGGCGATCGTCTCTTCATCCATCTCACATTTGACCCCGTACATATCATGCTCCGGCGCAAAGAAATTTTCAAAAGCGCTGTGTTGTTCCAGCCTGGCAACCAACTGCAGCATCTTCTCTTCACCCAGTACATCCTGTACACGTTCCGTCACATAGATCAGAAAGTTGTATTCGTCTGTTTCAAATACATCGAACTCATCGGAATCGACATCGTCATAATTTTCATCCACGACTACCAGATCGCGTATATCATATACCGGTTCGGTAATTTTCGCTATCAGTTTTGGATAGATTGTTTCCAGAGTCACGCCGTCTCCTCCTGTTGTAATTTAACACCTGTATAGGTGATCGCTTTGGTCGGGCATCGTCCGAAACAGTAACCGCATCCTGTACATCGGTCCATATCGATCACCGGATTGAACATTCCGTTGAAAAGTATCGCATCGTCAATGCACGGTTCTTTGCATGAAAAGCAGATGACACCGTTGTGTGCGACACATGCGTCAGGTGTGATGATGAAACGTGCATTGATCGTCTCGGCAGTGTGGCTGTGTGCGAGGCTCAACACTCCCGGCTGACATGCCTGGGCGCATGCATCGCAAAATGTACACCCTTTTTGGGAAAAGTTGAGCATCGGTGTACCATCTGCACGTATGATGATAATCTGCTCTTCGCATGCTGAAGCGCATGCCTTGTCATCGCAACCGACACACATATTTTGAAAAGTCGCTTCATCCTTCCCGTATGGCGGACGTACAATCTCATCATGCTGCTCCTGTGTGGCCTTTTCCAGCGGCTTTCTGAAAGCCGTCAGAAAATCACGGCGACTTGCCACTATTCAACACCCTCGTTGATGACATCAAGAAGATTGGATTTGTGTTTGTCATCTGCATTTCTGTAATCCGGCGTAAAAGTGTTTTTGACCAGTGGCTTGACATCTGCCTGCGGTACATGGCACTGAGAACAGTTAAACCGTCCCTGATAGAGTTTCGTTTCCTGGCGCGCGACGATCTTGATATCGCTGGTATTGTTGATAGCCACACCCTCTTTGATAATATGTCCATCTTTATCCAGCTGTGTCATCGGTCTGAAGTTGGTAAAATGAGACGGAGGGATCGGTGTCGCTCCCATACTCGGCGCAACATCGGGCATATGGCAACCCAGACACTGATTGTTATCTTTGGTAATAGGCAGCAATCCCTCGACACTGTGAGGAATC
>JALWPY010000198.1 GCA_026994915.1 Campylobacterales bacterium
GAAACAACCCCAACAGAAACAGAAACCAAAATCCAAACAGCGGTCAGAGACAGCAAAATCAGGGTCAGGGCGGCGGCCAGGGACAGGGTAACCGTCCCAAAAAACGTAAAGGACCACCCAAATTTTCTGCAAAACTGGGCAACCAGGAGTGGGAAGTCAAGATCAAAGACGCCATCAAGGCCAACAAAAAGGTACGTGCCGACGCACTCACCACATACAACAAGATCAAACCTTCCAATGCCACGGTCAAAATCACACCACTGGGTGGACTGGGAGAGATCGGCGGTAACTTTATGATCATGGAGACCAACACATCGGCGATCATCATCGATATCGGAATGAGCTTCCCGAGCGAAGATATGCACGGTGTCGATATTCTCGTACCCGACTTCAGCTATATCCGCAAGATAAAGGACAAGATCGACGCGATCATCATCACCCACGGGCATGAAGATCACATCGGTGCAGTACCCTACTTTTTCAAACAGTTCAAGTTCCCTATCTACGGGACACCACTGCCACTGGGCATGATCGCCAACAAGTTCGACGAACACGGGCTCAAAAAAGATAAAAGCTACTTCAACCCGATCGAAAAGCGTAAAGTCTACAAAATTGGAGATTTCGAGATCGAATGGATGCATGTCACCCACTCCATCATCGACGCTTCATCACTGGCAATCACCACCGAAGCGGGTACGATTATCCATACCGGTGACTTCAAGATCGATCATACCCCGATCGACGGAATGCCGACCGATCTGCACCGCTTTACACACTACGGTGAAAAAGGTGTGCTGCTGCTCATGAGTGACTCAACCAACTCCTACCGCGATGGCATCACCAAGAGTGAAAGTACCGTCGGACCGACTTTCGACAAGATCTTCGCACAGGCACAAGGGCGTGTCATCATGTCGACCTTCTCCTCGAACATCCACAGGGTCTATCAGGCGATTCAGCACGGCATCAAATACAACCGAAAAGTCTGCGTCATCGGCCGATCCATGGAGCGAAACCTTGACATCGCCATCGAACTGGGATACATCAATCTCGACCGCCGTATCTTCATCGATCCGCATGAAGTGAACAAATATGCCGACAAAGATGTCCTGATCATCACTACCGGAAGCCAGGGCGAGACCATGAGTGCGCTTTACCGTATGGCAACTGACGAACACAGACATGTCAAGATCAAGCCAACCGATCAGATCATCATCTCCGCCAAAGCGATTCCGGGCAACGAAGCAAGCGTCTCCAGAGTACTTAACTTCCTGATCAAAGCGGGTGCGAAGGTGGCGTATCAGGATTTCAGTGAAATCCACGTCAGCGGTCACGCCGCGCAGGAAGAGCAGAAGCTGATGCTGCGTATGGTCAAACCCAAATACTTCATGCCTGTCCACGGCGAGTACAACCATATTCACAAACATGCACAGACCGGTATCGCATGTGGGGTCAATCCACGTAACATCTACCTCATGAGTGACGGAGACCAGATCGAAGTGAGCCAGCGCGGATTGCGCAAAGTGGGTACCGTCAAAGCAGGAAAAACTTACATAGACAATCAGATCAACAAGCAGATCGACGACGATGTCGTCATCGACAGACAAAATCTCGCCGAAGCGGGCATTGTCATGCTGGTGGTGCAAATTTCGGAGCAGACCAAAAAACTGATCGGCAAACCGGTGGTACGTACCTACGGTATCGTCCCCGACAAGAAAGACAAAGCCTTCAGCAAAGAGATGGAAGAGCTGATCGACCAGTTCCTGATCAACGCCAAACCGGAGCAACTCGTCGACCCCAGAATCATCGAAAAAGATCTGCGTCAGGTGATTCGCAAGCATATCTTCAGAATGTACAAGAAATACCCGACGATCGTACCGACCGTCTTTTTGATGTAGGGTATTATGGACTTTACAAAGATCGCGCAACAGGTTTTGCAAACCGAAGCCCAGGAGCTGCTGGGCGCAGCGTCACGTCTCGGTAAAGAGATCGAATCGGCTGTCGAGCTCATCGATACTGTCAAAGGAAAGCTGATCATCACCGGTGTTGGCAAAAGCGGTCTGGTCGGCAGCAAGATGGCCGCCACCTTCGCCAGTACGGGTACGAGCAGTTTCTTCCTCCATCCCACCGAAGCGCTGCACGGAGATCTGGGCATGATCGGCAAGGATGATGCGGTGCTTGCCATCAGTTACAGCGGCGAGAGTGAAGAGCTGACCAAAATCCTTCCGCATATCAAACGTTTCGACATTCCCCTTATCGCGATGGCCAAAAATGAAAATACGACGCTCGGCCGCTATGCCGACGTGCTGATCCCAATCGAAGTGACACGCGAAGCGTGCCCGCTGGGTGTTGCGCCCACCTCCTCCACAACACTGACGATGGCGCTGGGTGATGCACTGGCAGTTTGCATGATGGAGAAGCGCGGCTTCAAAAAAGAGGATTTCGCCTCGTTTCATCCGGGCGGCAGTCTGGGCAAGATGCTCTTTGTCAAGATCAAAGATCTGATGCGTACCGAAAATCTCCCCGTCGTCTCCCCCGACACACCGCTCAAAGAGACGATCGTCGTCATGAGTGAAGGGCGGCTGGGCAACGTACTGATCGCCGAAGAGGGGAAACTCGCAGGCGTTTTGAGCGACGGTGACCTCAGGCGTGCACTCATGCAGGATGATTTTTCACTCGACGCCAAAGCCGAAACCTACGCCACCAAAACACCCCGCTACGTCACCGACGAAGAGATGCTCGCCAGCGACGCACTCAGGATGATCGAGCAGAACAAACTCCAGCATCTGGTCGTTACCGACGAAGAGAAGCGCATCAAAGGGATCTTGCATATCCACGATCTGATAGAAGCCGGCATCAAATAGCGACGGGATTAAGCCAAAATAAATTATTCTTATCCTAGAATTTAATTAGGAGAAAAATAGTATGGAATATCTGATGGAATTTTGGCAGGCTCTCGTCGAGCTGAGCAACGCGATGGCGCCCTACATCCTCTTCGGCCTGCTCTTTGCGGGTATCCTGCATGAAGTGGTTCCCGAGTCTCTGGTGACGAAACATCTGGGAGAGGACAATGTCAGCTCCGTCGTCAAAGCGACACTCTTCGGCATCCCACTTCCGGTCTGTTCATGTGGCGTCATCCCGCTGGCGACCGGCATCAAAAAGAGTGGCGCGAGCAAGGGTGCCACCCTCTCTTTTCTGATCTCCACACCCATCACCGGAATCGACTCCATTCTGGCAACATACGGTATCTTCGGCTGGATTTTCACGATCTATCGCATCGTCACCTCGATGATCATCTCTGTTGCAGCGGGTATCCTGACCAACCTTTTCGGACAGGATGCCCCAGAAACGGCACCCCCAAAAACCCGGGCGGCACCGCAGACCACCGCTTTTGCACCGACAAAACCCGCCTTTTCCGCCGCCGGAACACCCGGTTCTTTTGCAACCAAAGCACCTGCAAAAGAGGAGCCATGCGACTCAGGGTGCGGCTGTGACAACACACCCAAAAAGGGCTTTTCTCTCATCTCAGCACTCAAATACGGCTTCGTCACCCTGCTGGGTGACATCGCCAAGCCACTCTTCTGGGGACTGCTGCTGGGGGCGCTCATCACCGTCGCCATTCCCGACAACCTCAGCGAGATCCTTCAACGCTACAACTGGCTCTCCTACCTGATCGTCATCGCCATCGCGGTGCCGATGTACGTCTGCGCCACCGCATCGCTGCCTATCGCGGCGGGACTCATGCTCTCGGGTGTGAGTGCGGGAGCGGCATTTGTCTTTCTGAGCGCGGGACCGGCAACCAACACCGTCACGATCGGTGTCGTCAAAAAGATCCTCGGCACCCGCTCACTCTACATCTACCTCGGTACCATCGTCATCGGCAGCATCCTCTTCGGCCTGGGACTGGATTACATCTTCGACAAAAACAGCATCGATCCCAAAGCACTGGTCCATATGGGAGAGCATGCGGGATGGTTCGCTTACGCCAGCAGTATCCTCCTCTGGGGTCTCGTACTCTGGTTCATAGGCAAACCCCTCTTCGTCAAAAAAGAGGCGGCGGGCTGCTGCAGCGGAAGCAGTTGCTACGACTAGAGCGGTTCTGCATGCAGTATGAAGTCGATCACCTTCGCTTCAGGCATTTCGCAGGGTTTGAGAACTCCCTCCCCCAGTGAGATATAGTAATTTCCACTGATGAAGTCGTTGCCGCCGAGCTCCTCGGCATAGAGCTTGATCAGTTTTCCGTCAAGCAGGGTACTTTTACGGAAAAGATAGCGTCTGTTTCGGTAGCGAAGCGGCGTCGCGCCATCGGGCAGGGCGCGTAGCTTTCGAAAGAAGTGCGTCGTGTTCACGGCGGCAATCAGGCCTTTTCGAGCTCTTTAATCCAATGTGCCACTTCGGCGTCGCTGGGCATGCGCCAGTCGCCTCTGGGGCTGAGTGCGATCGACCCGACCTTGACCGAATCGGGCATTGCGTTGCGCTTGAACTGATTGGCGAAGAAGCGCTTCAGGAAGAGGATCAGCCATTTTTTGATCGTCTCTTTGTCATATTTGCCCTCAAACGCGATCTGCGCGATCATCAGGATTTTCGAAGGCATCGCGCCATATTTGATGAAGTGGTAGAGAAAGAAGTCATGCAACTCGTAGGGCCCCACGATCTCCTCCGTCTTCTGAACGATCTGATCCTCCTCTTCCGGAAGCAGCTCCGGAGAGACGGGCGTCTCGATGATATCTTCGAGCACTTCGGCCACTTCGCCCCCCTCATCCGTCGCGACATGATCGATGATGTAACGCACCAGTGTCTTGGGAATCGAAGCGTTTACGCCGTACATCGAGAGGTGGTCCCCGCCGTAGGTCGCGAACCCGAGCGCGATCTCGCTCAAATCTCCGGTACCGATGACGATCCCCTTCACTTCGTTGGCCAGATCGAAGAGGATCTGGGTGCGTTCTCTCGCCTGCGCATTTTCATAGACCACATCATGACGGTCGGGATCATGCCCTATATCTTTGAAGTGCTGCATCACTACTGGCCTGATGTCGATCTCCCGCAGTGTCACACCGAGCAGTTCGCAAAGTTTCAGAGCATTATTATAGGTGCGTGACGTAGTGCCAAACCCCGGCATCGTCACCGCGACGATCTCACTGACATCCCGCTGCAGCAGCCGCATCGCCCGCACCGCCACCAGCAGCGCCAGCGTCGAATCGAGCCCACCCGATATGCCAATAACCGGCTTTGTGTCGCCGATGAACTCGAGCCGTTTGGCGAGTCCGCTCGCCTGCATCATGAAGATATCTTCGCAGATTTCACGCTGCATCGCCTCGTTTTTGGGTACGAAGGGGTGCGGATCGAATTTTCTTTTGACCTGCGTGATCTGTTTGAACGGGAAAGTCGGCACGATCCGAAACGGCGTGGTTCGGGTATCGGCATAGGAGGTCTCCACCAGTCGGTAGTAGGTCAGCTTCTGCGTGTCGATGTCGGCGGTGATCAGACTCTTTTCGCGCTGGTAGCGTTCACTGCGCGCCAGTAGCGTGCCGTTCTCCGCGATCATCGCATCACCGGAGTAGATCAGATCGGAAGTGGATTCATGCACCCCTGCGGAGGCGTAGAGGTAGGCGCTGACGGTTCTGGCACTCTGATGGGTGACCAGCTCTCTGCGATAGACCGCTTTGGAGACCAGTTCGTTGCTGGCGGAGAGATTGCAGAGGATCACCGCACCATTGATCGCCTGCAGCGAACTCGGCGGTACCACGCTCCAGAGATCTTCACAGATCTCGATCCCAAACCGGATCTTTTTGCCGAAGATCAGATCGACGCCGAAAGGGACATCGTCGCCGCAGAGGTGTATCGTCTCGTTCGTCAGATCCATGCCGCTGTGAAACCAGCGCTTTTCGTAAAACTCTTTGTGATTGGCCAGAAAACTCTTGGGAACGACGCCCAGTATCTTCCCGCGCTGAAGTACGACGGCACAGTTGTAGAGACGCCCCTGATGCCATAGCGGCGCCCCGACGATCGCCAGCGTCTGAAGTGAACGCGTCTCCGCCAGAAGCATGCGCAGCATCTTGTCCAGCGCGCAGTGCAGTGTATCCTGAAAGAAGAGATCTCCGCAGGTGTAGGCGGTCAGCGAGAGTTCGGGAAAGAGCGTGATCGCCACATCGCGCTCCTCCGCCTCCTGCATGAGTGCGATGATCTCCCGAGTATTCGCCTCAATATCCGAGACCCTGACTTCAGGCACCGCCGCCGCGACACGTATAAATCCTTGCATGCTTCTGTGCTCCCTGATGGTTTTGGAGCTATTTTACCATTTTTGGTGTACGGATACCATCAATCGACCAATCGCAAGAAGCATTCGTCAGTATGCTCTCCTTCAATCGATCTTCAACACCGTCAGCCCGTTTCGACCGTTGGCGACGTAGGCGAATCCGTCGTGCATCGCAAAAGCGTATGCGGTATCGAAGAGATCGTACCTTCCTACCACGCGGTAGTCATTCTCACGCACGATCTTGAACCCTTCGTTGTCGATATAGTAGACCAGGCCGTTTTGCGAGATCACTTTATGGTTTTTGTCACCGAACCCTTCGTAGTGCCCCAGATACTTTAGCGCCAGCGGATTGCGCACGTCGAAAGCGTCGACTCTGGTATAGGAGTCCCATGTCTGCGCTTTGTAGGCGACAAACGCTTTCCCGTCTATGACATCGACATGGTTGACATAGTCCTGTGTATCGTAGAGGCCGACGACAGCGGGATTGTAGGGATCGCGAATATCGATGACCACCAGCCCCGCATCGCCCGCTGCGATATAGGCGAACATACCGTCCGCACTCAGTGCGATGTCGAGTGCCACACCCTCTGTCGAAAGCGCCGCCACCTCCATGATGCGCAGATGATCGGGCAGGGTTTTTGCGGAGATCGTCACCGACTTCTCTCCATTCTGCACACTCTCTTTCCCGGTCTCGGCGATCTGCTCTGTCCTTTCACTCCCGGAAACGTCGGTTTTCGATATATAGACCCGATCCTTCTGCGAGTTGCCGCACCCCACGATGTAGAGCACCAAAGCGATGAATATCAATATCTTCTGCATGCGCTATCCTTTCCGAGATAAACTGTTTCCAGTATACAACTTAATTTTACCTTTGTCCACAAAACTTTACTTTTTTTACAAGAAAAGTGATCGATTTCTCTCTCAGTGTTACTTTTGGTATAATTTGCCAATTTTTCATAAAGGGATCTCATGGCAAATGTACTCATCATCGGAGCCGGAGGCGTAGGGCGTGTGGTCGTGCACAAGTGTGCACAGAACAGCGATACGTTCGACAAGATCACGCTCGCCAGCCGTACACTCTCCAAATGCGAACTCTACCGGCAGGAGGTCAAAGAGCGTTACGGAGTCGACATCGACATCGCGCAGGTCGATGCGGACAGTGTTGAAGATCTGGTCAACCTCATCGAGCAAACCAAACCCGACGTAGTACTTAACATCGCCCTGCCCTATCAGGATCTGACGATCATGGAGGCGTGTCTGCAAACGGGCGTGCACTACCTCGACACCGCCAACTACGAACATCCCGATACTGCGAAATTTGAATACAAAGAGCAGTGGGCATACGACGACCGATACAGAGAAAAAGGAATCATGGCTTTACTTGGCAGCGGTTTCGACCCTGGTGTCACCAACGTCTTTTGCGCCTACGCGCAGAAACACTACTTCGACGAGATACACACCATCGACATCCTCGACTGCAACGCCGGAGACCACGGCTATCCGTTTGCCACCAACTTCAACCCCGAAATCAACCTGCGTGAAGTGAGCGCCAAAGGGCGCTACTGGGAAAACGGCAAATGGATCGAAACCGAACCGATGGAGATCAAGATGGTCTGGGACTATCCGCAGATCGGTCCACGAGACAGCTACCTGCTCTATCATGAAGAGATGGAGTCGCTGGTCAAACATATCAAAGGACTCAAGCGCATCCGCTTCTTCATGACCTTCGGGGAGAGTTACCTGACCCACATGAAGTGTCTGGAGAATGTCGGGATGCTCGGGATCGAAGAGGTCGAACACAACGGCTGTAAAATCGTTCCGATCCAGTTTCTCAAAACCCTCCTCCCCGATCCCGCCACACTCGGTGCCCGTACCAAAGGCAAGACCAACATCGGTATCGTCGCCGAAGGGATCAAAGACGGACAAAAGCGCAAGATCTACATCTACAATGTCTGTGATCATGAAGAGACCTACAAAGAGACCCTTTCTCAGGCGGTCAGTTACACGACGGGTGTGCCTGCGATGATCGGTGCGAAAATGATGGTCGAGGGCAAATGGATGCGCCCGGGGGTTTACAATATGGAACAGTTCGACCCCGATCCGTTCATGGAGGAGCTCAAAAAGCAGGGTTTGCCGTGGCATATTGAAGAATTATGATAAAATAGTAAAATTTTTACATTAACATTACAAAGGTATAGAATGAAACAGATTGATATGAATTCACCGGAATTTCACGAAGAGCTCGAAAAGACTAAAAAGTTCACAGACAAAGTCTGCAAACAGTTCGGCTGGGTCTACAACCCCAACGAAGAGGTCAACGAAGGCGTCACGATGGGACTGGCGCGACACAAACTGCTCTACGGCAAACGCTTCTGCCCATGTTTTATGGTCGTCGAAGATCCCGAGACCGGCAAACACAAAAGTGCCGACGATCGCATCTGCCCCTGCAAACCGGCGATCGAACATGAGATCCCCGAAAAGGGCGTCTGCCACTGCGGTATCTTCTGTGCACCGGAATATGCAGAAAAGGCCCAGGCGGAAGCGAAGGCGTAATGGATATTGACGGGGAATCGACCCCGTCGCTTATGCGCTGAATATCTTCGGTGCACCCGCACGCTCATGCAGTTCATTGGCGAACTGCGGTGAAAAACCGAAACTCTGTGCCAGCTCCGCGAGATAGTGCGCTTCTTTGTTGGTATCTAGATCGATCGCCGAAAGCGAGATGACATAGACCTGCGTCTGCATCTCTTTGGGAACGGAACGCACAAACGCCTCCACATCCAGCGGCTTATGAAACTCCTCTCGCAGAAATCTCTTCTCCGCTTCACTCAGATCACCCAGCTTTTCTATGATTTTTTCCTGCTCTTCGCGATCGATCGTACCGTCCGCTTTGGCGGCATTGATCATCGCACGAATGACAATCTCCGCCTGCTGTTGTGCCTGTTTCAGTTCCAGTCCTTTGGGCAGGTACTCAGTTGCATCGGGTGCGGGATTGGGCATATTTGGGTTCTGTACCTGTGCATACTTGCTCAGAGCACTCCCCAGCAATCCTCCCAGACCGCTTTCGCTGCCGGTCGGTGCGGCACTGCCGGAGCTGCTTCCTGCCGGTGCACCGCCGCCAAGCAGTGAGCCCAGCAGATCACCCATATCCGGCGCACTTCCTGTTTTCCCTTGAGTACCACCCAACAGCGATCCCAGCAGGTCACCCATGCCCCCGCCGGCACTGCCGCCCGACTGCCCGCCACCGAGCAGACTGCCCAGTATATTGCCGAGCATATCACCGCCCTGCGTTTTCTGGTTTTGCGCGCCGCCCAGTGCACTTCCGAGGATATTGCCGAGAACACTGCCTCCACTCCCTTTGGAGAGCTCTCCGCTCCCGAGTAAACTTCCCAGAATCTTGATCGTATCTACTGCATCCATCGTTTTTTGTCTCCTTTATGTCACACATCTTTCAAGGGGAGATCCCCACAGCCGTTGTCACTGTTTTCATTATACAACGTACTTTTTAAAATGGACTACTCCGCCATCATCTCCAGCATATCCAGAAACTCTTCAGGCGTCTGGTAGCCGTAGATGCGATTTCCTTCGACCTCTTTCCCGTCACGGTCGAAAAAGATAAAGGTCGGCGGTCCAAAGACTTTGTACTTTTTGCGTATATCCTGTACCGCGGTGTCCGACTTCTCCGTCATGTTGACATGTACCGGCAGATACTCCCGCTTCAGTATCTTACGCACGGCAGGATCTTTGAAGGTGATCGCTTTGTACTTTTTGCATGAACCGCACAGATCATGCGAAAAGTAGGCGATCATCATCTTCCCCTCTTCCACCGCCTTGCGACGCATCGCTTCAAACTCCGCAAGCGAATGCACCTCTGTAAACGGAATCTCTCTCCTCTCTGCTTCGGAAGCCTCTGTAGCGCGATCCGCAACTGTCGTCTCTGCAGGTGCGACGAGCGGCTTTTGGAGATCCTGCGCACCCTCGGCCGCACCGATCAGCATGATCGCACCCCACAGCAACAGCACCACACCCACCCCCTTGGCAAATTTCTGCCATCCACCGGCAGCTTCGGGCAGCGGCTCCGTCGCACCCAGATAGATACTCAGTATGATCAGAAAAATCCCCCAGACCAGCAGCGGCGGCAGCAGTTCGAGCGAGTTAAAAAAGTAGATCGCCACCGCCAGCAACAGCACACCGAAGATATTCTTGACCAGATTCATCCATACCCCCGCTTTGGGCACGAACGTCCCCAGTCCCACTCCCAGCAACAGCAGCGGCACCCCCATCCCAAGCGCCATGAAGAACATCGTCACCGCACCCAGTACGGCATCCGCCTGCTGCATCGCCACACCGAGAAAGGCGATCAGTATCGGAGAAACACATGCACCGATCACCAGCGCAGAGATGAGGCCCATCACAAAGACCATCCCGAGACTGCCGCCTTTGATCTTCTGCGACGTTGTCGTCAGTCGTGACTGCAGGAATGAGGGAAGCTGGATCGTGAAAAGTCCGAACATCGAGAGCGCCATCAGTGCAAAGAGCAGGCTTACAAATCCGATGGCCCAGACATTTTGAAAGTAGGATTGCAACTGCTCGCCCGTCGCGCCCGCAAGCGCACCCATTGCGGCGTATGTCACCGCCGTACCGAGTACATAGGCGAACGAGAGAAGCAGTGCCCGCATTTTGGAGAGATGCTCCCCCTGTCCGATGATAATACTCGAGAGTATCGGCATCATCGGCAGGACACACGGCGTAAAGGTCAGAAAGAGCCCCGCTACGAAGGCCCCGGCGATCAATCCCGTGAGACTCTCCTCTGTACCGGAAACCCCGCCGCCAAAAGCAGCCGCCGCAATCGGAAAAATCAAAAACAGTATCAAATTTATTTTTGTTACATTGTGCATAGGTACCCTTTTGTCAAAACCTCTGTTTTTTTTCAATAATACCTGTTTTGTGTGCACTCTGTGTGTAGTTTTTATATCCTATTTATTTAATGGCGTTAACGGCGCAGCTCGATCGTCGTGTCGAAATCCTCGTTGTAGAGTTTCGCTCTGTGGGTATCGATCGACGTGACGCTGAAGCTGTTCTCGAAGAGTGCGAGCACCGCTTCGTCGGCGAACTCCGACTCCTCGCATGTCGCCAGATCGACGGCGGGCGCGGGGGTACTCACATGAGAGAATGTCAGCTTCTTCCCATCCACCTTGTAGCGTGCCGTGATCTTTTTACAGTCGGCGTACGCCGTCACTTCACTTTTGCCAAACCGCATATCGATCTTGTAGGTACGCAGCGTCTGCGGATAGTTCTGATTTTCATAAAAAGCACCGATATCTGCCCTGATGCTATGCCAGGGTGAAAAGGTCAGCAGTTTTGTGATCGCTTCCCGGTCCAAAGAGAGTGTTCCGAGGGTTTCCGATTCGCTCTTCGTGCTCCCCGCTTTGACAGAGACGGCACCGTCGTCGGAGATCGTTGATTCACAGCCGCCAAATCCAAGTAACACCAGCGCCGCCGTCAGTACGAGTTTCCAATGTTTTGTCGTATGGGTCATGATGCGTTTGCCTTTCGCTTTTTATTTTTATATCGGCAAATCGTCAATTATTTGAAGCTTTTTGCTATTGCATTCCGTCAGATTTCATGTTACACTCATGACAGATCACACAGAGGAGTTCCTATGCGTACACTCTTGCTTCTGCTCACCGTACTCGTTTTAGGCGGCTGCGCACCCAAATACCGCACCACATACACCTATATCGAACCCCAGGACCCGCAGGTCAAATCATGCATCGAAAGCTGCGAAGCCAAACGCGCCGCATGCCGGAAAACATGTGCGGCCGCATTTCAAAAGTGCAAAGCAAAAGCCGATGCCATAGGCAAAAAGAACTACGAGCGCAAGATGCAGCAGTACTATCATGATCTCGAACTCTACACCGCACGGCTGCGCCGCTACCAACTCGAACGCGATCTCTTCTACGGCAGCGGTTTCTGTTACGGGGGCTACGGCTGCGGCCCTTTCTACAGACCGATCTTCTGGGATCCCTCCCCGGCCCTGACCCTCCGCCGCCCCGTCAAACCGAACCTTCAGGAGGAGATTATGCAGGCCGAACTCAAAGAGTGTCGCATAGACTGTGGCTGTCAGCAGAAGTTCGACGACTGTTTTCAAGGGTGTGGCGGCAAAATCGTCACCCAAAAGATCTGTATCAAAAACTGCCCAAAATGAGCGCAAAAAGCGTTTTGATCACGGGCTGCTCCAGCGGCATCGGCCACTACTGCGCACATGCATTGCACAAAGAGGGCTACCGCATCTTTGCCACGGCACGGCGTATGGAAGATGTGAAGCGGCTGCAGGAGGAGGGGCTTGAAGCCCTCATGCTCGACCTGAACGATTCAGAGAGTATTTATGAAGTGGTCTCGGAAGTAACTCGCCGCACCGGAGGCACCCTCTACGCCCTCTTCAACAACGGCGCCTACGGACAGCCGGGCGCGGTGGAGGATCTGCGCCGGGAGGTACTGCGCGCGCAGTTCGAAACCAACCTCTTCGGCACACATGAACTGACCAACGCGGTACTACCGATCATGCGCAGACAGGGATACGGGAGGATCATCCAGAACAGTTCGGTATTGGGCTTTATCGCGCTGCGTTTCCGGGGTGCCTACAATGCCAGCAAATACGCCCTCGAAGGGCTCAGCGACACACTGCGTCTGGAACTTATGGGCACCGATATTCACGTCTCCCTTATCGAACCGGGCCCCATACGCAGCGACTTTCGCAAAAACGCGCTGCAGATGTTTCTCAAAAACATCGATCGGGAACACTCCCCCTTCAAAGAGGCGTATGTCACCAAACTGGAGGCACTGGAGAGCGATGCGGACGCACCCTTCACACTCGGTCCCGATGCCGTGTATACCGCTTTGAAAAAGGCGCTCGAGATACCCAAACCCGCCGCGCGCTACCGTGTCACAAAACCCACATCTTTCTTCTGGTACGCCAGACGCCTCCTGCCCACTTCACTGCTGGACAAAATCCTGCGCAAAGTGGAGTAGCTACATGTCGTAGATGCCCCAGCCGTGCATCTTCTGGGCACTCAGCACGACCACTCCTTCGACCAGATCGTCGATCGGGTTGATCGCGACGAAATTCATCTTCTCCAGCAGAGGCTCCAACTCCGCCACATTGTCCCGCTCTTCGGGAATGAAAAAGAGGATCTTCGAGGCATTCTTGGAGATGGCATAGATCTTCTTCAGAAAGAGTTCCGGCTTCTCCAGTGCGAGCGGATCGATCTCAATATAGATGTAATCATACAGTCTGGCATGCTGGTTGTAGCGCTGCTGTTCATAGGTGATTTTGCGCGCTTTGGCGATCCCCTTGCGCTGTATCTCCTCGACATACTCCCCGTTCGCAGAGACCAGATGGTAGATATAGTCCCGCTCTTTCGCGTAACTCTCGAGCATCCGCGGCAAATCCTCTCCCTCGTCGGTCATGTGAAAGATCGCCACCCCCGGATAGGGCGGTATGATCGAAACAAGCTTTCCGAACGCCTCCTCTGAAATATGTTGCATCTTCCCCTCCATTCATGATTATGGTATGATTATAACAAAGATAGAGAAGGAGTACGGCATGCGATGGAAAACAGTTGCGGCACTTGTTACCGCATGTACCATTGCGCAGGCAGTGGAGCTGCGTATCGGTTCGGCAACCTTCAACTGGCAGATGGATATGGGCTTCATGCATACCGGTTTCGAGATGGATGCCAGAGTCTGGTCTCTCAGCGAACAGCACAACAACTTCGGCGACTCGAAGCTCTACTACTTCTACAACGCCGACCTCTACCAATCGGACAGCGTCGACCGATTTACCGACCTCATCACCACGCCGCTGACCTACGACTTCCCCATCGTCGGCTCTTTCAACGACGCCGTGGATCGCTACACCTCCGTTCCCGTGCCGGCGGACTATCGGATTCGGGGCTTTGATATCGACCTGGGTCTGGGATACGACCTCTGGCAAAACGAGCGCTTCACTATCGGTGCGGGAATCAACACGGGCCTCTCCCTCCCCGTCATGAAGATGCGCAATCTCCAAAAAAGCGCCAAAATCACCTACGACCTGCTCGACCATACCGACACGACGATCAAAACCTTCAAACTCGGTCCCGTCCTGCACGGTGTCTGGCGCATCAATCCAAACCTGAGGCTCTACGGCAGTTTCACCACGGGTTACCAAACAGGATCGATCGAAAACGACTGGGTCAAATCCTCCCTCGACGTCGACGGCAGCTACACCGCCCTCGATCTGGAGGTGAAGTTCATTCCACTGCAAAGCAGCAAAGATTTCGGCTGGATCAGGCTCGACCCCAAACTCTTCCTCACCGCCGGATACAGCTACAAAAAGTGGGAGATGGACAGAGTCAAAGTCGACGCTTTCGACATCGCCGAGTTCAGCTCCGGCGGCTTTTTTAAAAACAGTTTCGAGACACACTACTGGTACGTGGGAGTGGGGTATGATTTCTAATTACGCCTGAACAGAATCTGAAAAAGCAGAGATTTTTTTGCTATAATCATCGGATAGAAGAAGGAATCTGTTATGACAAAAGAAGAGATACTGACCTACTTGTCCGAACACAAAAGTGAGTTCCGCCGGAAGTTCAACATCACCAAAATAGGACTGTTCGGTTCCTACGCCAGAGAAGAGGCTACCGAAGAGAGCGATATCGACCTTGTCATTGAACTGGAACAGGGGACCAAACATATTCACGACAAAAAAGAGGCATTCAGAGCTCTGGTAGAGAACGCATTGAACAAAAGAGTCGATATCGCACGTGAAAAATACCTGAAACCTCTGGCGAGGGAGACCATAGAAAAAGAACTTTGCTATGTCTGACAACAGACTCTCACTCCTGACAATTCTTGAAGCCATCGAGAAGATCACACTCTACTCACAAGGGTTCGACAGTGGTGAAAACTTCTATCATGACAGCAAAAGTTTCGACGCAACGATGATGCAATTTATCGTCATCGGTGAGATGATTGATAAAATCGATGAAACTTTCAAAAAAGCACATCCACAGATCGAATGGATCAAAATCAAAAACTTCAGAAACATCATCGCACATAACTATTTCGGCATCGATGCTGACGAAATCTGGGAAATTATCCACTACAAAATCAAACCTCTTCAGCATGAAATCGAGAAAATTCTTGCAAACGGCGATGTGAACCGATCCACCGACAACTAAATCTCTTTTTTTAGAAAAAACCGAGCAAAAAAAAGCTATAATCGCATACTTTTCATACTGCACCATTGGCTTACAAAAATTTAATAGAAACAGAGGATACCAACCATGATCGAGCGCAAGAAAATCTACAATCCAAACTCCGAAGAGCATGTCAACGACAGAAAGATTTTCGGTGGAAATCCGACGGGGATTTTCGAGCTCAACGACATCAAATACCAGTGGGCCTACAACCTCTGGGACATGATGCTCAACAACACATGGTTCCCCAAAGAGGTCGACATGACCGCCGATGTACGGGACTACAAGCAGCTCACCGAGCCGGAGAAAAACGCCTACGACAAGGCGCTTTCACAGCTGATCTTCATGGATTCGCTCCAGACAAACAACCTCATCGACAACGTCAACCCCTATATCACCGCGCCTGAAATCAACCTCATCCTCGTCCGCCAGGCGTTTGAAGAGGCGCTCCACTCCCAGAGCTACGCTGTCATGGTCGACTCCATCTCCCAAAATACCGACGAGATCTACGACATGTGGCGTCAGGATATGCAGCTCAAAAACAAGAACGACAATATCGCCAAAGTCTACGAAGAGCTCGCCGAAAACCCAAGCGACGAACAGATCGTCAAAGCGATGTTCGCCAACCAGATCCTCGAGGGTATCTACTTCTACAGCGGCTTCACCTTCTTCTACACGCTCGCCAGAAGCGGCAAAATGCTCGGCTCCGCACAGATGATCCGCTTTATCCAGCGCGACGAGATCACCCATCTGCTGATCTTCCAGAACATGATCAATGCCACCAAACGCGAACGCCCGGAACTCTTCACACCGGAGCTGATCGACGATGTCTACGAGATGTTCGAAAAAGCGGTCGATCTGGAGATCAGTTGGGGGCAGTATATCACCGAAGGGCAGATTCTGGGATTGACCGACGATATCATCGAGCAGTACATCAAACACCTTGCAGATAAAAGACTGCAGGCCGTCGGACTCAAAAAACTCTACAATGCCGAACATCCCATCAAATGGGTCGACGACTTCTCCAAGTTTAACGATCAGAAAACCAACTTTTTCGAAGGCAACGTCGCGAACTACTCCAAAGGAAGCCTCAGTTTTGACGACTTCTAGCAAAGATCTGATCGCGCTGCAGTTCCCCTTTTTCGATGATCGCTATGAACAAAACCTTCAGAGGCTGACCACCCTGGTTCAACAGGCGCCGGCCGGTTCCGTCGTACTCGCACCCGAACTCTGCCTCACCAACTTCAGTTTCGACCGTATGCAACAGGCCGCGGCGTTCGGCGAAGAGGCCAAGGCGACACTGCTGGAGCTCTCCCGTGACA
The DNA here is from genome assembly GCA_026994915.1 of Campylobacterales bacterium. Classification (GTDB taxonomy): domain Bacteria; phylum Campylobacterota; class Campylobacteria; order Campylobacterales; family QNZT01; genus QNZT01. The sequence continues at coordinate 16,818 of JALWPY010000198.1, forward strand.
AGACACTCGCCCTCACTATGACCGAAAAGGTCGGTGGCCACTACTACAACAGCGCCAAAATCTTCCATAAAGGCGAGGAGATCCACTCCCAGCCCAAAGTCAGACTCTTCACATTCGGCAACGAGGACCGCTACTTCTCCGCGGGAAGACCCGAGCAAGTGAGGATCGTAGAGATAGAGGGCATCCGTTATGCGATTTTAATCTGTTTTGAGATACGCTTCATCCAACTGTGGCAACGCATACAGGGGGCGGACATCATCCTCGTTCCGGCACTCTGGGGCAGGCTTCGCAAGGCACAGCTGGAGAAGATTACCGACGCGATGGCGATTCTCAACCAGGCATATGTCATGGTCAGCGACAGCGCCAACGACGACATGGCCAAAAGCTCCGGCATCATCACCCCTTTCGGCGATGCGTACCGCGACGATGAAAGCAACTATATCGCGCATACGGCAGATCTCAGAGAGATCAAAAAGATGCGCAGATATATGGATATAGGACTCACATGATCAGACGTCACCTCCAAAACGGCACAATCGACATGCACCGGTGCGAACAGCTTGCACAGGAGATCCATGCCGTGTTTCCGATCTCGCCCGAAGTACAGCGTGCCATCGCACAGACCCAGCGCGAGATCTTCGTCCCGACCGGATTCAAACACCATGCCTACAAACTCGACGCACTGCCGCTCTCTTCCAATCAGTGGATCAGCTCCCCATTGACCGTCGCCAAGATGACCGAAGCACTCGCACCCAAGGGGGCCGACTCGGTGCTGGAGATCGGCTGCGGAAGCGGCTATCAGGCGGCGGTACTAAGCAAACTCTTCCGCCGTGTCTTTACGATCGAGCGTATCGAAAAGCTCCTCATCGAAGCGAGACAGCGTTTCGAAACGCTGGGGATCAAAAATATCAACACCCGTTTCGACGACGGTAACCGCGGCTGGCGCACCTACGCTCCATACGACCGCATCCTCTTCTCCGCCTCCGCCAAGGAGCCGCCGATCCACCTCTTTGACCAGCTCGCCGACGGCGGCATCCTCGTCGCACCCATCGAAGAGAACGGCCGTCAGGTGATTACCCGTTTCATCAAAAACGGTACGAAGATCAAAGTCCAGAAACTCGAAAGCTGCCTCTTCGTCCCTGTCAAAAGCGGCGTCGAGAGGTAAAATAGCAGAGAATAGTGTACCATAGCAGTATTGCGTATTGAACCATATATGAAATACTTTATTGCCACAGCTATTCTTCTTCTTACGCTCTCATCCTGTCAAAAAAGTACCGAAGCCGTGCCGCCACAGCAACAAATCGATGAAACGATTATTGGTGCTCTCGCATACCTCGACGATACCCAGATTCGACAAAGAGCGGGCAGAAGAAGTTGTCTCAGCGACAGCTATGAAGAGGAAGGGTGTATCAACGATACACAGACATTACCCGGTGCTTCACCGTTTCCCATACCAAACAGACCTGATGTCAAAAATCGTAACGGAGAGTGGGCGAGCTTCATCTACCACCTCCCCCACTCCATCCACAATCTTGGATTGTCACAACTGCGTACACAGGACTCTGCGCTGATCGTCTCCGCTTTTATAACGTACCCTCTGTTTCTGTTCGAAAAAAGCAGTAATCCAAAGAACATCTCTCCCGTTGATACGATGCTCGATCTTTCCATCCAAAATCTCAAAGGTTTCAAACGCGGTACCGAATATAGCTTCTGGCCACAAATTGAACCCTCAACCATACCCTCCCTCGTCTCTCCATACAACATAGATATACAGGCTGTAGACCAGATGCTGCACCGGTATATGGAAAATCCGGATGATCCCTTTTTCAAGATGCTTTTTGGCAAAGAGATTATCGCAAAATTGCAACGCTGGGTAAGGACCTGCCTGACTGATACCAACAACAGTTCCGGAGTCTATGCCCTCTTTAACATACCAAACGATGCAGACGATCTCTCGATGGCAACGGCTATTTTCAAACTCTATGCCCAGCGTCACCATCTGGATGCTACTTTCACCGAAACGGACTCATTGCTCTCAGTGGCACGCTTTCGTGACAGCAATCGCACCAAAGAGGATGGCAGAGATGCTTTCAAAGGTTCACAAAGCGGCGCTTATCTTACCTGGCTCAAAGATGAAAATGCACCACTCTTCGCCAATCCCCAAAGCGGTATCATTCCCCTGGGTGTAAATAACGTCGATGCCGTCGTTAACGCCAATGTCCTCTTTGCACTGGCACTGCATGATATCAACGGTATCAAAGGCTTTGACGAGAGTATCGATTTGCTTGTCCATGTCATCGAGACACATGCATGGCCTGAAGCGGCACTCTACTATCCGCAGCACATGATGTTTCCCTATGCAGTCACGAGAGCCTGGAGAGATGCGGGGCTACGCACACCTGAACTTCACACTGCACTCAAAACACTCATGCACGACCTGCTGCAGGAGCAGCATCTCGAAGATCCCAAAAACTCCGACTACGGTACATTTGACGGAGGAGAAGATAAAACCAGAGACCTCTCCACTGCTCTCGGATGTACCGCACTGCTCAACATGGGGGAAGGTATCGCACGCGAAGCAGATATGCTTTTGCGCTACCGACAGGGTATCGATGCATGTATCTCTCGTCTGGTCGCTGTCAGAAAACCCTACAGATTTGAAAATAATGAAACATTTGCTTTCGCTTCCCAAAAACCCCGTGCATGGCACTGGGAAGAGGGGCTCTTCTTTTCCGCTTCCGTCTCTCGTCTGGTCCAGTGGCGTTCACAATCTCTGACCACAGCGATGGTCCTTGAAACCCTGACGAAATACAGGCTCCGATACCATCAGCGAAACAGCACACTTATACAAGCACACAAACTGATTCTCTGCACCGATCCGGACAGACAAGATCTCTGCCTGAGGATCACAAAGACCCCTTGACACGTGCTTTACAAAAATGATAATGCTATATACAGCTATGGCATCCTCATCTCGCCCATCGAAGCAGACGGCCGCCATCAGATAATTACCCGTTTCAACAAAAGCGGCGTCGAACGCTAAAGCAAGACGCCCCCTTCAATTTTTCTGCGCCCTGTCCGATATTCACTATAATATATTGAATTTAAGGACGGGTTCCATGTCTCTTCGCCTGCTCATACTTCTGCTTCTGGCTGCAACGACCTTGTTCGGCATAGAGAACCGCTACAACCTTTTCAAAAATCCCGGCTTCGAATCGGGTAAAACCGCATGGGATGCCGACAGCGAGACCAAACTCTCCCTCACATCCGACAGCCACAGCGGCAAAAAGGCACTCAGTTACACACAGGGCGGTATCGCCCAGAGTACCGACGCCGTACAGGGTATCGACGGTACGAAACGCTACATTCTCACAGGCTACTACAAAAACAGAGGCAGCGTCGACGGCATCTGGATGGGTATGGGGTGTGCCGACGCGAACTGGAACGATCTGGGCGAATTTGAAATCGCCCTGCCCAACAGCTACACCTACACCCCTTTCGCACTCCCCTTCACACCGCCCAAAGGGACCGCCTACATGACCTACTGGACATGGTCCGAAGCGCCGGGCGGGGGTAAAACTCTGCTCGACGACCTCGCACTCTACCCCGAAGGGGCCACGCCCGGAAACCGTCCGCCGCAACTCACCGCACCGGCACCGCAGAAAAACATGCTGGGCGATTCGGTCTCCCTCACACTCCAGGCGAGCGATCCCGACAACGACCCACTCATCTATGCCGTCACCGGCCTACCCGAAACGAGCGGCATCTATCTCGATCCTCTCAAAGGCACCTTCAGAGGAACCGCATCTCCCAAAGGCACCCACAACCTCAAGCTCTACGCGATCGACAACAGAGGGGGCGTCGCCGAACAGCCGCTGAAGTGGGAGATCACCGCCGCACCGCCCACACCGTGCAATATCCTGCAAAATCCCGGATTTGAAAAGAGTCTCCGGGGCTGGGATATCTACGGTGAAGAGACGGCACGCGTCACCGACGCGCACACCGGCACCTACGCACTCTCCGTACATGAAGGGGGACTCGACCAGTTTTCACAAAAGATCACCACACCACCCGATACCTACGTATTTAACGGCTACTTCAAAGCCTCCGGAAAGATCAGCGGTGCATGGGTGGGCCTGACCTTCTACGACGCCAACTTCAAACGCCTCTTTTCACAGGAGAGTGCACTCAAACCCTCAACAGCGTGGCAGCGCTTCTCTGTCAACGCCACCGCAAACGACAAAACCCGCTATATTCAGGCATGGGTCTGGATGGAAGGAGAAGGCAAGATGCTCTTTGACGATCTGAAGCTGAGCACTTCGGCATGTTTTCCCTATGTGATCCCCTCCTCACTCCCTCCGGGAGGCATTCCCGTGGCCAAAGCGCCGCAGTTTGTCGTCATCGGTTTCGACGACAACACCAGAGCCGACGGTATCGACTGGGCGATCGATCTCTTCAAAAACCGCAAAAATCCCGACGGCAGCGATGCGAGAGTCTCATTCTATCTCAATACCAAAGGGCTGCATGAGTGGATCCAGGAGGATCCCGTCCAACTTCAGGCCGCAATGCAAAGACTTGCCAAAAGCGGTCATGAGATCGGCAACCACACCTACGGCCACCACAGCGACATCTATACCGACAACTGGGAGCGCTTTACCCAAAACATTATCCACCTGAGCAGATCCGAATGGCGCACCAAGATCTCCGGAGCCAGCGACGACATCGTTGCCAAAGTCGGCTATCCACGCACCAAAATATACGGATTCCGCGCCCCCTATCTCATCTACAACCGTGCGATGTTCCAGACACTCAAAGATCTCAACATGACCTACGACTGCTCGATCGAAGAGGGGTACGCCGAACGTTTCGACGGAACCAATTTCCGCTGGCCCTATCAACTCGATACCGGCTCCCCCGGCCACAAAGAGAACTGGTTCGGCAATCCGGAAAATCCCGATTCCGTGGCGATCGGGGCGATCCCCGGACTCTGGGAACTCCCCAACTGCGTGCTCATGATTCCCAAAAACAGCGAGTGTGCGAAGTACGGCATCAAAAAAGGACTCTGGCACAGGATGAAGAAGGAGCTCCCCTATCTGGACGGCCACAAAATCACCGGTTTCGACTACAACCTCTGGAGCGACGCGAAACTGAGCAAAGCGGAGGTGCTGGGCATCCTCAAATACAACCTCGACCTCCGCCTCAAAGGCAACCGCGCCCCCTTCATGTTCGGTGCACACACCCAGTACTACACCGACGACTGGGCACAGGTAAATGCACCCAACGCCACCGTACAGCAGATGCGCGAAGCGATCACGGAGTTTGTCGACTATGCACTCAGCAAACCGCAGGTACGCATACGCCCCGCTATCGATATCATCAGATGGTGCCAGCATCCGGTTGCGCTGCCATAAAGTTGAGAAGATAAAGATGAAAAGGAGAGAGATGAAAGAGTTGACCATACTGCTGGCCACGATGCTGACCTTCGCGGCATGCGGAGGTACGGGCAACCATACCTCGCAATCGGAGATCGTCCCCGACACACACGCCAAACGCTATTTCGGAGCACTCGCGGGCGCGACCGTATCGATCTACGCACTCGACGGAGAGCAGAAACGGCTGCTCTTTACCGAAACCACCTCTTCGGGTGAGACACTCGACGCCGTCGGCAACTTCGATCCGCACCTGCGCGACATGCAAAGAGAGGTGCGCTATCTCTACGAAGTGCACGGCGGAACCGATCTCGATGCGGATTGTGACGGTGTCATAGACGAGCATCCGGTGCCGAACACCAGAGTCTACCGCGCCGTCTACAAAAATTTCCGCCCGCAGGTCGCATGGTGGGGCACCCGCACCGCCGGAAACAGCGCCCCTTCTGAAAGGTAGACAACACAAGAAATATGGTATCGTAACGAAACGGCACAACGCCTTTCGGAGAAGATAGCATGATCCACGAAAGCGGCCATCCGCTGATCAAATCGCTCGTCAATCACCTGCGCGACATACGCATCGACGCGCTGCGTTTCCGCCATCTGGTCATGGAGATCACGAGTCTGCTAGCTTATGAAGCCCTGACGGAAGCACCGCTTGTGCAAAGGGAGATTCCTACATGGCAGGGCGACTACAACGCGACACTGATCGACGAAGAAAAACTCCTCTTCGCCACGATTCTCAGAGCCGGGATGCCGATGCTCGAAGGGCTCGAGCGCCTCTTCGCACATGTTCCCTGCGGATTTCTGGCGATGCGACGCGACGAAGAGACGAAAGAGAGCATCCTCTACTACGACCGCATACCGCCCTGTGAAGGCAAAACCGTCATGCTTGCCGATGTCATGGTCGCCACCGGAGGATCGCTCAGCGACGCGATCGATCTGATCAAGGCGAAAAACCCCGCCCGTATCGTCACACTCAACATCATCGGCGCACCGGAGGGGCTGGCACACATCATCCGCAAACATCCCGACGTCGATATCTTCATCGCACAGATCGACGAAAAGCTCAACGCCGACAAATTCATCCTGCCGGGACTGGGAGATGCAGGAGACAGAAGCTACAACACCACCTAAGGAAGCCACATGCGTGCACTCATCATCACCGATACCCTCTTCGAAGATTCGGAGCTTCAGGTCCCTTACGAGAGACTCCGCACCGAAGGGGTCGATGTCGATATCGCCGCACCCCAAAGCGGTGAGATCTGCGGCAAACACGGGCTCTGCATCAGACCCGATCTGACTCTTGAAGCGGTCGATCCCGCCCGTTACGATCTGCTCCTCCTTCCCGGGGGCAAAGCTCCCGAGAGACTCAAAAAGCTCCCAAAAGTACTCGATATCGTCAAGGCGTTTCAGCATGCGGGTAAACCGATCGCCGCCATTTGCCACGGGCCGCAGATCCTCGCCGCAGCAGGAATTTTGCGGGGCAGAAATGTCACCGCCTACCATGCCGTCCGGGAGGAGCTCGAAGCCGCCGGTGCACATTTTATCGATCAGGCGGTCGTCACCGACGGTAACCTGATCACATCCCGCACACCGCGTGATCTGGAAGCTTTTGTTTCGGAAATTTTAAAAGCGTTACAAGAGGGGTGATCCCCCCTCCGCCTGGCGCTACTTCATCGTACTCTTGATCTGATCGACGAACTCGGTGATGTCGTCATGAAGGGCTTGCAGATCCTCTTCATGCTCCACCTCATCCGCCAATATCTGGCTGACAATGTCGTAGGTGACGATATCTTTGTCTTTGGTCAGTTCGGCCAGTGCCGAATAGGTGTCTATCGCACACTGTTCGCCTTTGATCGCATCTTCCAAAATCGCCACGACATCGAAGTCCTGCGGCGCTTCGTAACCGCAGTTGGTATAGGTAAACCACTCCTGTGGACTCAGCAGCGGCGTACCGCCCAGCTGTAAAATCCTCTGCGCCACCATATCGGCATGTCTGAGCTCATCTGCCGCATGCTGATCCAGCTCCGCGATCGCCGCATCTTTCATAATCCCTTTGATCACTTTGGACTCGATGTAGTACTGGTAGTAGGCCAGCCACTCATCCGCATACGCCTTGTTCAGCAGTCTGACCACCTCATCGATCTCGATCCCTTTGATGATTGCGTTGCCATGTTTTGCCATCTTCTCTCCTTTTCTTAGTTTGGTTATTATTGGAAAATTTTTTTCTTTATCAAATTCTATAATAGTCTTGCTTAGACCGACACTACCCTATCGTACGTTCATATTTCGGCAGATCGAAACGATCCAGTCGCATCACTTTCACCCATGCCTTGATGAAATCGTGCACAAACTTCTCTCGGTCATCCTCCTGCGCGTAGAACTCCGCCTGTGCGCGTAGTTGTGAATTGGCACCGAACACCAGATCGACACGGGTCGCGGTCCATTTCGGTCTGCCGGAATCCCGTGCATACCCTTCAAAATGGTGCTCCTCTTCATCGATCGGTCGCCACTCGATATCCATATCGAGCAAGTTGACGAAAAAGTCGTTACCGAGTACACCGGGCCTTTCGGTCAGAAGACCGTATGTTCCCTCTCCGCTGACGGCCCCGAGAGCACGCAGACCGCCGATGAGCACCGTCATCTCCGGTACACTCAGTGTCAGTTGCTGCGCCTTGTCGATCAACGCCTCTTCCGCACGGATGGTGCATCGACAGTCCAGATAGTTCCGAAAACCGTCGGCAAAGGGTTCGAGCCACGCAAAAGCAAAGGAATCGGTCTGCTCCTGCGTCGCATCCGTCCGGCCCGGCGCAAACGGCACCTCTACTTCATGTCCTCCGAGCCTTGCCGCCTCTTCGATCGCCGCAACACCGCCCAGAACGATCATATCCGCCAGAGAGATCTGTTTGTCACCCATTTTCTGCTTGTTGAACGCACTACGTATCCTCTCCAGACCCTCCAACGTCTCTTCCAGCCGTTTCGGCTCATTCGCTTCCCAGCTTCTCTGCGGTTCCAGTGCGATGCGCGCGCCGTTGGCACCGCCCCGTTTGTCCGAATTGCGATATGTCGAGGCGGAAGCCCATGCGGTATAGACCAGATCTCGCACCGAAAGACCGGAGGCGATAATCTCTTTTTTGAGATGTGCGATATCCTCCGCATCGACAAGGGCATGTTCTACCTGCGGTATCGGATCCTGCCAGATCAGATCTTCCTGCGGCACCTCTGGCCCCAGATAGCGCGATTTAGGCCCCATGTCGCGATGGGTCAGCTTGAACCATGCACGGGCAAAGGCGTCGGCAAATGCCGCCGGATCATCATGAAAGCGCTTGCTGATCTTGCCAAACTCCGGGTCCATTCTAAGTGCCAAGTCGGTGGTGAGCATAATCGGTTTGTGCTTTTTCTCCGGATCGAAAGCGTCGGGCACCAGATCCTCTTCATCCGGATTGACCGCTTCCCACTGCCACGCACCTGCGGGACTCTTGACCAGATTCCAGTCATACTTGAAGAGCAGGCGCAAAAAGCTGTTATCCCACCGTGTCGGTGTTGGCGTCCAGGCACCCTCCAACCCGCTCGTAATCGTATCGGGGCCTTTTCCCGTTCTGTAACTGTTCTTCCAGCCCAGCCCCTGCTCCTGCAAAGGTGCCGCTTCCGGTTCCGGTCCCAGATGGGAGGCGTCGGCGGCACCGTGATTTTTACCAAACGTATGCCCACCCGCGATCAATGCAACCGTCTCTTCGTCATTCATACCCATACGCCGGAAACTCTCACGAATGTCGTGCCCCGCCTCCAGGACATTGGGCTCTCCGCCGGGCCCTTCGGGATTGACATAGATGAGCCCCATCTGCACAGCCGCCAGCGGATTGTCGAGTTTGCGCCCCTCTTTGTGGCGTTCATCGGCCAGCCACTCCTGCTCGGATCCCCAGTAGATATCCTCTTCCGGGCCCCAGATATCTTCTCTGCCGCCGCCGAATCCGAAGGTCTTGAACCCCATATCCTCGAGCGCCACGTTTCCGGCCAGAATCATCAGATCCGCCCATGAAATTTTGTTGCCGTACTTCTTTTTCACCGGCCAAAGCAGACGTCTCGCTTTGTCGAGGTTGGCGTTATCGGGCCAGCTGTTGAGCGGTGCGAACCGCTGGCTGCCCGTACCTCCGCCGCGACCGTCCATGATACGATAGGTTCCGGCACTGTGCCACGCCATTCGGATAAAGAGCGGCCCGTAGTGGCCGTAGTCGGCCGGCCACCACTCCTGCGACGTGCGCATCAACGTCCGCAGATCTGCTTTCAACGCATCATAGTCAAGTTTATCGAATGCTTCAACATACTCAAACGTCTCATCTTCCGGACGAAGGGCTTCATTGTTTTGCTGCAAAATCTTCAGATTGAGCTGATTCGGCCACCATTTGCGTACCGTATCCGCCCCCATCGTCGTATGTTTCAACGCTTCATCCGTAATCGGACAGCCTCTCTCTTCCCCACTTCGTTGCTGTTTCATTGTAGCCACCTTATATAATTTTTCTATGGAAAATATTTATCCATATGAAATAGTACAATAGTCACACTTAAAAGAAAATTATTATCTTTTACAATATTTATCTATTTGCGAACTATTATTAATATTATTTTAAGAATCAGCGTGATATAGTACGGATATATAGGGGAAAAAGGGAAATAGTATGCAAAAATATGAAAATCTGCTCAGAGAAAGCAAAATAAAAGTGACGCCACAGCGGCTTGCCATCGTGGAGGAACTCGACGGGCATGTCCACATGAGTATCGAAGAGTTGTACGAGGCGATCAAAAAGAAGTTTCCGTCGATCTCGCTGGCGACTGTCTACAAAAATATCAATGCGATGATGGAACAGGGGTTCATTCAGGAGGTCAAAGTACCCGGGCAAAAATCAAAGTATGAACTCACCAAAAAGCCCCATTCGCATGTCGTCTGTGAAAGCTGTGGCAAAGTCGAAGATATCGATCTCGACCTGGAGAAGGTGACCCACCGTGCTGCCAATCTGAGTCACTACGAGATCAAAGAGAAGGCACTGGTGCTTACCGGTATCTGCCCTTCCTGCAAAGCGTCATGATCCGCTGTTGATCTCCCGGATCATCAATTGCGGCGAAATATTGCCGCGAAACTCATTTTTGGAGATCGTACAGACGACATCCACTTTTTCACCGCTGCTGACCTTCTGTGTAAAGTTGAAGTGAATCGATTCGAGTGTGACGTTGTCTGTCGCCAGGATAATCTTCTGATGGTTCTGGTTCTGCCCGATTACCTTCTCCAGTTTGACAGTCGCATCTTTGAGGATGAAGCTGGGCATCGGATTTTTCTGTCCGTAGGGTTCATACTCCTCCAGAATATCCAGCAGTTCGAAGTCGATCGCACCCGGATCGATCTCTCCCAGCACTTCACTTCTGGAGATGAACATCGCCTCGTCCACCTCTTCCAGCGCCGCTTCCATACGCTCTTTGAAGCGTGGCAGATTCTCTGCCAAAAGCCCCATACCGGCAGCGCCTTTGTGTCCGCCAAATCCTTTGAGCAGATCCGCCTGTGCCGCAATATGTTCAAGGATATTGATCTCACCGACACTTCTGGCACTCCCCTTGGCCACGCCGTCGGTGACCGAAAAGACGATCGCGGGTTTGTTAAAACGACGTGAGAGGCGTGATGCGACGATCCCGATCACCCCTTCATGCCATGATTCTCCCCAGACAACGATGATCTTCTTGTCCGCCTCGACATGTGGCAGGGACGCCTGAAAAAGCTCCAGCTCGATCTCTTTGCGCCGGTTGTTGAGATCGACGATATAGAGCAGCTTCTCCATCGCCTCCGCATCGTTTTTGGCACGCAGAAGTGCATAGGAGTGCATCGCATCTTCGATACGCCCGGAGCTGTTGATCAGCGGTGCGATCAGAAAAGAGATATCCTCACTGCGAAAGCGGCTCTTTCTGAAAAATTCCGCAATCGCGCGAAATGCAGGGCGTCTTTTGGCATCGAGATATTTGAGCCCGCTTTTGACCATCGTGCGGTTCATATCCTTCAGCTCCATCATATCCGCCATAATCGCGATTGCCAGCAGATCGAGAAACTTCGACAGATCGTACGTCAGCCCCATCTCCTCTTTGATCGCGGCACAGAGATACCATGCCACCTGCGCACCGCAGATCTCACTGTTGGGAAAAGGACACTCCTCCTGTTTGGGATCGACGATGGCATAGGCTTCGGGAATATTTTCAGGGATATTGTGATGGTCGGTGATGATCAGATCGATCCCCCGCTCTTTGCAGACACGCCCCGCCTCGACAGCCGAGATACCGTTGTCGACGGTGATGATCACATCGGCATCGAGCTTCTCGACGATTGCAGGACTGATCCCATAGCCGTCTTCGAACCGGTTGGGGATCTTCAGGGAGACGTTGACACCGATATCTTCGAAAAACTCCGTGATGATGACCGAGGAGATCACCCCGTCGGCATCGTAGTCTCCGACCACGGCGATCTTTTCACCCTTTTCGATCGCCTCTTTGATACGTGTGGCGGCTTTGCCGATATCTTTGAGTTTCCGGGGTGCAGGAATGTGTGAGAGTTTGGTGCATCTGTCCTCGGCAAAGCGACTTGCCAGCAGACGCTGGATATCCGCTTTGGTCAATCTTCCCGATGCAGACATCACTCTGCCAGACTTTGTGCCGCTTGCTCTTTGTGTTTCAGCGACGCCTCGACAAAACCGAGTATCGCTGCGTTGGGCTTCTTGAGTCGGGAGGTGAACTCAGGGTGAAACTGTACCCCCAGAAACCACGGATGCTCTTTGAGCTCCACCACTTCGATCAGACCGTCCGACTCACCACTGACGATCAGCCCCTCCTTCTCGAATGCTGCACGGTAGGCAGGGTTGGCTTCGTAACGATGTCTGTGGCGTTCGTAAATAGTCTTGGCACCACCATAGACTTTGCGCAGCAGTGAACCTGGTTTGGTATCGCATGCATACTCTCCCAGACGCATCGTACCACCCAGCGGGCTTTTGTGGGTACGCAACTGCTTGTTGCCGCTGGCATCGATAAACTCATCGATCAGATAGATGATCGGATTTTTACACTCAGGATTGAACTCCACCGAGTCGGCATCTTCAAGTTTGAGCACATTTCTGGCAAATTCGACCAGACTCAGCTGCATCCCCAGACAGATTCCCAGAAAAGGGATCTTGTTCTCCCTGGCATACCGGATCGCTTCGATCTTACCCTCGACACCGCGCTGACCGAAACCACCCGCTACAAGAATTCCGTCCACATCACAGAAAAGATTGCCTTCGCACTCTTCATCGATCGATTCGGAGTCGATCCATTTGAGATTGACCTTCGTATCCAGATGCGCGCCGACATGGATGAAGGATTCTGTCAAAGATTTGTAAGACTCCTTCAGATCGAGGTATTTGCCGACAAACCCGATCGTCACCTCTTTTTTTGGTGCTATGACGTTTTTGACGAGGGCGTTCCACTCCTCCATATCGGGAGTTTTGAGATCGAGACCGAGATTTTCGGAGATGGGTGTCAGAATATTTTGCGAGAGGAAGTTGATCGGTACTTTATAGATCGAACGCGCATCGGCAGCTTCGATGACCGAGTTCTTCTCTACACCGCACGAAGAGGCGAGTTTGAGTTTCACCTCTTTGGGAATCGGCACTTCCGAGCGGCAGATAACGATCTGAGGGGTGATACCGATACGACGCAGCTCCTGTACGCTGTGCTGGGTTGGCTTGGTCTTGAGTTCTCCCGCCGCCTTGAGAAAGGGAACGAGTGTCAGGTGCACATAGAGCGCTCTGTTGCGCCCCAGATCGCCACCCAGTTCACGGATCGCTTCAAGAAAAGGCAGACTTTCGATGTCACCCACCGTACCCCCGACCTCGACGATGAGAATATCCTGCCCCTCGCCCGCTCTGAGAATGCGCTCTTTGATCTCGTTGGTGATATGCGGAATCACCTGGATCGTCTTGCCCAGATAGTCCCCGCGTCGCTCTTTCTCGATGACTGAGGAGTAGACCTGTCCGGTCGTGAAGTTATTCTGTTTGCCGAGGCTGATGTTGAGAAAACGCTCGTAGTGTCCGATATCCAGATCGGTCTCTGCACCGTCGGCTGTCACGAACACTTCACCATGCTCCATCGGGCTCATGGTACCCGGATCGACATTGATATAGGGATCGATCTTGAGCATGCTCACCTTCTGTCCTGTATGCTTGAGAAGCGCCGCAATACTCGCCGATGCGATGCCCTTGCCGAGTGAACTGAGCACGCCGCCAGTCACAAATATAAACTTCGTTTCACGTTTTGTCATGTAGTGTACCGTCCGGAATATGTTAGATTATATTTATTATACAGATGCGGGGCTAATATGAGGATTAAAAGATTATGCCTTTTGGAAAATCAAAATAGTTTTATCACTCTCCTCCATCGAGAAAAGTGAAACATCTTGCATACCGATCAGCTTCATAGGTGAACGTGCCGCAACCTCATCGACACTGTGATAGTACTGCATGATCGTCGCTGACTCTCTGGTGTAACAGCTCCCTTTTTGTTCAAAATAGACGATATCCGTCTGCAGCACATCCTCCTCAAACTCCGCATCGATCGCCAGAAAGCACTCCTCTTCGTCGACATTCATGCTTCCCGCCGCCACTTCGGCAAAGCCGTGCCATGTGTTGATGTCGGCCAGAAAAATGCCACCCGGGTTCAGACGTGAAAAGACCTGCTCCAGAAACGGCTGTAACGTCTCTGCCTCCATGTAATTGAGCACGTCAGCCACCGCGACAATGGCATCGAAAGTTTCGCGGACCTCTTCCAGCCGGCAATGTCTGGCATCTAGCCCCTTTTCACAGGCGATCGCCACCATTTTGGCACTGATGTCGATTCCCGTTGCCCGGTATTTTTCACTCAGTTTCTGAAGCAGTTTGCCATTGCCGCACCCGACATCCAGGATACTTTGTACATCGTATCCCTGTAACAGTTTCAGATAGTGCCGGTAGAGATTTTCATATGCTTCGTAAAAACCGATCATCGGTTCTATTTTTGCATAAAGGTCCAGATTTTCCACTTCAGCTCCTCTTCATATTTAACTGTTTTCATTGTATCATGCAATCCAATATTTTACATAAGGTTTCAGACGTGCCTTTCTGGTCGATCATCTATCTTTTCGTACTTTTTCTCAGCGCTGTTTTCACTATCGTCATCAGTCCAAACAAATCGCCGTTCTATATTTTGGCGGAGCTTGTCAGCGGACTTTTCGCGATCATGTTCTTTCTCTTCCACTACGGGGTCATTCCCTACCCTTCGCATGTACTCACACCTCTGCTCATGCTGGGATTTATCCTTTTTCAGGAGATCTGGGTCAACCGTGACCTCTACAACATGCTCTCACTTCAAAACATCCCTGAAGAGGAGCACAGGACGATGCTACTGATCGTACCACTGACGACGATTCTCTTTCTCTCACCTTTCATCTGGGTAGTGGTGCAGGTTTTCAGACACTATGTCGCATTGAACTACTTTTAAACATCATCCAGACCGCGGACATGAAACGAGAAGCGGTGCAGATCGCACCGGCCGTTTTCCCGGATGCTTTCGACATGATTTTTCGTCCCGTACCCTTTGTGGTTTTTGAACCCATACTGCGGATATCGGGCATCCAGCTCCACCATGTAACGGTCCCGGCTCACCTTGGCCAGAATACTCGCCGCACTCACTTCGGGCACCTTCTCATCTGCTTTTACTACCGCCTGCACACCCAAAATGCCGAAATTGGTATTGCCGTCCATAATCGCAAGCGGGGGAGAGAGCTTTTCCAGTATTCGCTCGATCGAATCGGCAATCGCCTGTGAAAGGCCGATAGCGTCGATCGTTTTGTTGTCTGTAAAGATGATCTCATAGTCACTCTCTGCAACGATCTTTGTGTAGAGCACCTCCCTTTGCGCTTCGCTCAGCTTTTTGGAGTCGTCGAGCCCGTCGATTTTACGGTGCAGAATCACCCCTGCCACCACCAGAGGCCCTGCCAGTGCTCCGCGCCCCGCTTCATCTATACCACACACCATCATCTGTTTCCTTTTTACCCAAAGCAGGCTTTTCTCATAACAAGACTACATGATCTTTCATTAAAAAATCTTTCTAACCGATCCCTTCTCTAAAGAACAAGAAGGATGTGCCTATGATACGGAGTGTTTATGCAAGTACAATAGTATTTCTCGGGTTGCTGCTCAGTGCATGTGGAGGCAGCAGTACCACGCCCCCGCAAAACCAGGCAACAGTGCCGATCAAAGAAGCGGGCAACACCGTCACGACCAATGGAACAAAGCAGCCCGGCAACACGACCGACACAAAGGCTGCAGAGAATGAGGAGAAAAAGCAGGAACTGCTCACCGGTCTGTCGACCAAAGCACCGGCAGAAGATGTCGCCGCTTCCGGAGATACACTTTTTGTGGCGGAAGGAGACAAAGGCGTCGAAATCATCAGGATTGGCTATCATGACCGTATCGACCACGAACTCATCGGAATCATCACGGGTATCAACGCCACATCACTGCGGCTTTCAGAAGATCAAACGAGGCTCTATATTCAGAACAGAGAGGGCTACGTCAATATCTACGATATCAGCAACATCAACTCACCCAAACGCATCAAAATCATGGCTGACACAGCCGTAGATCTCAGTCCCCGTACCAAAAACGGACTCTATGAATTTGTCGCAAAACAGGAAAAAGGATTTATCGTCTATGATGTAAGCAACCCCTCCAATAAAAGCGAAGCAGCCGTCTATACACACTCACCCGCTTTTGAAATAGTTCTGATAGATCAGGATACCAAAGCACTTGTCGCTACCAAATCAGATGGCATCATACTGCTCGATATATCGGATATCGACCATATCAGAGAGATGGGCCATCATGCTATTGCAGGTGAGACACTCGGTGTTTCGGTCGACGAACAATCGGGATTGCTCTTCGTCGCCAACGGCACCAGAGGCGTGGGGGTCTTCAATCTCAACATCTTCCTGGATACTATGCGCTAAAGCTGCAGTGCCCAGTCCCAGAAGGGGAGAAACTCGTAAGCGACCCCTCCCCGCTCAAAATTTCGGCGTGTACCCATCGTCACCGCCTGCACATGGCGCACGCCCAGCTCCGCAAACATCTTCTCCGCCTTCTGCAGACGTCTCTCGATCATCTCCGGTGTCAGAAAGGGGACGGAGAAGATCACCGTCTCCGTTTCGGGTATGTAAAAGTCGATCGTATCCAGATAATAGAGCTCCACACCCCGCTTGTAGAGTTCCAGAAAGAGCATGTTTTCGAACCGCCGGATGAAATCTTTCTCGAAACTGAGCACACCACGCATTGCAAAATCTATCATATAGAGCTTCTTCTGCGTACTCTTCTGCCCAAACTTCTCGACCATGAAGATCACCTCTTCGTTGCGCAACCGTTCGGTATAGGCGTAAAACTTGTCTTTGGAGATCTTGTAGTGCTTCTTGACAAGATTGAACATGGCATAGACAGAGACCAGCGTACTCTGTCGCAGGGCGTAGGTCTTGAGAATCTCGAGCTCGACCGGTGTCTCGTACCATGCACGCAATAGCTGCTGAAAACTCTGCACATACGCGAACTTCGAGACTCCCAGCATCTGCGGAAAAGTACCGATGTTGGCAAACTGGCCGAAGAGCTGTTCCGCATCGCTGCCTCCCTTTTTGTCAAACGCAATGAACTCCTCGAAATCGAGTGGATAGAGCGACACCTCATCGAACCCTTTGAGATGAAAATCCCTCTGACTCGTCGTGATGACGATTCTGGAGACTTTGGGGAGCGGAAAGGCGAAGTCGAGATTTTCCAGTACCAGCAGTTCGATCGCCGGATGCGCCTCCAGAAAACGTTCCAGATGTGACGCGATCGTCGCATCGATGCGTATGTCGGCAAAATCGATATAGAGAAACTGCTCTTTTTTGTAGGTGGAGAGCAGGTCGAAGATGAGATAGGTCTTACCGCTGTGGCGGGGTCCTTTGAGGATTATACGCTCACCCTGCAACGCCACTTTACGCACCGTGAAAGCGATCTTTTTCACCTCCTGCTCATAGAGGATTTCGAGACGGTTCATAAATTTTTCGCCTTTTAATATTTCTTACATACTCTTTTTAGTATAATCGCGCACATTTTACTTCAGTGAATGAAAAAACAGCACCCTCTGAACC
The DNA here is from genome assembly GCA_026994915.1 of Campylobacterales bacterium. Taxonomy (GTDB): domain Bacteria; phylum Campylobacterota; class Campylobacteria; order Campylobacterales; family QNZT01; genus QNZT01. The sequence goes on from JALWPY010000198.1 coordinate 34,464, forward strand.
ATCCGATTCTCGAACAACATCTGCAGCGGAAGGGTCAAAATCTGTATCAGATTTTGGGGACCCGCCGTGAAGC
>JALWPY010000199.1 GCA_026994915.1 Campylobacterales bacterium
GAACCACTCAACTTCGATCTCGGTCTCAAAGCCGGACTCACTTCTCTCAACAATGAAAATGGCTGGCATTTTGAAAAGATGACACTGGTAGTTGACGGCACATTCGATCTGGGATATGCCATATTTCCAAGGATCGATCTCTCCTATGTCAACGTGGATGAAAAAAAGGGGAGCGTCAATTCTCTCTGGCAACTGGCACTTGATGGTTTGTATGATTTTGAAATGACACCTGACTATCCGGTCGATCTCTATCTCTTTGGGGGAATAGGGTATGAATATGTCAGCGGTTCGAGAAAAGGATTCGAGAGTCAGTTCTTTCTGCAGGGAGGTGGCGGATTAAAATATCCGGTCAATCAAAACTTTTCTCTCGTTACAGAATTTAAAGCACTCCAGATGCTCGACAGCAGTCACAGTGATGAAGATAGCGAATATCAGGTACTCATCGGTGTAAGCATGCCCTTTCATATCGAGACACGGGTAGTTCCCGATGCTGACGGCGATGGAGTGCTGAATGCTGACGATCTCTGTCCAAATACCCCTCCGGGTGTTCAGGTCAATGCAGATGGATGTCCCGTCATTCTCAAAAAGAAAAAAAAGCAGCCCCGGAATAATGTGGAGAAAATTGAAAAGATTGAAAAACCAATGCCGGTAACAGCGAAAAAACCGGTACCACCGGTGCATAAACCCACTGTTCTCGATCACGACCATGACGGAGTACCTGATAGTATGGACAGATGTCCCCATACTCCTGCGGGTTTCAATGTTGACAAGAACGGCTGTGGTATTAAAAAGAGACTGGAAGTCCATTTTGAAAGTAATTCCACGACACTGACTCCTGCATCGATGCAGAAAATCCGTGAATTTGCTGCCTATCTGAAACGCATGAAGCATGTCTCAGTGACAATCGAAGGCTATACCGACAGCAGCGGAGATCCGAAAAAAAATATGCAACTCTCTCAGCAACGTGCCAATGCAGTTAAATCAGCGCTGATCAAAGCGGGTGTGAAAGCTTCGAGAATCACGGCGGTGGGAAAAGGGGCGCTCAATCCGATCGCCGACAACGACACACCTGAAGGACGAGCTAAAAATCGCAGAATCGAAGCGATAATACATCAGTAAGGAGAGGTAAATGATGCAGATTTTACATAAGAGCGGGAGCGTAATTGCCATATTTGCAGCGGCGGCCTTACTGGCAGGTTGTGGTGGAAACAGAAGTACTCTCTATGATGCCAATGGTCAGAAAGTACATACCTCTTCGGGATCGAAATGGATCTATGAAACCGACGGGGGCAGGGAGATGCTGGCGAACAATTTTGTCTACATTCCGGGTGGATTTGACGTCGATGAAGACGGGGTCGACGAAAGCGGCTTCTGGCTTGCCAGATATGAGGCGAGGGAGAGTAATGAGAGTGTTACCGCAACAGGATTTGGGAACGTCGATGACTTGATCCGTAATCATTTTATGATCTACAACAAGCAGAGTCAGAGATTCGATACGTTGCTTGCGCAGGATTCCGGGGCCTATCTGAAAAATCCGGTTGCTGAGATATTAGGATTTCATGCGGCGAGAGTGACTTTTACACCGGAGGGCAATGCTACTGGTTCTTATAGTGCGATTGAGGCTATTGTCGCATTGGAAAACTCACAGATACGCGGTGCCGGGTGGCATATCTCACTGCCAAGCGAGAAACAGTGGATGCAGCTGGTGAAACTGATTATCAACAATAAAGAGAACTGGACAAGTGGAAAAGTGGGAGAGGGAAAACTCTTTCAGGGGCTTAAATATGGTTCTTCCGACCGACGCTATTTTGTCATCAGCAACGGTTTTCTTGGAAAAGATAGGCATGTCCCTGAGAACTATACGACCAGGGTCTATGACCTCTCTGGCAATGTTGCCGAGTGGACGAGCGGGATGATAGCCATCGACGACAGGTTTCTGGGAGGCAACAGCGGGGAAGTGGAGTATACCAGACTGGGGGCGGATACACCCCGATGGTGGCTTCCCATTCTGCAGGGTGACTCTTTTACACTCTCTTCTATCGATGGTGTGGGCAAATATTTCGACGGTTCGAACCTGGGTGGTACCTCCGACACGCTGAATATCACAGGTAGTACAGGTTTTGTGGATGGTTATGCAGTCGTGGTGCGGGGTGGTTCCAAAGCCCGCGGAGATCAGACACTGACAGGTATCAGTGCTGTCAAACTCGAATATGGTCCCGGTTTTAAAGATCCTTCTGTCGGGTTCAGGGGAGCGAGCGACTATATCGAGTAATTGAAAAGTTTTGCCATTTTGCCGATATTGTACTCTGAATGAGACAAAAAGGCAAATAGCGGTATGCAGTTTTTCAATGACAAACGCAATATTACACAATCGGACGCCAATGTCCGGTTGATTGCGGCGATGCTGGTGGGAATCTACTGTTTGATTTCCCAGCACTATACTTTGCTCCTGCTCTCTTTTTTTCTGGTTTTTACAGCCGTCAATCGTTCTTGCATCGTTTATCACTGGTTGGGTATCAATAACAAACTCCGACTGAAAAACTTTTATACGTCGTTTCTCCCGACCTACAATCCTCTTCCCGTCTATATCTTCAGTGTGGATGGTGAGATACTTTTCCAAAATGATGCTTCTGCGGAGCTTTTGCCAGATGTACGACATTTGCGGGATCTGGGTGTGCAGATGCATGCAATCGGCGAAAGTATCGAACACCATTGCAAGGGCAGAGTGTTTCAGGTTTCTTCAAAATATATTTATGAGATCGATGCAATTTTTACCTATATCTCCGATATCACCAGTGTCTGGGAACTCAATCATGAGATCGAAGAGACACAGATGGAGATTATCAATACAATGGGTATGATCGGAGAAAGTCGTTCAAGAGAGACAGGCAATCATGTCAAACGTGTTGCTGCCTATTCGAAATTACTGGCATTGAAATATGGCCTCAGTGAAAAAGAAGCGGAGCTACTCGCTATCGCAAGTCCTATGCATGATATTGGGAAAGTGGGGATACCAGACGAGATATTGCACAAACCGGGCAAACTGACACAGGATGAGTTGGAGATCATGAAGCGTCATGCCGAAATCGGGTATGAGATGCTCAGACACTCCGAACGCCCGATTCTGAAAGCGGCTGCGATTGTGGCGTATGAGCATCACGAGAAGTTCGATGGCAGTGGTTATCCGCGAGGATTAAAGGGAGGAGAGATCCACATCTTTGGCCGTATCACCGCTGTCGCTGATGTTTTCGATGCACTCGGAAGTGACAGATGTTACAAGAAAGCCTGGCCACTGGAGAAGATTGTCGCACTTTTCAAAGAGGAGCGGGGCAGGCACTTCGATCCTGTACTGGTCGATCTGCTGCTCGATAATCTGGATGAGTTTATTGTGATTCGTGACAGATACAGGGATGAAGTGCCCCTATCTGAACAGGATGCAGAGACAAAAGCTCCGGCGACAACAGGCGAGATGGTTGCCGCCTGAAACTTAGAAGTTATGCATATCTGAATCGTCGTAAGGATCCAGATGAATCAGAATATGCCACTGACTTTCGGGGTCGATCTTCTTGATCTTCTCTTCGATCGCGTCGGAGATACGGTGCGCCTGAAGCAGTTGCATTTCAGGTTTGAGTACAATGTGCATCTCGACAAATTTGTATTTGCCCGCATAACGTGTTTTAAGAAAATGAAAGTCGGTAACACGGGGATCTTTTTTGACGATATCGATGATCTTTTCGACCTCTTCCTCCGGGAGTGAGACATCGAGCAGGACATGCGTTCCCTCTTCGACCAGTTCATACGCCTCTTTGATGATATAGATACCGATCGCTGCACCAAAGAGGATATCGATCCAGTACCAGTCCGTAAAGTAGATAATCGCCAGAGAGAGGAGTACAGCACCGTTGCTGTAGAGGTCGGTCTTGTAGTGGAGCAGATCCGCGCGGATGACCATATTGTTGGTCTTTTTGACGACATAGGCGAGAAAAGCGACCAGTATGCCCACGATGACGATGGAGACACCCATGACGGCGATAGAGAGGCTGATATGGGTGACGCTCTCTTTGTGGATGAACTTCTGCACCGATTCGTAAAGGATGAAAAAGCCCGACCCCATAACCACGAGCCCTTCCAGGGTGGCGGCAAGCGCTTCGACCTTTCCGTAGCCGAACTGGAACTGTTCGTCGGGACTCTTATCGGAGAGGCGAATCGCCAGAAAGTTGAAGACCGAAACGAACATATCCATGATCGAATCTACTGCGGAGGCGAGCAGGGCGACCGACCCGCTCATGATACCCACGGTCAGTTTGATGATCGCCAGAATCAGTGAAAGGCCCGTCGCGACAAGCGGCGCGCGTTTTTCGAGTTTGCTGCTTTTGTGCACGGGCGGTTTGATCACATGCGGATCATGAGTATCTACGAGATCGACAGCCATAAAAACTCCTTCTTTTGAGCTATTTTATCAAAAGTTACTGTAAACGGGATGTGTACCGCGTGTGGATCAGGCTATTTTGAGTGATTTGGCCCACTGCTCCATCGTCTCATGTGCACTCTGTGCGGGTGCCTCCATGAACTCTATGATGAAGTGCTCTTTTGTTTCACAGACACCGATCGAACGCGGGCGCACAGCTGCGACTTTGGTGCCGGGGATCTCAGGACCGAAGCAGAAGATGATATTTTGCATATCGAGAATTTCAGGGTTGATTGTACCACCATGATTTTTTGTGTGGCGGTAGTGGTCAAATGTGGCGATATAGGCCGCAATGGGGTGTGCCTCTATCTTCTCTTTGAAGTAGGTGAGGATTTCCGGTACACTTTTTTGATGGATCTCTGTCTTATTCAGTTCGAGTGTCCAGATGGGATATTTCTCTTTGAAAGTACTCTGTTTCATGTTCTGTTCCTTATGATTTTGTTAAGGCATGATTATAGGGTCTGTTACATAAAAACTACACAAAAAAGTACTATAATTTTCTCTCGAAATGATAAAGGTTACATTATGAAAAAAAATGTTTTAATAGTGCTGTTGCTGGTATTTGCCGGCTTTATTTTACTTCAGGGGGAAGAGAAGCAGATGGAGAAAAAAGAGGAACATACACAGAAAACGACTTTCAAGAAACTGACGCCGGAAGAGGAGCGTGTCATCATCCATAAGGGTACTGAGATGCCCTATACCGGAAAGTATGATAAATTCTTCGGAAAGGGTACCTATAAATGTAAACGATGCGGTACACCGCTCTATCGTTCGGAGGCAAAGTTCAATTCCGGTTGCGGATGGCCAAGTTTTGATGATGAGATTCCGGGAGCGGTTAAGCGTGTACCCGATGCCGACGGCAGGCGTACTGAGATTGTATGTGCCCATTGCGGGGCGCATCTGGGACATGTCTTTGAAGGGGAGCAGTTTACACCGAAAAATACCCGTCATTGTGTCAATTCTATCTCGCTGGAGTTCGTTCCCGACGAAGCGACGCACGAACAGACCAAAAAGGCCTATTTCGCAGGTGGTTGTTTCTGGGGTGTGGAGTACCACTTCGAGAAGCTTCCGGGTGTGATCAAAGCAGAGAGCGGTTACATGGGCGGACATAAAGAGCATCCGACCTATCAGGATGTCTGCTACACAGATACCGGACATCTTGAAGTGGTGGAAGTGACTTATGACCCGACCAAAGTGGACTACGAGACGCTGGCAAAACTCTTTTTCGAGATACATGATCCGACACAGGCCAACGGACAGGGGCCGGACATAGGGTCGCAGTACCTCTCAGCAGTTTTTTACAATGATGAGAAAGAGAAGGAGACTCTGGAGAAGTTGATCAGCATCCTGAAAGAGAAGGGGTATCATGTTGTAACGAAATTGCTCCCGGCCAAAGAGCACCCTTTCTACAGAGCAGAAGAGTATCATCAGGACTACTACGAGAAGCACCACAAGCAGCCTTACTGCCATGCGTATACGAAGCGATTTTAAGCAGGGTGATAAGCAGAGAACCGGCTAACGGTTCTCTTTGAGTTTGAGCAGTTTCTCTCTGTAGATTTTTATCTTTTCAAGCCAGGTTTGGGATTCCTCTTTGAGGGAAGCGATCTTCTTTTCCATCTCATTTTCCAGATTGTTCAGGAGCGCCTTTTTTTCCGCAAGTGTCGTTTCGAGTGATGCAAGCACTTCAGCAGCGCGATTTCTGTGGGCTTCATGCTCCTCTTTTTGTGCTTCTATTCTCTTACTGCGAGCGATGATTTCATCCAGCTGTTCACTTTCCTGCGCGATCAGGTTTTGATGCGCCTCTATTTCATGGTGCTGACGCGTCTCCTCTTCCAGCAGACCGGTAACGCTTCTCTCTCCGATCTCTTTTTGCAGCTGTTCCTGTCGCTTATGCTGTGTGGAGAGCATAGAGTGCGTGGTAGCATAGGTGCGGCGTATCTCTTCGGTTTGTGACTCCAGGGCATTGCGTGTTTTTTCCGTCTCCCCGATCTTTTTTTCCAGTTGTGAGATTTCGTCGGTACGGGTTGCAATCTGATCCATCTCATCCTGAATCTTCTCCTGAAGTGTCAGGGTCTCCTCTTCGAGCTGTTTGGTCTCTTCCCCGGCTTTTCGGATCTCCTCTTCAAGTGTACGCACTTCGGGCAGATAGAGCTCCCTGGACCTCGCCCATGCGTAGAGCAAGCCCGTGACAACACCTGTCAGCAGAACCAGTATGATACACTCTTTGAGGGTCATAATAATATCAAACATTTAGTGCTCCTCTTTCGGCAGCTTTTTTTTGAAAAGTTTCTGAACGACTTGATCCACCATTCTGACTGCCTCATTTTTATGGATAATCGATTCTATCTCCGCTGCTTTGTCCTCCGGCATCCTGAAGAGTTTCCGGATGAACGGATCCGTAATTCTGGCTGGATGAGTATCATGATGTTCGGCATACTCTTTGAAAGCAAATTCATAGTTCAGTGCTTCGATTTTGAGCGCGTCACGCTCTTTTTGCAATTTCTCTATGACCGGAGCAAATCGCCTCTCGATAGCGGAAATCTTTTCGGTGATCGTATGGAGTAACGCTTTGGTATCGAAAATCTTCTCCTCCAGTGCTTTGGCCTCTTCCCTGAAGCTTTTTCGCAGTGCTTTGAGCCGTTCTATCTCCTGCAGGTAACTCTCCTGTAACGCTTTTTGATCAGAGAGCTTGGCTGCCAGTGCGGAGAGCGTCTGGGTATTTGCATCCAGACGTTCCTGGATGGTATTGATCTCATCAAGCTCTTTTGAGAGTTGTTCGATCTGGGAACGGACTTTGAGCGTTTCACTCTCTTCCTCTTTGATCTTCTGCTGAAGCTCCTCTTTCTCGTGTTCGAGTGCGCTGATGTTTTCCATCAGAGTGGCTTGCTGATCCTCTAGTTTGGCATAAGCAGCATCTTTCTCTTCCATCTGACGATGTACTTTCTCATATTGCAGCTGGGTGTGGTGGTTTTTGTCACTTGCTTCGGTACGTTGCTGCAGGATCTCTGCACGCCTAGATGTAAGATCACGGATCTCCTCTTCATACTTCGCTTTCAGAGCCTTCGCCCGCCATAGATAGATGAGGTAAAATCCGACAATAAAGGCGACGATAAAGAGCAGGATCGCTATTTGCATAGATTGTGTCATGGCTATTCCCCTTTTTGGACCGTGATTTCGACACGTCTGTTTTCTTTTGCATACGGATTTTCACTGACCGGTCTCTCTTCCCCGTAGCCGATCGCTTCGATCGAAGGTACTTTGATCTTATGCTCAATGAGATAATCACGTACCGCTTCCGCACGTTGTTGACTCAGTCGCTTGTTGTAGGCAGCCGGGCCACTGGCATCTGTATGTCCTGCGACACGCAAACGTGCGATCTCTTCACTGTTTTTGTTGACGAGGTCGATAATCCGGTCAAGAAGTTTTTTACTGTCGAGCGTCAGTTCACTGCTGCCGGATTTGAAATAGATCGGTTGCTCTTTCAGCAGTTCATCGATCTGAGTCTGCGTCGTCTCTATGTTTTTTTGTTGCAGATCTACAAGCTCGGCTCCCCTCTCTTCAGGACTCTCTTCCTGCTGTACCACCGTTCCGGAAGGTCCATTTTCGCTTACGGTTTCCGCTTCAGAAGAGGGTGATTCGGAAGATTCTTCACTGGTCTCAGATGGCTGTATCACTTCCGCAGCAGTCGCTCCACTCTCACTGATTGCAGCGGTCTGGTTGGATTCAGATGATTCTTCCGATGATTCGCTAGTTGCAGGAACTGCTGGCTCCTGCGTCGCTTCTGTCATGTTGGACTCTTCTTCTGCGGGTGTCGTTTTGGTAGCAGGCGCAGCCGCCGCTTCCTCAGTCTCTTCCGGAACCGTCACTTCCTCTGCTTGCGTCTCTGATGGAGTCGTTTCTGTCTGGGCTGCTTCCGGCTGCGATGCATTCTCCTCACCCTCTGTCAACTCCTGTTGCGCTTGCATAGTCGCTTCGCTTTCAGGTCCAGGTGTCGGGAGCGGCTGAGCGGCAGTGCTCTCTTGCTCTTCTCTCTCTTGAGAAACTGCGGCATGTGTTGGAATATTCTGCTGTGTGGCAGTTTCACTCAGTTTCTGTAGCTGGGGTGATTTTTCCTGGGTGCAAAACCATGCGACCAGAGTCGCTGCGGCCAACCCTAGTAGTAAGATGAGCTTGCTTAACATAGACGCTCCTTGGGGCAAATTGGCTTCAGACATAAGCCTGCATAATGTTTAATGATACTGCAATTATCTGTTTATTGTGCTGAAATGTTTCGGTAAAGAAAAAAATTTTTGCTTTTTTTAACGTTCTTTACCGCAGATGTAATCTCCTGCTGCTATACATGCGAATATGTCCGTTGTCATCGGAGAAAAAGATTTTTTTGTCCGGTCCGAAAGTGATGCCCTCCTGTGTGAACCTGGGGAGTTTCTGTTGCCAGTCTATCTCCTTTTTTGCCGGATTGTATCTGTAGAGTTTGTTATTGGTGTCACTTACCATGTAGAGATATCCGTCGTGCCATGCAAGGCCGGAGATATCCTTTTTTCCCGGGTCGATGATTCCATCGATCATCACCTTCTTATGGCTGAGATCCCGGATCTTGACGATGACGGAAGGGTCTGTATGGGGATAGATATGCATAGACTGGTTACTGATGTAGACGCTTCCTTCAGGATCGATCGTGATGCCTTCAAAACCATGTTTTTTATCTTTTTTGAGCAGTCTCTTTCCCTGCCATGTACGATTAACACGTATGTTTCGCACTACTGTAAGCGATCTTTTGTCGATGATGAGCAGTGCTTCCTTGCCCTCTGCTACGGCGAGCAGCCGGTTCCGTTTGGTGTCGCATGCGATGCCTTCCAGATCGTAGTCGCCGAGATGTTTTTTACGTTTGATGGTGCCATCGGGAGAAAGTTCATAGATATCTCCTTCATCGCCGACGACAAAGAGAGCGTTGGATGTTGGATCGTAACAGATACCGGAAGCTTCAGGTATATCTGCGATGACATGTTTGTGATGTTTTTTCTCTGCACAGGCATTGAGCAGTAAGATTAGTATAATTAACAGATTTTTCAGGACCACAACGCTTCCTTCTTCAAAAAATCCCGGACACATGTGTCGAGCATGGCAAAGACCTTTTCGAAGCCGATGAATCCTTCGAAAAAGTATGGGTCAGGTACGTCCGCACCGCCGTAACCACCGTAGTCACCCATGAGATAGACATTTTGGTAGCCGAGGCTTTCGAGATCTTTTTTGTTTTGGCTGTCCATCGCGATAATATGGGTGAAGGTGTCGGGATCGTGGCGGTGGAGTGTTCGAGCCCGCAGGCCGCTGATATCGATGCCGTTTTGTGCTGCGATTTTGATCGCGTTTTCGCAGGGAGGTTCACCCACATGCCATTGCCCTGTGCCGGCGGAGTCTATGTGGAGTTCGAGTCCATGTTCTCTGGCAATCTTGTTGGCGATACCGTCGGCCAGCGGTGAACGGCAGATATTTCCCAGGCAGACGAAGAGGATCGATTTCATAACTTCCCTTGTGCTTTTTTATTGGTACGGTGATATAATAGTAAAAAAAATTTAAAGAACTTGATATGAAAGAGAAAGTTTCAGCGCTGTTGGGTGAAGAGATTCAGACGTGTCGACTGATCACACAGAGCAGCTCCACCTCGGTCTACAACTGTGACAATCGCATCGTCGCCAAAGTCGCCACCGATCCCTGGCTGGTAGAGAGTGAAGAGCTGATGTACGAGTATCTCAGAGACAATTCGACACTGCCGATTCCCAAAATCTACAGACGCGAAAACGAAGTATTGCTGAGCGAATATATCCCCAACGATCAGCTTGGCAGGCTCGATGCGGAGCGTGATGCGGCGCTGCATCTGGCGAACCTGCACCGCATCAGCTGGGAGGAGGGATTTGGTTTTATAGAAGATACGGTGATTGGCCCCTATCGCCAGAACAATACCCCCTATGATTCATGGATCGAGTTCTTCAGGCGGGAGCGGCTGCTGGACTTTGCAACCAAAGCGTTTGCAGAGGAGCAGCTGCCCGAAGAGACCTATCTGCGCCTGATCGCACTTTGTGAAGAGCTGGAGCGCTATCTGCGCGAACCGAAACACTCTTCACTGCTGCACGGGGATGTCTGGAGCGGCAATGTGCTGATACACCGGGGGGAAGTGGCGGCCTTCATCGACCCCGCGATCTACTACGGCCATCATGAGATGGAGCTGGCGTTCATCATGATGTTCAATACTTTTGGAGACCGTTTTTTCGAACACTACCACAAGCTCTATCCGATCGAAGAGGATTTTGTCGAAGTGCGGGCCGATATCTACAATCTCTACCCCTATCTGGTCCATCTGCGCGCATTTGGAGAGGGGTATCTTCCCTATATTGAGAAGACACTGGATAAGTATGGATATTGAGCAGCTTTCTACACCCTTCTATCTGATGGAAGAGGAGAAGCTGGAGCGAAACCTCCGCCTGCTGGATGAGGTGCAGCGCCACAGCGGGGCGAAGATCCTGCTGGCGCTCAAAGGGTTCGCTTTCAGCGGCGCGATGGAGATGGTGTCGGAGTATCTGCACGGCTGCTGCGCCAGCGGCCTGCATGAAGCACGCTACGCGGCCCAAAAGGTGGGGAAAGAGGTGCATACATACGCACCCGCTTTCAAAGAGGAGGAGATCGACGAGATCATCGGACTGAGTCACCATCTGGTATTCAACTCGTTCGCACAGTGGAGACGGTTTCGGGATCGGGCATTGGGACGTGTCTCATGCGGCTTGCGCATTAACCCCGAAGTCTCCGCCTCTCCCGCCGATCTCTACAACCCCTGCGCGCCCTACAGCCGGCTCGGCATCAGACGCGAGGCGTTCGAGCCCGATCAGCTGGAGGGGATCGAGGGGCTGCACTTTCATGCACTCTGCGAGCAGGATGCGGATGCGCTGGAGAAGGTGCTGGAGGGTGTCGAAGCGAAGTTCGGTGCCTTTCTGCCTCGGATGAAATGGGTCAACTTCGGAGGAGGGCATCACATTACCCGCGAAGGGTATGACGTGGAGAAGCTGATACGACTGATAAAGAGTTTTCGCGAAAAGTACGGTGTTGAAGTCTATCTGGAGCCGGGTGAGGCGGTCGGGTGGCAGACGGGGGTGCTGGTGGCCTCGGTGCTTGACATCGTCCACAACGGTATCGATATCGCCATCCTCGACACCTCTGCCGAAGCGCACATGCCCGACACGATTATTATGCCCTACCGTGCCGAAGTGCGGGGAGCGGGAGCGGCGGGAGAGAAGGCGTACACCTTCCGACTGGCGGGAAATACATGTCTGGCGGGAGATGTGATGGGAGACTACTCCTTCGACCGACCGCTCAGGATCGGCGACAGAATCGTCTTCGAAGATCAGATCCACTATACGATCGTCAAGAACACCACCTTCAACGGTATCAAACTCCCCGATCTGGCGATACTGCGGAAAAACGGCAGTGTCGAGATTGTCAGGAGATTCGGTTACGAAGCGTTCGAGAGCCGAAATTAGTCTTTAACGCGTCTACTTTTGACCCCGTACACAGCGTACATGATACTCACGGCTTCTGGGATAGGACTCTATCTCCCCGTAACTGAAAGAGACGACCCAGGCGTTTCTGGGGTTGGCGGCATCGGTTGTGTCGCTCCAGAAGCGCTCTTCGAGACGCATGTCAAATCCTTTTTTGAGTGCGGGGCGGTAGGTCTTCAGGTCGATGATTGTCGCAAGTTCCCTGATCGTGGGGAGACGCCAGTCGCTGAAGCCATCGAGTGTAAGGTCCCGGCAATATTTCTGCGCTTCGAGATAATCCAGTTCCGTGGGTATCTGTGGATTGTCCTGCCAGATCAGACCTGTCTTTTCATCGATCTTGGAAGTGCCGGCATAGAGCAGGGAAGTCAGAGTGATCAGTGTCAGTAGTAAACGTCTCATTTTGTCTCCTTTTTGACTGCGGGCATATCTTTGACACAGCGAACGGCATGATTGGTGGTTTTGTAACTATAGTAAGTTTCACCGGTCTGGAAATTGATCGTCCACGCGCGCGATCTGTTGGCTGCAAATGGAGTCGATGTCCAGTAGGTGCCGTCATTCAGAAAGACGAAATGTTCGTCGATGGGCGGGACGCGGGCGTAGTCCGTGATGGAAAAAAGCTCACGAAATGTTGGCAGGCGCCAGTTTGTCAGACCACCAAGATCGAGCTTTTTACAAAATGTGACGGCGTCGTCGAAATCTTCGGAACTCTTTTGAGAGGAGAAGTCGTCCTGCCAGTAGAGGTGACGGGTTTTGTCTATGACCACTGTCGTGTTTCTCTTTTCAAAGTCAGTATCTGTCGCCGAGAGCGTCGACAGAGCTGCTATGAAAACAAGGAGTAGATATTTCTGCATGTGAACCTCTTTGTCTGTTTATTAATTTTTATTATAACACAAAAAGGTTCAAGATGCATTTACATTTTATATTTCGCTTCGATACCCATGAGTCTGAGGCCTGTACGGATCGTCACGGCCACCATGGCTGAGAGCTTGAGATACTTCTCTTCGTTGGCAGTGCCGACAATCTTGTGCTTGTTATAGAACTGATGGTAAAGGGCCGCCAGTGATTTGAGATAATCGGTCAGTTTTTGAAGTTGTCTCGACTCGAACGCATCTTCAAGCACTTCCGGAAGAAGCAGGGCACTGAAGAGAAGATTCTGTGCATCTTCACCGAGATCTTCGAGTTTCGTTCGTACCAACTGGTGGGGGTCTTTGCCCGCCTTTTCAAAGACCTGATTGATACGCGCATGCGCATACTGGATATAGTAGATGGGGTTGGAGCTGTCTTCTGTTTTGAGCTGGTCAACGTCGAACTCCAGGTGGGTATCACTCTTCTTGGTCAGGAAGATAAACCTGAGTGCTTCGGCACCGACCTCTTTGATTACATCGCTCATCAGGATGAAATTGCCCGCACGTTTGCTCATCTTGTAGGGTTCACCGCCCTTGAGCAGTGCGACCATTTGTGAAAGTATCACTTCCAGCTTGCTGCTGTCGTAGCCGAGAAATTCGATAGCGGCTTTGACACGGGCGATGTAACCATGATGGTCGGCTCCCCAGATATTGATATAGTGGTCATAGCCGCGTTCAAATTTTTGATTGTGGTAGATGATATCTCCGGCCAGATAGGTGGGACGCCCATCCTCTCTGACGATGACACGATCTTTTTCGTCTCCCTTGAGAGAGGAGTGGAGCCAGACTTTGCCATCTTTCTCATAGACAGCATCGGGATACTGCTTTAGTTTTGCAAAGGTTTCGTCCCACTTTTCAAAGAGTGCCTTTTCACTGACAAATGTGTCGAAGGTGATGTTTGCCTCAGCGAGATTTTCACGGATGAGGTCGAGCATCTTTTGTGTGCCCCATTCACTCAGTTTCGGAATATTTGTCGTCTCTTTGAAGATCTCTGCGCCAAACGCCTCTTTCGCTTCTGCTGCAAGGTCGTAGATATAGTCACCCCGGTAAAATTCGTCGGGCCAGATCACTTCCAGATCGGTGTACTTGTCCCGGCCTGCCAGATAGATCGAAAGTCCCAGCAGCTGGATCTGATTGCCCGCGTCGTTGACATAGTACTCCGCAGTAATCTCATATCCCAGATGTCTGCCAATTTTGCATAGGGTATCACCAAAGACGGCGCCCCGTGCATGTCCGATATGCAACGGTCCGGTGGGATTTGCACTGACATATTCGAGCAGGATCGTGCCGCTTTTGTTCCCCTTGCCAAATGCCGCTTCGTTCAGGATCGCCTCTGTCGCTTTCTGGTCGAGAAAGGTGTCACTCAGTTTGAAGTTGAGATACCCCTTGAGGGCTTCCACTTTGGTGAAAATATCCTCTTCTGCAAACTTTTGGGCGAGCTCTTCGGCGATGATTATCGGGGATTTTCGGTATGTCTTGGCCAGTCCAAATGCTGCAGGTGTGGCGTAGTGACCAAATGAGGCGTCTTTGGGTTTTTCGAGGGCAAAATCACCCTCGAGATGTTTCTGTAAGGTATTTAAAACACTTTTTTTCAAGCAGGAGAGTCCTCTTACGCTTTGGTAGAAGTTTCTGTTTTTTGTTCGCTTGCAGCGACTTCTTTCTCTTCGATTTTGTCGGTTTTGGTCTGAGCGACCTCTTCTTCATCCTCTTTGACCGCTTTTTTGAAGTTTTTGATACCGTTTCCGAGACCTTTGGCCAGTTCAGGTATTTTTTTACCGCCAAAAAGCAAAAGTACGATTCCGGCGATTACCAGAAGTTCCATTCCACTAGGCATTCCCATATTGATTCCTTATTGTTGAGTAGTATAGACACTTATATGCATGTGTTAACGCAGAGGACATTATATCACATCTTGTTAAAGGGAACCTCTAAAAAGAGGCTACCATTTCCGGATGAAGGATGAGATTTCAGATTGTGACGGTTTCAGCCAGGCGACATGGACCAGTGCGCGAAACTGCTCAAGAGCGATCTCGAAATCATCGTTGATGAGAAGATACTCATACTCATCCATGCGTGCCATTTCGATTCTGGCATTGTGCAGCCGGGTTTCGATGACGTCGGCGCTGTCCGTGCCACGATGTTCGAGTCTGCGTCTGAGCTCTTCCTGCGAGGGTGTCGTCAGAAAGATGGAGGTGAGGATACGCGGAAATTTCTCTTTGACGATAGCATGCCCCTGCACATCGATGTCGAGAAGGACGAGTTTGTTTTCATCGATCGCTTTGTAGATGGGTTTGAGTGAAGTACCGTAGTAATTTCCGTGGACTTCGGCCCACTCCAGAAACGCTCCCTCTTCGATCTCTTTTTCGAACTGCTCTCTGGAGATATAGTGGTAGTTGACACCCTCTTTTTCTCCCTCGCGAATCTCTCTGGTGGTGGTGGAGATCGAAAAGTAGATATTCTTCTCGGTTTTGAGGATTTCGTTGATGAGTGAACTTTTGCCACATCCGCTGGGGCCTGAGATGACGACGATTTTACCGCTCATAAATCAGGTATCTCTCTTTTTGAAGTCCAGTTTGATCGTCACTTCCATGTTTTGAAGCGCTTCCTGGATCATCTCCGGTGTGATCGCTTTGGCAACGGCATCCCGGATCCATTGTTCGACATCGTTGGACTCGACCATCGTCTCGGTGCCTTCATGAGCGATCTCCTCATGGAGAATCTCTTCCTGCACGATCTCCTCTTCTACGGCAGAGGCCACTGCATTGCCGGCTATGCCTGTCGCAGCTGCAGCCGCAGCCGTGGCGGAGGTGTCGACGAGGCTATGCTCTTCTGTATCCGGAAGTTCAGCTTCGGGATGCAGCGCTTTGAGAACCTCCTCTTCGTTGAGTGTGTCGAACTCCTGTGCAAGGGCATCAACCGTGAGCTCTTCTTCGATATAGTCATGCTCCTGCTCGATATCTTCGCTCCCTTCCAGGTTATCGAGAGGGTTGAGTTCCTCTTCTTCCTCTACAGTCGCTGTCTCATTCTCTTCAGCAACTGCCGGCACCTCTTCGTGTGTCGCTTCGAGCTCTTTTTCATAGAGGGAGAGAGGCTCTTTCGGCTCCTCGACAAATTTTTCAGCAACACCGGTGGACATGACTGTGCTAGAATCGAGAGAAAGGTCGACATCTTCCAGCTCTTCGTCAAGCGCATCCAGCTCCCTGAGCGCATCTTCCGTTTTATCTAGATCTTTGAGACCGCTCTCTTCGACTTCCGGGGCAGGCGCCGGTTCATTTTGGGCAGGAGCACCGGCTTCCAGATCGTTCAGATCGAGCTCTTCCAAATCTCCAAGCTCATCGAGAGTAGCGAGTTCGTCGAGATCCTGCAGCTCTTCGCCTCCTTCGGCGAGGAGGGCATCGATGTCGAGATCCTCTTTCGTTTCAGTCTGTGCAGGCTCTTCGAGCGTCATGGAGAGGGTGCCTTCATCCAGATCGACCTCTTCGGAAAGCACTTGCTGCTCTTCCGGTACGGTTTCTGGAGCACTGGATGCACCGGCATTCTCTTCGATAAGTGTCACGAAGTCGGAAGGGAGAAAAGGTTTGTCGAGATGGAGATCGAACTCGGGCGGTACCTCTTCGTGTTTGACACCGATATAGCCGATTTTGTTGAAGGTGATTCTGCTTCTGAGTTCATCGACGATTTCAGGAGTGTATTTGTCACTGTCTATCAGGACGATATCGTAGTGGTCACGTGATGGTTCGGGGGCTGATTTCTCTTCGAGCATATAGCCGTGTTTTTGTGCGCTTAATTGTAACAGTCGGGAGACGATTTTGTTGTCGTTAACGAGAAAAATAGATGCCATACATAGCTCCGGTCTTTTGTTATGTTATGATGTCAGGATGGTAATGTCTGGTCGTACAATACATATCTTTCTGGCAGTGCTGCTGGCACTGACACTGACGAGAGTTCCTGCAAGAGCCGGCGAACTTTTTTTGTTGCCTGAGCAAAGCGATGAAGCACTCTCTGCTCTTCTGAAAAGCATAGATCATTCCAAAAACTCTATCAAAATTACTATTTATAATTTTACCCATAAAAAGATAGCAAAGAGATTAAAAGCGGCTGCCAGACGGGGTGTGAAGATTGAAATCATCTTCGATGCCAAAAGTGCCCGTACAGATAAGCGTCGCAGCATGCTCTACTATCTGGCCAAATACAAAAATATTTCGGTCAGTAAGCTGCATGGGCGCTATATCAGAAAACAGAAGCGTTACGGGATTATGCATATGAAAGGTGCAGTATTCGATCACCGTAGGATTCTCTTTGGATCTGCCAACTGGACCTATTCGGCCTTTGGAAAAAATTATGAGATGCTCTATATCGCAGACGACTATGCGCTGGCCAAAAAATTTGAAAAGGCATTTGCACGCTACCGCATGCATAGTACGCCGTTTCATTAGTAGAAGAGGTGTTTGAGGTACTCGAAAGCTCTGAGGAAATCCTGTTTGAAGAGTCCCATCATCGCAGAAAGCACAGAGATCATCACCATGATCGAGAGGAAGATCTTGATTGGAAAGCCGACGACGAGCAGGTTGAACTGAGGCATCGTCTTCATCAGCATACCGAAGATGACATCGGAGAGGATCGAAAGAGCGATGAAGGGAAAAGCGATGATCAATCCCATCATGAACATATGTGTGACAGCTTTGTTCAGATAGCTCCAGATCTGAGGATCCGGATAGAAGGCACCCAGCTCGATGTGTGTGATACTTTGGCTCAGAAAAAGGAGCATCAGGTGGTGTCCGTTAAACGCCAGCAGTACCAAAACGGCGATAAGTGTGAGAATCTGTCCGATGATCGGTGTATTGGTGCCGGTGAGGGGATCCATGACTGATGCCATCGAAAAGCCCATGATCATCGAGATCTGGCTTCCGGCCAGTCCGAGTGCGGCAAAGACGAAGTTGAGGATCATCGCGGCGATGAAACCGAGCATAAACTCAGCGACGACCAGCAGTACCAGATGGATGGGGGCCTCTGGAATATGGGCGATATGCGCGACCGGAAAAAAGAGGATCGTCATATAAAAGGCGAGTGCGGTTTTGACGGGGACCGGGATGGCCATGTGTGAAAAGAAAGGGAAGAAAGCGATCACCCCGCTGACACGGGAAAAGAGCAGAAAAAATATAATGGCGTTATGTTCCGTCAAAAGATTGGCTAACTGCACGTCGCTCCTTCGTTTCAGAGAATCACTGGAATGAGTCTTCTCTCTTTGAGCCGGTAGACTGTGGTACACCTGGCCGCAATCTTTTCATCATGTGTGACGATGAAGAGGCCACCGTTTATTTTATGGATGTAGTCTAGCATAACATCGATTACTTCATAGGCCGTTTCACGGTCGAGATTTCCTGTGGGCTCGTCGGCGAAGATCAGACTCGGTTTTTTGACAAGTACGCGGGCGATCGAGACGCGCTGTTGCTGTCCACCCGAAAGCAGGGCGATATTTTTGTGCATGGTATCTTCGATTTTGAGCTTTTTGAGCAGATCGGGGTCGATCTTCTTTTCGGAGATGAGTGAAGAGATCTCCAGGTTCTCCTGTGTCGTGAACCCTTTGAAAAGATAGTGCGACTGGAAGATAATACCGATATCTTTGCGCCGGATCTCCAGAAGTTTTTTGTCGGGAAGGGCGTACATATCTTGCCCTTGATAGATCACCTTACCGCTGTCGGGTTTCAGGAGGGTCGAGAGGATATGCAACAGTGTCGATTTACCGCTGCCGCTGATACCGAGGATAGCGATCGATTCACCGGGGCGGATCGCGATATCGATATTTTCAAACAGGGGATAGTCGTAGGCGTGTCCCAGACCTTTGGCTTCGATGAGCGGTTTTTGGGAAGAAGAGGGTACAGAGAAGGTACCCGAATGACTCTCTTGCATGGTTCAGATACCTCCTCTGTAAAATAATAGCGAGACTGGATTAACCCAGCTGTGCAGCTACTTCTGATGCGAAGTCATCGTCTTTCTTCTCGATACCTTCACCCAGTTCGTAACGGACGAATTTCGTGATTTCGATCTTGCCGCCGAGCTCTTTGGATTTCTCCTCTACAACCTGAGCAACGGTCTTTTTTTCGTCGAGTGCGTAGAACTGATCGAGCAGACAGAGTTGCTGATCGAGCAGGGTATTGTCGGAGATGAAACGCTCCATCTTACCGGGAAGGATTCTGTCCCAGATCTTCTCGGGTTTGCCTTCTGCTTTGAGCTCCTCTTTGAGTTTCTCTTCGACCTCTTTGAGCACTTCGTCCGTCAGTTGCAGTTTGGAGATGAACTGTGGTACGTTTTTGAGTGGTTTGCCCAGACGTTTGAGCTCTTCGTTCTCTTTTTCAATCGATTTGGCGATACCTTCAGTCTCTTTTTCAACGAATGCTTTGTCGAACTCTTTGTAGCTGAGGATTTGAGGTTTGAGTGCTGCGATGTGCATCGCCAGCTGCTTCAGGAACTCCGCTACTTTCTCTTTTTGCTCGGGTTTTTCAAATTTTGCCTGAACGAGAACGCCGATTTTACCGCCCATATGGATGTAGCCGTTGACCACTTCGTTTTCACCCGCTACGAGTGTTTCGAAACGTCTGACGACGAGGTTTTCTCCGATCTTTGCAATGTTGGATTTGACATACTCTTCAAATGTCTCGTCACCGATTTTTGTGCTGTTAAGCGCTTCAATGTCTGCAGGTTGTACATTGTGAATATGTTCGACGACATTTTTCGCGAACTCCTGGAAAAGGTCGTTTTTGGCGACAAAGTCGGTCTCGGCGTTGATCTCTGCGATCGTCGCTTTACCGAGATCTTCGTCGAGTTTGATTGCAACAGTACCTTCTGCAGCGACACGGTCACTCTTTTTACCTGCGCTTGCCAGACCTTTCTTTTTCAGCCAGTCGATGGCCCCTTCCATATCACCGTTCGCTTCGACGAGTGCCTTTTTGCAATCCATCATGCCCGCACCGGTTTTCTCTCTCAGCTCTTTTACCATTGCCGCAGTAACTGCCATATTCGTTCTCCTGTAATTTATTATGCTATTTGATAGTTGCGAAAGAGAGCATGTCTCTTCCGCAGATTGTAGTGTAGTTAGTTTCTTTGTGTTATTCGGTTTTTTCGCTTGTTTTCTGTGCTTCTTCAGCTGCAGCTTCCGCTTTTGCCTCTTCGATCAGCGCCTCTTTTTCAGTGTCACTGATGTCACCTGTTGCTGCTTCTTCCGTTGCTGTCTCCTCTTCGGCATCCTGCTCTCTGAGTGCTTTACCTTCGTTGATCGCTTCGGCGATTTCACGACAGAAGAGTTGTACGGAACGAATCGCATCGTCGTTTCCGGGAATAGGGAAATCAACGAGATCAGGGTCACAGTTGGTATCGATCGGTGCGATAACCGGAATATGCAGGTGGTTCGCCTCTTTGACAGCGATCTTCTCTTTGACGATGTCGATGATGAAGATCATGTCAGGTGCCTGCTTCATGTCTCTGATACCGCCGAGATAGTTAAGCAGTTTCTCTTTTTTTCTCTGCAGCATGAGAGCCTCTTTTTTGGTCAGCAGATCCATCTGCCCCTCT
This sequence comes from Campylobacterales bacterium, assembly GCA_026994915.1. GTDB lineage: Bacteria > Campylobacterota > Campylobacteria > Campylobacterales > QNZT01 > QNZT01. The sequence goes on from JALWPY010000199.1 coordinate 20,487, forward strand.
TCTTCCATCTTCTCGATGATGTCAAGTTTTTTGATCGATTTTTTAATAGTCTGGAAGTTGGTCAGCATACCACCGAGCCATCTGTGGTTGACATAAGGCATACCGCAGTTTTTAGCATGCTCTTCGACAGCGTTCGCCGCCTGTTTTTTGGTACCTACGAAGAGGATCGTCTTGCCCTCAGCAGCCGCGTCTCTGACGACGTTGTAAGTGTATCTGAAATAACGCAGTGTTTTTTGCAGATCGATAATATGAATATTTTTTCTCTCACCAAAGATATAAGGTTTCATCTTTGGATTCCATCTTCTTGTCTGGTGTCCGAAGTGTACACCGCACTCTAGTAAATCTTTCATTGTAACCATGACAATGCTCCTTGTGTTGAATGTAATTGGTTTTGCCTCCACACCCCTTGACAACCGTAGTTGCAACCATGCAAGGATTGATGTGTGTGAAATAAAAGCGACGGATCATACAAAAAAAATGTTTAAAATGTGATTAAAACGGGACCTTTGAGAGCTTTTATGATTCTAATGATAACATTAAGTATGAAAATTAGATATTTTGTATTGCTTCTCTTTTTTGTTTTGCACCTGCATGGGGATGTGCTCAAAGAGAACTATCTGACATTCGAACTCAACGGCACATCACCCCGTCTGCTGGTCGATTTCGAGTCGGATAATCTCGAAAAGTTCATCAGACTCGACGACAACGGCAACGGCATCGTCTCATGGAAAGAGCTCCGGGCCCATCGTGCCGCAATCGAGCACTTCGTACTCGAACATCTCTTGGTCACAGCTGACGGCAAAAAGTGTACCCCGAAAGTGGATAGTTACGATGTCTACCGTCGTATCCACCAGTCCTACATCCGGCTCTGGCTCAGACTCGTATGCGAAGTGCCCGAAGAGAAGATCGGATTGAAATATACGCTCTTCTTCGATGTAGACAAAGACCAGAAAGCGTTTGTGCGCATCGGCGATGCGAACGGCACCAATCCCGAAGTGCTCAGCAGCCGCAGGGAGGAGGTGACGCTGCAGTTGCAGAAACCCTCCGCGCTGCGTGCCTTCAGCGCGTTTTTGAAAGAGGGGATCTGGCATATCTGGATCGGGTATGACCATATTCTCTTTTTGCTCATGCTACTGGTTCCTTCGGTCTACCGCTACCGGGGGAGGGAGCCGGTGCCCAGAGAGGGGTTTCGCGATGTTTTTGTCGAAATTCTGAAGATCGTGACGGCATTCAGTGTGGCGCACTCGCTGACGCTGGGGCTGAGTGTGACAGGGGTCGTGACGCTGAATCCGACACTCGTGGAGGTAGCCATCGCGATCTCGGTATTGCTGACCGCACTGAACAACCTGTGGCCGGTTGTACGGAGCCACGCATGGGTCGCGGCGTTCGGCTTCGGGCTGATTCACGGGTTCGGGTTCGCCAACGTACTGCATGAGATGGTGTTGCAGAAAAAAGATTTTCTCTCACTGCTTTTTGGATTCAATCTGGGGGTGGAGATCGGGCAGCTGGTAATCGTCACGGCACTCCTGCCGCTACTCTATGGATTGCGCAAAACGCGCCTTTACCGTTACGGTGTGCTTTACGGTTTTTCCGCAGTGACGGCGCTGATCGCACTGCTCTGGGCGATCGAACGCTATTTCGGGATGTCGCTGCTTCTCTTCTGAGCGGGGTCCCAGTAGTTGTTTGTGATCAGCAGCAGGCTTAGCAGCGTCACGCTATCCTCATAGTAGTTTTCGTGCCGTTTTTTGATTGTTTCGTAGAGGGCGTCGAGATACTCCTGCATGTTAGGGTCCGTTTTGGCCGCTACACCAAATGGCGCGGCGAAGACGATCGAAAAGTAATCCCCGATCACTTTGCCATCGAGGCGGTAGCCCGACTTGATGTTGGACGGATCTCTGCCGGAGAGATGCCAGATGCGGTAGAGCATCTTCCGGACGATTCTGCGTGATCTGGGATCACTGTTCAACAGGGCATCTGCCCCGATACGCCAGGGATCACGGCATGCGTTGTAGTAGTAGCTGTCATCCTCTTTCTCCAGAAAATCGCGCGGGGCGGGGAGGTAGCTGCTTCTGTTCGCATCGTAGCGGATAAAGTCGGGGAGGAGGGCGGTGCGGTTTTCGGGGAGTTTCTGAATATCTTCTGCCGCATGCTGACATGCGTCGATTAGCTCCAGCCACCGTTTGTCTTCGGTGACACGGTAAAAGGTGCGGAAGTGGCTCAGCATGAAGTCGGAGGTGCGTGCTGTGTACTGGTTGTATCTGGTGCCGTTCTGATCGACCCAGTCTCCCAGCAGCGGCAGATGGCTCTCTTTTCCGATCGTGCAGCGCATAATCGCATCGATGATACGCAATGCTTCTTTTTTGTAGTCGATCGCGCCGTTGCTGCCCCACTGACTGTCCGCCACCAGGAGCGCATAGGCGATGTCCGCATCTCCGTCGAAGGCGCTGTCTCCGTGACCGGGCCTCTTTTCGGGGATTTCCCAGCTCATCAGATCTTTACAGATGCTGCTGGGGTGGGCGCGTACGAAGCGGTAGAGGCCGTCGAAGATTTTTCGCGCCTCACTGTCGGCTCCGGCCATATAGGCGGTGATCAGCATGCCGTATCCCTGCGATTCGGAGGTGGTGCGGGTTTTGTCCTTTTTGTCCATAGCGATGCGAAAATAGTTCCCCGTATGCACAAGGTAGTTTTTTTTCCAGATCCGGTAGTACTCCAGCACTCTATTGTCAAGCTGTCTGGGGCTGTATGCGGAAGGAGAGATCGATCCCGGGTAGAGCGTGTGGGTCGGAAAGGGGTGTGTCGGTGTCGACGCTTTCGTGCCGCCTGCCACACCCAGCGTCATCGTGGTCATGAGTATGAATGCGGTGATGAGTGCTTTGGCTTTTGAGGGGATCATGCGGCGGGCTTGTCCAGTGTGAAGTAGATGTGGACCGTTTTTTGGGCCGGAATCTCGCTGAGGGTGACATTACCGCTCTTTTTGTCGTAGCGTACGACGACGCTGTGATCGTCCACACCCCCTTTGACGATCTGCAGTTGCGGTGACTTGTAGAGCTGAATATGCCAGTCACGCACCGGTGTGTCATTGTCGTTGGTGAGGGTGAGCACGAGACGGTTCCCCTGGACCTGTGTATTGACATGCAGTCTGTTTTTTTGCATGACGCGCTTGTAGAGCTGGGAGCCTGAGAGCGGTTTGAGCTCCGGATGGTTCTGCAGATAGTGGAAAAACTTTCTGAGTATATTGATATTGGTCTTGTAGGTGAAGAGGTGGGTATGGACACTGAGGGTGTAGATACCGTTGAGGGTGTTGACGAAGTTGGCCTCTTCGATGATCTGATCGACGATCTGCTGCTGGCTCCAGTCGAGATTGACCAGATAGCTGTAGTCATCGGTACCGTGTCTGGGGATGTAGAGCAGTTTGTCGTACTTTTTGTCGATTCTGGGGTAGAGATACTCTTCGGTTGCACCCAGGATATAGACGAACCCCCCCTCGTCGAGGTACTTCTTCATCAGATCGTTGAGCTCTTCACGTGGTGGGCGAAATCCCATGATCGGTCTGGAGGAGAATTTATCGATGATCTTCTTGGAGCCGATCGTCTCGTTTTTGACGTAGGTGGCATCTTTGCCTACGATCTTCTGGTGGGAGGTGCTGTGCGACGCGAACTCGACCCAGGGATTTTTGGCGATACGCTCCATCATGGCACGGTGCTCCGGTTTGTCGGCGAGATTTGCCACGATGAAGGCGGTCACCGGTATCTGATACTCCTCTGCCAGATCGGCGAAACGCTGAAAATTGGTAAATTTGTACTCGGTATCTTCGGAGATGAAGACGCCCCCTTTGCGGTCGATGAAAGGATAGCTCTGCGCGACGACGGGTTGGTCGAGATATTCGACGATGCCGGCCATCAGCTTTTTGAATGCCTCCTTCTGCTCACTGTTGTCATAGAAGGAGTAGGAGGGGAAGGTGACGTAGGCCCATTTGCCTTTGCCGTAATAGCCGTGCCATCCCATGCCCGCCTCTTCGGTTCTGAGCCGCTCTTTCCAGTTGTTGGAGACGGGCGGTGTCGCCTGTGAGTAGGCGGTGGCGTAGAGATCGGGTGTCTGCGATTTGTCGTGCAGATAGAAGGGGAGCTTGTCATAAAGTACGATTGTCAGCGCTTCGCCGTTGTCGAGATAGTGTGCGAAGGGTGAGAGCATACGCAGCGTACCGAAGATGGTGCCGTCTCCCTTGAAGGAGAGAAAGCCGCGATGGGGGTTAAGTGTGAGGCCGGTGATGCTTTTGGTGAAGCGGTCTCCCAGATAGTCGCCCTTTGCGTCGCTGTAGCCGGTTGTGAAGTTGAAGAAGAGGCTGCCGCCTTTTTTGACGAAGGTACGGATCTGCTCTTTCGTTTTCTGACTCAGGGCAGGGGCGTCCACGGCAAGCAGAATTGCATCTTCTGGCAGGGAGGCGATCTTGGATTCGGAGATGATTTTGGTCTTGAAACCGGTCTCTTCGAGGAAACTGGCAAACCGTTTGAGTTTATCGGCATAGGCTTCGGCGGAGATACCGTTTTTGGCATAGAGAAGCGCCGAGTGTTTTGAACTGAGAATGTAGAGCGGTTTGTGTGTCGGAGCTGTGACGACAAAGCCGTTGTGGGCGGGAAGCGGATCATGTTTCTGGATCTTGTACATGATCGCAACCATCAGCGCAAAGAGGAGAAGGATGGAGAGAATCAGTCTCCCCGCGTAGGTATCGGATGTTTTGGTCAGTACTGCCTGGTTCATAGTAGCATCTCCTTCTCTTCAAAAAAGAGGTATTTCTCTTTTTGCGCCTCTTCTTCCGCCTGCTGCTCTGACAGCTCGCTCTTCAGTTTCGCACGTTTGGCTTCACGCATCTTGTAGATAGTGTATGCGATGATGCCGAAGATCATGGTCATCAGTGTGATCGCCACGACCAGATAGGCCATGACCGATAAGAAGTTCAAATCCATCAGATCTTTCCTTTGCGTTCCAGTTTGCCCCAGTTCATCTCGATACCGAAGAACTCTTCCAGCGTCGCCAGGACTTTGGCGATGTTGATGATATTGATAAAAAAGATACGATAATAGATACTATATAGTACCAGTTGCATGCGCTCTTTGGTGACACTGACACAGTAGATACTGGCAGAGACATCCAGAATGGTGAAGATGATCCACCAGTAGAGCAGCATCTGCCCGAACCCCGATAACAGACTCACATAGATGATAAAGAGGTTTGCGAGTATCGACGCTACGGGCCAGAAAATCGCCTCGAAGAGCATATACCACAATACCATACTGAGCGAAAAGTTGCTGTAAAAACTGAAAAGCTTTCGCTTATGCTTGAGTATGGACTGCAAAATACCTCTGGTCCAGCGGTATCGCTGTTTCAGAAGATCGAGCAGACTCTCGGGCGCTTCGGTATAGGAGATCGCATCGATCTCGTAATCGATTTTGTATCCCGCTTCGATGAGCCGCAGCGTCAGATCGCAATCTTCCGCATAGGTATCATCGGTATATTTGCCGATCTCTTGAACCGTTTTTTTGCGGAACATGCCGATGGGTCCCGGGATGATGTTGACCAGTTTGAAATAGGCCTGTCCGTTGCGCACGAGGTTGAGTCCCTGGATATATTCGAGCGCCTGTAGTCTGGTCCAGAGATTGTCTGTGTTGGTGACGTAGACCGATCCCGCGACGGCGGCGATTTTGGGATCGTCGAAGTAGGGGACCATCAGCTCCAGCGCGTCGGTTGAGATCTTGGAGTCGGCATCGACGGCGAGAAAGAGTTCGCCCGAGGCCTTTTCGATACCGAAGTTGAGCGCCTCGGCTTTGCCGGAGTTGGGTTTTGTATAGGCTTTGAGCGATCTGTGCCCGTCACTGAACTCGAGATTTTTGGCGATGAGGTAGGTATCGTCGCTGCTGCCGTCGTCGATGACGATAATCTCATATTTTGGATAGGTGAGGTTACGCAGGCTCTCCAGAGAAGCTTTGATCACCTTCTCCTCGTTGTAGCATGGCACCAGTATGGAGACCAGCGGGAGTGTCTTGCGCGATTTGGGTCTCTCCTCCTTTTTGACGTTTTGGTAGAGGTTGAGCATGGAGAAGAGCAGCAGAATAAAGTAGCGCGCGATGACGATCAGAGAAAAGACCAGGATCAGCACGACCCCCAGCCGTATATAGATGTTTTGTTCGACCGGCAGGCGGTTGAGCTGGTAGACGCTGAAGATCGACAGCGTCAGTAACATGGCAAAAAGCAGAACGATTCGGATCACCGGCTGTCTTCTCGCAGAAGCTGGGTCAGAGTTTCACTGTTGTGGTATTTGACCATGAGTGGATTGACATTGACACGATGGGCGATGATCTGCCTGGCATGCTCCTCGGGGAGGTTGACAAGTACGAAGAGTACGACATCATGCTCCGCGTCGATAAAGACAAAATCCTCTTTGCGAATCAGAGAGGGGATATTCTCTTCATGAATATGCGATGCGTTGACTGTAACGACCGAGAAGAGGATGCGTTTGCTTTGTAGTTCCGACAGTCGCTTCGGTAGATCCTGGATATTGACTATCTGTGTATCGTTCAGATAGGAGAGATTGTCGAGTTTGTGGCTATAGAACTGCTTCTGGACAGCATGCTCGATCGCGTGCATATACTCACGTATGTCAAATGTTTTGGGAAAGAGCATCTCGATGCCGATCTCTTTGGATTTGGTAATGTCGCTTTTGCGGATCGATTTGCGCCCGGTGAGCCAGAAGATCTGTGCGTCGGGTGCGATCTTCTTCAGCTCCGCCGTCATCTCCGCATCGAGCAGCTTGATCGAGTCGTTGTAGATGATGAGATCGGTCTGCGGGTCGATTGCCTCGTCGCCGGATTGCAACTGAGCGAGCGAGAGCGTTTTGAAGCGGATGTCGGGTTCGCCTTCGAGGATATATTTGTGCATACGTTTGACGGAGGGCTGGTCGGAGATGAGCAGGATCGATACATACCCTTTCTGCAGGAGTCGGTTGTGGGTTTTCATAGTGAGGTCGCATTCGCCGTCATTGTTGGGGACGACGTCGAAGGAGAGGTCGCGATGGTTCTGCAACACTCTCTCGAACGATTTGCCCGAAACGGTCTGTGTGTTGTAGGAGAAAAAGATCTTCTTGTGGTGGTAGCGGACACTCTCGATCAGGGCGAGGACCGCCTCTTCGATCTCATCGTTGAAGGCTTTGTCGAAAAAGAGGTCGATGCGGTGAAAATAGAAGAGATCATAGGTGTCGTTATCTGTCAGAGTGCGCAGTTCGTTGATAAAGGCTTGGATACCGTAACGGTCATGCAGTTCGCTCCAACTCTCTTTGAGAAAGAGGTAGGAAGTATTTTGGTGCACGTGCTCGAACCCCTCCAGATAGTCGCTGACGATTTTGAGGTTATCCCGGACGAGTTGCGCTCTGTTTCCGGTGATGAAGAGTGTGCGAGGCGCGGAGGGCAGATGCAGTTGCAATTCCATTGCAAAAGCGATCGCACACCGGTTCTCCTGTGTATCGATTGTGATGACTTCGCTGAGTTGCAGATTCTGTTTCATAATATCTTTTACCATTCCTGGATTATATTAAAATTACAATATTTTATATCTTCAGTTGTAAAACTACTTTGGGTCTGTTCGCAGTTGAGTTCCAGTGTTGCGAGACCATGCAAGGTGTAGGTGCTTTCGAGTCCGTAGCTGGTAACGCCTTCACCGCTGTTGAAGGCGTAGCCACTACCGAGTGAGAGGCGCAGAGAACCGTTGTCAAAATCCATCTTCGGACGATACTTCAGATAGGTCGTGTCATAGAAGCGCGAGGGGCTGTAGCAAAGGTCGGTCTTGCTGTTGTACTCGATATTTTCGTTCAGGGCGAAGGTGTGTTTGATACCCCATGCCGTCACGGTGTAGAACGGATAGTCGAGCATAGCGTTGAGATTGATATTTTTGTCCTCATAGGCGTTGATGCTGATACCGATCTCGGTGTGGTCGAGGTTTTCCATGAGAATCCGGTCATAGAGTGCGGCATGGAGTACACCGGTATGCCCGGTCAGCATGCATTTGCGGTAGTTTTGAAAGATACCGTTTTGCCATGCCAGCTCCATATAGAGTGTATGACTGCCGTAGACAGGTGCCCATGTGAGCCGCGGTTCGAGCATGTTGTACTCCTCGAACTGCGTCACACCGAGCGAGAGGCTGAGTGTCCCTTTCTGTACTTCGAGCGCAAATCCTTTGCCGTTCTCCTTCCCCCGGCCGTGGAAGTCGAGGTTGAAGCGTCTGGCTGCGGCACTGTAACGGATGCCGTTGACGGCCATGAGGTTGGCGACTTTGATTCGGTAGTTCAGGTAGCGTGTCTGCGCATCGTCGGCGTAGTCGGCGTGCAGCTCCAGATGCGGTTTTGTGTTCCTGTGCGGTGTGATATGGAGCAGCGTTTTGAGTGAGGGTCTGGTCGTGGAGTGAAACTCCAGATTGGAAAAGACGGTCCGTTCGTTGAGATCCTTTTTGGCTCCCTCCGTCAGAACGATATCTTTGAAATAGGTCGGCTTCAGTACCGGTCCCTGTGCGGTTTTACAGAGGGAAGCGACATACTTTTTCAACGATGTGAACTGCGTGGATGGGGTTTGTGCAAGGGTGTCGTTCAGCACTTTGAGCTCCTCTCTGGCGCGGTACCACTCCCGCTCTTCCTGCGTCTGCATGCGCGCATGGGCTTCATGATAGCGCGCCAGGTAGCGCAGCTCACCCTCGCTCTCTTCGGCTACACGGTTGAAGTGGGGGATGCTTTCGCGGTAGCGTTTGCGCTTTTCCAGCGCCGTGGCGTAGTGAAACCGTACAAGCGGATCCTTCTGCGTCGTCGCCAGATAGCGCTCGAACCAGGGAAGCGCTTCACGGTAGCGCTCTTTGAGGTAGTTGATCTCGGCGATCTCTTTCGCGATTTTAGGATCTTTGGTCTTCTCGTAGTAGCGGGTGTACCAGGTCAGTGCGCTGTCGTAGGATTTTGCGCGGTGTGCGGCGATTGCTTTTTGCAGCATGCTATCCACACTGCGACGCTGGGTGAAGTTTCGGATTTCGGTGTCGTCCGGGTGCTGAGCCAGCAGCTTGCGAAAGAGACGGTTTGCCTTTTCATCATGTCCGATATAGGCCCATGCGAAAGCGGTGCGTTTCTGGAGATTGTAGCGCTCTTTGGGATCTTTGGCGGCTTTGGAGGCCTGCGGCAGGTAGACGAGTGCGTGGGTATAGTCTCCTTTTTCGTAGAGAATGTTTGCGTAGAGTGTACGTGTTTCCATATTGGTCAGGCGGACGGGATAGAGTGTGTGAAAGGCACGCTCCAGATTGCCATTCCAGTAGTAGAGTTTGGCCAGCAGTATCTTCGCTTCACGGTTTTTGGGATTTTTGCGGATATACTCCCGGACCGCGTCGATCGCCTTCTGCGGCTCCTTTTGCTGCGAGAGGAGGTAGACATAGTCGTTCAGTGCCTGCATCGAGTGTTCGCCAAATGCCTTTTGATGGGCGGTGTGCGCTAGTACGGCACGTTTTTGTGCAATCTTTTTTTGAACCAGCTGGGTCAGGGGTACATTGGGATTTGTCTGTGCGAGTGTGTCGGCGTGTCTCTGCGCCTGCTCCAGATCGTTTCGGGAGAGTGCGAGCAGGGCGTCGAGCGCCTCCTTTTTCGCAGAGGGGGTGAAGGTGTGTACTTCACGCAGCAGGCGGGCGTTTTTGAAACGGCCGGTACGGGCGTAGCAGAGTGCGGCATCGAGGTGAATCTCGCTGTCAAGCGGCAAATGCGCCTCCTTGAGCAGGGTGTAGGCCTGAAGCTGCCGGGGGCACTCCTCTATCTTCGAGAGCGCTTTTTCGACTTCGAAAGGGTCGTTCAACGTCGCGGAGGGGAGAAGATTTTGTAGTTTTTGCAACCGGTCGAGCTCTTTTTGAAGGGTTTGCGCTTTGGCGTTTTTTGGGTCGATACTGCGTATCTGATCTAACATCTTTTCCGCTTTTTTCAGTGCACCGTTCTGGAGGTAGTATCGGGCGAGTATCAGTCGGTAGGGGACGTTTTTGGGATCCTGCGCCAGCTGCTGTTGCAGATAGGTGACGTCGATTTCGATCGCCGCATGGAGTGTGGCGCCGACGAAGAGCATAAGTATCAATAGGTAACGCATCATCTATCCCGATTAATTTTTATATTTCTTTAAGACTAATTGATATATCGGCAATTATTACAATATATTTACAAAAATTGTGCGCTTTGAGGTCAATATTAAACAAATTTACTAATATATAATTTAAAAAACAGGATATTTTATATATACTCTGATTTTAAAAATAAAGTAATGGAATTTAAGTAATGTATAAGAGTTTGAATTTTATCAGATCGTACAAAGCCTATTTTGTGGTTGGGGCGATTGCTGTTCTGGTGGTTGGACTCTTTCTGTTGGAATCGGGTGTAAAAGTATATATCTTTACTGCTTTGATTGCATTACTGCTCTTTTTCCTCTATATGTATAATAAGAACAGCAGATTGACAAAGGATGTAAAAAATAAAGAGCGGGAGATTGCGCTCTATCAGGATCTGTTACGTGAAGAGCACTACTGTATGCAACTCAATGCACAGCTGCTCATCACCTATGTCAATCAGAATATGTGCGATTTCCTCCATGCAAAGGAAGATTTGCTGATCGGCAAACCATTACGGGATTTTGTTTCTCTCGAGGATTATCCGCAGAAGATTATGGAGCTGGTGTCGCAGCATGGACAGTATCAGAGCAGCGGTGTCATCACCTATAATCAGCCCAATACCAGAGTCGATGTGATATTGCAAAAAAAAGGTACAGGGCTCTCACCACACTATTATCTGGTGTTGAAAAAGATCGATACAGCACCTGAAGTGAGCAATGCGATACGTGAAGAGCTTTTCCGTGACGGTGTGACAGGACTTCCCACAAGACTCAAACTGTTTCATGACATCAAAGAGCACTGTACACATGCACTTTTTCCGAAAAGCACCCTGATCTATCTGACGATCGATAACTTCGATACACTCAATGAGATTTTCGGCATCGATGCAGGCAATATCATCCATAAACGTGTTGCAGAGTGGCTGCACAACGATCTGCCGATGTCACAGGCAAAGATTTACAAGATCGATTTTAACCATTTTGCGATATTCGTTCCCAAATTTATCAAGAAAGAGGAGCTGGAAGAGTATCTTCGCAAAATCATTTCGCGTATCTCCAAAGAGGAGTTTTCTTTCCAGGGCAGTGTTTTCAATGTCGAGCTGACTGCCGGTGTGGCACGGGGAAGTGAAAATCTGCCCAAAAATGCCTATCTTGCCCTCAAAGAGGCGGAAAAGATCAAGAAGAGTTACAAGATTTACGATGAAAAAGAGAACCATCACGAAAGGTTTTTGCAAAATATCAAGACCAACAAGATGGTTAAAGAGGCGATCAACCATCAGCGTGTGGAGCCTTTTTTTCAGCCGATCTTCAATCTCAGAACCAACCAGATCGAGAAGTATGAGTCGTTGATGCGCATCCGCCGGGAAGACAACACTTACGCCACGCCCGGGGAGTTTCTGGAGATCGCCAAAACTTCCAAGATGTATACCGAGCTCTCACGTGCGATGATCAAAAAGTGTTTCGAACAACTTGAAAGCATCCGTTATCCGATTACGATCAATATCAGTATCGAAGATATTCTGGAACCGAGGGTTGCGCAGTATATACTCAGAAAACTCAAAAGAGAGGATTTTGGACCCTATATCACCTTCGAGATCGTCGAGAGTGAGTCGATTACCAATGAAATCAAAGTCAAAAACTTCATCAAAAAGGTGAAGAGTTACGGGTGTCAAATCGCCATCGATGACTTTGGCAGCGGCTTTTCCAACTTTGGACAGCTTATGGCTCTGGATGCCGACTATATCAAAATCGACGGCTCTTTGATCAAAAACATCACCCGGGACAAAGAGAGTGAGATCATGACCCGTTCGATCATCTCAATGGCCAAAGAGCTCAACATGCTGACCGTGGCGGAGTTCGTTTCGTCACAGGCGATCTTCGACAAAGTAAAAAGCCTCGGGATCGATTATGCGCAGGGTTACTTCATAGACCGTGCCGATCCGGTACTGTTGAAGCAGGTCAGCAGTCAGAAAAGTTAACGTCCGCTCATCTGCGCCTTCTGTTCACTCTGCATGAGCCAGACGAAGACTTCGGCGACCGCTTTGTAGAGATTGGGCGGGATCTGTTCATCGATGTCGAGGTTCAGCAGAGAGTCGGCGAGGGCGGCGTTTTGAAAGAGGGGCACATCGAACTCTTCCGCTTTCTCTATGATCTTTTCGGCGATGGCTCCTTTGCCTTTGGCAACCACTTTCGGGGCGCCGGAGGGGTTTTCTGTGTCGTACTTCAGTGCAACCGCTTTTTGCTCTTTCATCTCAGTTTGATCACTCCTGCAAATCTGCCTGTTGTACCCTCTCTGCGGTAGGAGAAGAAGTCACTTTCACATGCTGTGCAGAGGGGTGATATTTCGATATTTTCGGTTTTGAGACCTGCCTGACGCAAACGATCGAAGTTGAGCGTTTGCAGATCGAGGTAGCTGCCTCCTTCTCGCTTCCGGATATAGCGTTCGCCGAAACTCTTTAAGGTGATATCGGCCAAATCTTCCCCGACTTCATAGCAACAAGCGTGTATGGAGGGGCCCAGACCCGCGAGGATGTCGGCGGGATCGCAGCCGAAACGCTCCTGCATGACGGAAACGGTCTTGGGGCCGATGTCGCCGAAGGTACCGTTTCTGCCGGCATGGACGGCGGCGATCACCCTTTTGACGGGATCGTAGAGCATGAGGGGAATGCAGTCGGCGACCATGACCATCAGCGGGATATTGGGCCGGTCGGTGACGATCGCGTCGCAGTTTTCGATTTTGTTGGTTGCGGCATCTTCGATGACGACGACGTTCGTGGAGTGGGTCTGCTCCATGAAGATCAGATTTTCGCTGAGGTAGTCGAATTTTGCGGCGAGGATGATGCGGTTGCGCAGGACGTTTTTGGGATCGTCTCCGACATGCAGAGCGATGTTGAGTGTGTCGTATGGAGCGGGGCTGACACCGCCGTGGCGGTCGGAGACGGCGCAGAAGAGTTGCTCTTCATGGGGTTTGAAAATCTCAAACGTCATTGGTGAACCTCTCTAGTAACTCGCCATGATCGCGTCGACGGTATCCCAGGTGAGGGGCTTCTCTTTGGAGAACATGTGGTAGAGGTAGCGGGCGAACATGTCCGTTTCGATATTGACGCGTCTGCCGACGGTGTAGCCGGCGAAGAGGGTGTTTTCGAGGGTGTGGGGGATGATGGTGAGGCGAAAGCTATCTTCGAAAACATCGTTGACGGTGAGGCTGATGCCGTCGACGGCGATGGAACCTTTGGGGATGATATATTTGATATACTCTGCCGGGACGGTGATGTAAAAATCGGTAGCGTTGGCGAGTTTTTCGATTTTGGTGACAGTGCCGATTGTGTCGATGTGCCCCTGTACGATGTGCCCTTCGAGACGGTCGCTCAGCTGCATGGCGGGTTCCATGTGGACTTTGCCCCGGAGATTTTCAGTGGCGATGGTCTTTTGGGTTTCGGGGGAGAGTTCGACGGTGAAGGTGCCGGGGGCTTTGCGCACGACAGTGAGGCAGGCGCCGTTGATGGCGATGGAGTCGCCGATGCCGGGTTTGTAGCTGCTTTTGACGGTGAGGAAGTTGTCGGTGAAGTCGATCACTTCGGCGGTTTCGCGTATGAGTCCTGTAAACATGTATCAATTATACCAAACTTTGCTATAATCGCGCTATCTTTGGGATGTGCGGTTTGCGCCATTTCATCCAGGAGAGTTTTATTTTTTCCTTCGGAACGTCGGCACC
>JALWPY010000200.1 GCA_026994915.1 Campylobacterales bacterium
TCCGGGTTAGCTCAGTTGGTAGAGCAGCAGGCTGTTAACTTGTTGGTCGTTGGTTCGAATCCTTCACCCGGAGCCATTTTTTCAAACACTCTTTACAGATATATCCCCTTAAAATCCCGCAGCATCTACTTTACCTTTTTGTCTTCCGCCTTCGGCCATCGGCGCTTTTTGGCGCAGTTTCGAAATATCGACGCCCTCTTTGATCTCACCTTTGAGGTTGATCCAGAGCTCGGTGATAAGCCCGTTCTTGCAGACCAACCTGACTTTTCTGCCACTCCCCTTGCCAAAGGCTCTGTCAAAAGCGAACCGCACTTGTTCAATACGCAGTGTTTTACCGACATTTTTTGCAAACAGATCGCGTACCGGGGAGTTGTTGATCACTTTGGTCAGATAGATCGCATCCCGAAAATATCGCTCAGGATCGGTGCCGTAGCATGTACCGTGCTTTTTCCACTCATGTTTGTGCAGACCACTTCTGGCTGCAGGCATGACCGTCAACAGTTCCTGATAGAGCTTTTTGGGCAAATAGACTTTGCTCGGACCTTTGCAGTTAACCTTACTTCGGGGCTGGGGCCAAAGACCATGCAGTGTGAAATGGGATGCGCTGAAGTGAGAGGGTTTGACATTACGACATTCACGCCTCTTCTGATGGGTCTGGCAAAAGGCATTTTGCCAGCTGAGCGCGAGCAGATTGTTTGTTGAAACATGGGCGCTTTTTTGGGTTTTGGAGTGGTAAAAATCACTGAATTGAAATGCTGCCAGTGTACCGGCAAGCAAAAGCAGCAATGAAAGTATCGAGAGTTTTTTCTTCATAACAACTCCTAGTACAGAGTAGTGACTCTGCCGTTTCTGTCAATTCTACTCTTTTAGGTTTAAAACTCTCTCCGCTGCCTCTTTGATACAGGGTAGCCTCTCACGTATCACCTCTTCTACGATATAGAGGTCAACACCTTCGTAATCATGTGCGATGAAATTTCTCAGTTCGTAACTCCCTTTGATATCCTGCTTGTCAAAATGTGCCAGAATCTCCAGTTCACCGTTGTGTAACAGTTTGCCAAACTGCTCTGCAATAGAAGTCAAATGCATCAAAATCGCAGCTCGTCCCTTCTGTTCATCTTCAAGTGCTTTGGTTACATTACCGTAATCATGGATAATGTTGTTGATAAAAACAATCTTTTTACGTATAGTCTCGATGCGGTTGAAAGCTTTGTCGCTATACATAGATCAACTCTTTTTCGATATGGACTTTGAAGGGAGAGTCACTGTCGAGATCGAAGATATCGATTTTCCGATGGAATTTCCGGCGTAATAGACTCTCTATCGATCTCAGAAGATCGAAATAGGCCCACACTCTGTTTCGATCAACGAAACCGGGATTTTTGCGTATAGCAATATCGATATCACTGTAAACAGTCGCTTTATCTGTTGCATAACTGCCAAATAGCGCTATTTCAACAATTCCTTTCTCATACAGTGCCGGTTTTAGTTCTTTCAAACTCTGGAGTATCGTCTCTTTGGTGGGTTTCATGAGCCTATTATAGCATAGTTTGAAAGATGTAAGGACCGGAACACGTTCCGCCCACTACGCTAACGCTGAGTTTGCTTCAGCAGCAGGCTCACGCGCAGATGAACCGCGCTTTAGCCTTTATAAGCGTCGATCGCTTTTTGCAGCATCTTCTCTGCTGCTGCCTTATCCTGAAAATCTTTGACTTTGACCCATTTGCCGGGTTCGAGGGTTTTGTAGGTTTCGAAGAAGTTTTTGATCTTGTCTAGCGTCGCTTTGGGGAGGTCGCTGAGGGATTCCACTCCGTCATAGGTCGGGTCGATTTTGGTAACCGGTACAGCGACGAGTTTCTCGTCCATACCTGCTTCATCTTCCATCATCAATACACCGATCAATCTGCATGCGATAACCGAACCGGCCTGAAAGCTGTTTTCGTTGATGACAAGGATATCGGCAGGGTCGCCATCGTCTGCGAGTGTGTTTGGTACGAAGCCATAGTTTGCCGGATAGTACATCGCCGAATAAAGAATACGATCGACGACGACTGCACCGCTCTCTTTGTCAACTTCATATTTGATGTTGGATCCAAAAGGAATCTCGATGAGGGCGTTGACTTTGTCCGGATTGGAACCGGGTTTGATTTTGCTGATATCCATTTATATCTCCTTAAATTTTAAGCCTATTTTATGCAACTCTTCCTTAAAAAATCTGCACCATTTTCGAAGTTTTGCTTCATCTATATCGGCCAGATAGATCTCTGCCGTTCTTTTTTCTCCGTCAAATGCAGGCAGACATGAAAGCTCCAGATCATCGGGTAGCTGTTCCATGATGTCGATGAGCATCGCTTCACTCGCTTCAACGATGAAGTTGCAGCTATATTTCGGATGGTTTTTCGGATAGAGCCGATCCAGCACCTCATCGATCATGGGGTGTGCCATCTGCGGAAATCCGGGCACGAAGAAGAAGCGGTTCTGTAACTGAAAGCCGGGCATCTTGTTGATTGGATTGTCGATGAGTTCGGCACCTTCAGGCAGATCTGCCATCCTGATGGGGTGTGGATAGGCGCGATCCCCCAGACGTTCCAGGATGATTTTCTCCGCCTTTTTATGCCGTATCGTACCTTTTCCGGTGAAAGCATTTGCCGCCACTGCCCTGGTGAAGTCGTCGGGCGTGGAACCGATACCGCCAAAAGAGAACATGACTGCTTCGGGATCTTTCTGCACCAGTTTATAGACATTTTCCAGCAGCGTCACATCATCTTTGACAACAAAATTTGCTTTGTATTCCCAGCCTCTGCGTATCAGCGTATCGCGCAAAAAAGTGAAATGGCTATCTTCCCTTCGGCCGTTCAGCAGCTCCGTGCCAATGATAACACTGTAAAATTTTGGATTTTTGACCATAATGTTCCCTTTTGTTGACCTCTACAAGACAATTTCAGCGATTTTATCAAGTTTTAAAAATTTCGTCCGATATCCTATTATATCCTAACTATGAAGGCAATATATGTGGAAATATATCCTGATCATCGCATTTGTCATTTTTGCCATACGTGAAATCAACCTGATGAACGAAAGTCTCTATATCGCTCCGGATACCCATAAGATCGTCGCTGAAGACAAGACGGTCATCGGCACGGTTGAAAAGGTAATCGTAAAAAAGCTCCAAAGACTGAGAGACGAAAGTACCGGCAGCACAGAAGAGAACCAAACCAATACCCATGTGAAGGCGCCTCTTCCAAAACCTGTCACACATCCAAAAAGTGAGAGAAACGAAACCACTCAGGCTCCCAAACCTGCCCAAAAACCTTTGCCGAACCTCACAAGTGTCGAAGAGAAAAACATTACCGAAACCCCGAAAGTATCTACCCCTGCCACTCTGCCTCCTTCGCTGGAAAAAGTGGAAGAGGAGATCGTGAAGAAAACAGGCAAACCAGTGATACTGAAGCGACCGGAGAAGGTTCCGACGCCCAAAACAGAGAAACCTCTGCCACAGCAGAAGCCTCAACCTGAAAAAAGAGCTGCACCTGTACCCACACCTGAACAAAACATCACCACTGCGCCTGCCACCGGGCAGCAATACCCCGCACACTTCAAAAGTGCCGAAGAGCGCGTCAGAGCGATCCTGGAAGAGATGCGCAAAAGTAAAAATTAACCTCTTTGACGCTTCGCCTGATCCACCAGCGCTTTGAAAAGCCTGCGCTGGATCGCGCTCTGGGGCATATACTCCGGATGCCACTGCACACCCAGCAAAAAAGCGTAATGCGTATGTTCGATCGCCTGTATAATCTTGTTCTCATCCTCCGCTGAAACCTGCAGTCCCTTCCCCAGCGTTTTGACTGCCTGATGGTGGATACTGTTGACTTCACACTTGCTGACGCGCAGGATTTTATGCAGGAGTGTGTGGGGCTTGATATAGACGATCTTGTGGGGAAACGGCGAGGTATCATGGGCGAACTTCAGATCGAGGTCGTCGAGATTTTGTATCAATGTTCCGCCAAGAAAAACATCGATCATCTGCATACCGCGGCAGATTCCCATTACCGGTATCTTCTTTTTGAGTGCACCTTCCAGTAACGCCCACTCCATCTTGTCCCGCCTGTGATCGATATGTACAGTCCGTTTGTGACGACGCGCTCCGTAGAGTGCAGGATCTATGTCCGATCCGCCCCCGATAATCAAACCGTCGAGCTTGCTGACATCGACAGGATGGGAAGGTGTAATCCGCACGGCAGTCGCTTCGGAAACAAAAAGTGCCAGACGTGTGAAATTCCATGCCGTGAAGCCGCCGTGATCGGGACCGGTAACACCGATGCGAACTTTAGTCGCCATCTTTCAGCATCCTCTCCACACGTTGTGCCCACGCCTCTTCAAAGAGTGCGAAGGGATCTTCCAGATAGGCCAGATAGGCTGCGGCATATCGCTCCAGGCGCGCCGGGTCCTCGGCCAGCTTTTCCACTTCGACCCAGCCATTCCATGCATGTGCAATGTTGTGCACCTCCCGGTCAATACGGCAATCCGGCAACCGATAGTGAAATGTGGGTCTTGCGGAGATACGCGGATCGTCGATCGCCGCTTCGACTTTGGCAGCATCCAGGTACTTGAAAAGCGGCAACATATCCAGAGGACGGTTGCGTGTGGGATTGAAAATGAGATAATCATCGATAAAGTTCGGCAGATCGGGCTGATAGCCGGGTTCGAGCACCATCGCGACATACTCTTTTTCGAATGGACGGATATAGGGCGTGATGCGCCGGAGGATATCTGTCCTGTTGACATAGACGAGCCACTCGTACATGACCAGAAACGCTTTGAAGTATCGTAACAGCTCTTCCGCCTCGAATGAGGGAACTTCGGGATTGATATGCAGTCCGAAAGCGTAGACCACCGAAGCATCCGTCCCCTGTGCACCCGCCTGGCGCAGGCGCTCTTCGAGCACATCCAGCACCCCGAGTCGGGTGATGAGAATCGGCGGGGTGGCGATCTCGTAGGGGACAACCGTCTCCGAAAGTGCCGCGATCAACTCTTCGATGCGGCGGATGAACTTCAGATCCTCTTCATCAGAAAACCCAAGCTCCTGCAGCTCCTCTTTGAGCAACTCCTCTTTCAAAAAACGAAAATCGAGCACCACACTGAAAGTGCCATGCGCCGTCTCTCTGACTTTCACTTTATAAGGGGTGATCTCTTCGCGTTCTCCTCCGTAGAGATCCTCGATAATCTCGACAATCTGCCCGATCTTCAAGCCGCTGAACTCGATTTCGAAACCAACCTTGCGCTCTTCTCCCGTACTGTTGTGGATGCGGGGCGGCAGCAGAAAAGTGTCACTGATCAAAGAGCAGTTCTCTCACTTCTTCAAAGATACAGTAGTCATCTTCACGGCATTTGTCTACCATGATGAAGCGGTTGAGCATGCGCATAAACTCCATCATCTTCACAGGATCGTTTTCCAGCTCGTCTTTGATTACCTGTGCCGCCTCTTCGATGCTGGAGCGAAGCCTGGCTTTGTCGGATGTGTCTAGTTCGGCATGCGTAACCCCGGCATCTCTTTTGAGCAGTGTACAAAACTCCTGCAGCTCCTCTTTTTCTGTGACGCTGTCGAGATGGAGGATGTTGCAGAGAATCACTGCCGTCGCATGTTTGAATCTGTCGGGATGCTGTACGTCAAAAACCGAATCTTTTTGGCCGATCATGTCGTACCACTGTTGTACTGTCATAGGCGTCTCCTCTGTAAAACTGGAGAAATTATAACATAAAAAGAGAGGGGAGAAGAAAAGAAGGGATAAAAGCATAGAGGGAGAGGTGCTCCCCCTTATGCATAATGTCAGTCGTTTTGCAGCTTGCTCTGGATAAATTTATCCATCTCATCGACGATCTCTTCAATCGTCCCTTCGCCACTGATCTTTTTGAGCAGTCCCTTTTCACTGTAGAACTTTTCGATCTCGGGAAGCGGTTCCATATATACTTTCATACGGTTGTCGAAGACTTCGTTGTTGTCGTCCGCACCGCGTCCGCGTCCAAGCACTCTGTCGCGTGCTGTCTGCTCACTCACTTCTACTTCGATGACCGCTTCGAGCTTGACATCCTTCTCTTTTTGCAGATATTTGTCCAGTTCTTCCATCTGCTCGACACTTCTGGGATACCCGTCGATGACGACGACATCGGTCGGAGCACTTTTAATGGCATTTACAATCGTCTCGATCACGATGTCGATCGGTACGAGGTTGCCGTTGTCAATGTAGGACTTGATGATCTTGCCACGTTCACTGCCACTGGCCACTTCCGCACGGAACATATCTCCTGTAGAGTAGTGGGTGATGTTCTCATGACGCTCTGCGATCAGCTCCGCATCTGTGGTTTTTCCGCTGCCGGGGGCTCCGATGATTAAAAACAGTTTTTTCATTTTACTTTTCTCCTACGCTTTTCTGGGTTCTCTGATACGAATATGCAACTCTTTGAGCTGTTCCGGATCGACGGTGCTGGGTGCATGCGTCAACAGACACTGCGCACTCTGGGTTTTCGGGAAGGCGATCACATCACGGATCGAGCTGTTTTTGGTGATGAGCATGATGAGCCTGTCGAGTCCAAACGCCAGTCCCGCATGCGGCGGCGCACCGTATTTGAGTGCTTCGACGAGAAAGCCGAACTTTTCATGCGCCTCTTCGTCGCTGATACCGAGCAGCTTGAAGACCTCCTGCTGAATCTCCGGCTTGTGGATACGCACACTTCCGCCACCCAGTTCCACGCCGTTGAGGACGATATCGTAAGCGATCGATTCGATCTCTTCGACATACTCTTTGTCGAGATCTTTGGGCATCGTGAAGGGGTGGTGGAGTGCCTTGACCCTTCCCTCTTCCACTTCGAACATCGGGAAGTCTACGACCCAAACGAACTCAAACACATCTTCGGGGATGATCTCCATCAGCTCCGCAAGGTAGATACGGAAACGTCCCATATAGTCCAGTACCAGTTTCTTCTCTCCCGCACCGAAGAAGACGACATCGCCCACTTTCATATCGGTGACTCTGACGATCTCTTCGAGATCCTCCGCACTGAAGAACTTGGCCAGAGGTCCTTTGAGACCATCCTCTTTCATTTGAAAATATCCCAGTCCGCTTGCGCCGAATTTACGCACATAATCTTCAAATCCCTTCATCTGACGCTTGGAGAAGATATTGTCACCGTTAGGCACTTTGAGCGCTTTGATGCGGTTGTGATGTTTATCTTTGGCGATAGTTGAGAAGATCTCGTTTTCACATCGCTCAAACACATCGATCACATCGACCATCGCCAGATCGTAACGCAGATCGGGCTTGTCACTGCCATATTTTTCCATCGCTTCGCGGTAGCTGATACGATTGAACGGTGTGTTGATCGTGTGGCCGCATGCGGCAAAGACCGCTTTGAGCATCTCTTCGGAGATACGGATGACATCTTCCTGATCCGCGAAACTCATCTCCAGGTCGATCTGAGTGAACTCCGGCTGACGGTCGGCACGCAGATCCTCGTCACGGAAACATTTGGCGATTTGAAAGTAGCGGTCAAATCCGCCCACCATCAGCAGCTGTTTGAAGAGTTGTGGAGACTGAGGCAGTGCATAGAACTCACCCGCATGTACACGGCTGGGCACGAGGTAGTCTCTCGCACCTTCGGGTGTCGACTTGGTCAGTATCGGTGTCTCTACCTCCAGAAAACCGTTGGCATCGAGAACGTTTCTCGCCGCAATCGTCGCTTTGGAACGAAGTCTGAAAGTTTCAAACATAGCTGGTTTGCGCAGGTCCAGATAACGGTACTTGAGACGTGTCTCTTCACCGACATTGGGATCGTTGATGACAAAAGGCAGCGGCTCGCTTCTGTTCTCAACCGTCAAATCTTCGACGAAAATCTCGATTTTTCCGGTTTTAAGGTTTGGATTGACAAGTCCTTCGCCTCTGGCGCGTACTTTACCCTTTGCGATCAGGACATATTCGTCTCTCACTTCGCTGGCGACTTTATGCGCCTCTTCGCTGTCCGCTGGATCGCAGACCAGCTGAATGAGGCCGCTTTTGTCACGCAGGTCGATAAAAATCACCCCACCATGATCTCTGTAACTGTTGGCCCAGCCACACAACACCACCTCTTTGCCGACATCGTTTTCGTCTAATTCGGTACAATAATGCGTTCTCAAATGCCCATCCTGTCTGTTTATTATATATTTTATATAAGCTTTTTTTAAAAGTTGTATTATATCCAAAGTAGCTGTTTTTTTCATAAAATAAGCGCATTTTGATCGTTTTCACGCTAACAAGACAGATTAATAGTTATGCTTTTATGATAATTTTAATTACTCTCTGTTATTGTTTAATGATATGCTATGTCATTTGAAGGAGATTATGATGCAAAAAATACTAAGAATATTCGCACTCATGCTACTGACCCTCTCTCTGGCGTCGGGTGCGACACACCACAAAAGCAAAATCGTTGCAAAAGTCCAGAAAGAGTTGACAGAGCTCGGGTATGACCCTGGTCCGGCAGACGGCATGATGGGACCCAACACCCGCGCGGCGATCAAAGCGTTTCAGAAATCGATCCGCAGACGCCCCACCGGACGCATCACCAAACATCTGCTCTGGGAACTGCACAACATGCTCAACAGCGCCGCGGCGGGCTTCTCACATGAAGCCGAAGAGCGCAACGGCATCAAAGCACCCGACTAAAGGTCGCGGTGCACTACTTCATGTTACATTTGGTTACATACACAAGCCAACTTAACCAACTTAATATAATAAAGCGCAACAGATTTTATTTTAACCTACATATAGAAATCTCCTAATAAATCTAACTTTCATATTAATACAAATAATTACTTTTTAATCATATTATTTCACTATCACTGCTATAAAGACATCCTTTTTCTCTTTGACAAAAAAATTTATACAAAATCAAATAAAGTATCTTTTCTGTTCAATATAGTGAATTATTTTAATAAAAGTCATTGATATGCCGATCTTGCAGATATATAGTATTTTTCGGAATGGTCCTGACAATCCTATATAAAATTAAAAAGGAGTGATGTAAATGATCAAGCTATTGATTCTTATAATGATGTTGGCGTCACTTTTCACGGGCTGTGGTAACAGTAACACTCCTGTGATTAAACAGCCTCCGCAAATAGAGCAAGAGAGACCCGGTCAACCTGCTGACAATGTAGACCCCGGAGATTCAAATTCCCCGCAAGATGGTATGCATACAGGAGATGCTGATTCTTCCGATAACGATAATACCGATCCAGGAGATTCCAATCCTCCACAAATTACTACACGATCGGTAAAAAGTTTTACATTAGCTACCAAAAATGTTCTCAATCCTGACAGTAACAAAACAGGACTGAACGGTTTTCACATTGAAATAGAAAGAGCAGGCACTGTTGTCTATGATAACCGTGCAAAGCCGCTCGATGTGAAACCGGTTGTCAATCAGGATGATTCTATCACATTCAACGGTTTATATAAGATTGAGACCGGGGATAAACTCACATTTGAGGCGGATGGTTTTATTCCTCAGCAAAAAACGGTTGACCAGTCGGTTGCTGAAACGATGAGTATGACACTGGTACTAAAACCGGTAGATTCCAGACAGACATTTGTACTGGGAGATCTCGATTCCGGACGTGTCACGAGTCGTTATACCAAAGGAGCATCCGTACATGTAGAGGGTCAGAAAGTGACTTTCAAAACAGACAACGGCAATGTTGCACTGCGTGTGGATAAAGCGGGTATCGATGCTTTGATCAAAAGAGTAAAGCGATCTCCAAAAGCGGACAAAAATACGGAAATTTATCTGGATATCACTTCGATCGATCCCAAAACGGAACTCGATTCTGCCATAGGTGATCTCTCTTATGCTCCTTCATTTGAACCGGCTTCTTCAAGAAGTACCAGGGCGGCACGTTCAGAGGATACGATGCTTGAATCGGTTGTCATGACAAGTATTACGATGACAACTTCGAACGGAGATGAAATCCACTGTTTCGGCGGCGGTACTTACGATGAGGCAAAAGAAGAGTGTGTCGGCGATACCACCACAGCGACACTTCGTATGAAAATTCCGGCGTCACAGTTTGACCAGTATGCCCGAAAATATAACGAAGGTGACAAAGTGGTTCCTCTGTACCACTA
>JALWPY010000201.1 GCA_026994915.1 Campylobacterales bacterium
CAGGGAGGATTTGTCCTCCTGTGAAGCCCTGAAAAAAATATTTTGAGCAACTGCAAATTATAAAGAAAAACAGAAAAGGAGGAAAAGATGCGAAAAAAAATGGTAAAAATAGCACTGGCGGGGGCACTGGCGTTGCCTGCACCACTGATGGCCGATCATGTATGGGTGGCAGTATTTGCCAAAAACACACCGTTTAAGACACAGGGGTTTGAGAGCCGCAAATATTTCAGCGAATTTGCCTCGGCGATCGATCAGCGCTGGAAAGAGGGCTATACCCTCTGGGACCTTGAACAGGGTTACCACAGATGGATGGGCGTCTTCGTCAAAGGATCGGGATACACAGCACAATCCTACACCAGCCGCCGCGATATCGAGAAGTTCGTCAAAGTCGTGCAGATACGCCAGAAACAGGGATTTGCACTGACCGACGTCGAGTGGGGGAACGGGCGCTGGGTCGGAATCTTTTCCAAAGGCAAAGGACTCGGCGTACAGGAGTTTAAACTCTTCGAAGATATCGAACTGTTGCCCGGACTCGTCTACAGCTACTGGAAGAAAGGGATGAAGCTCGACCGTGTCACCTACGGCGACGGACGCTGGTTTGCTGCATTTTCTGTTGACAAAAGATTTAAAGACCAGCTCGTCACACTGGCCAAAAGTTACGAAGGATTGCAGAAAGATCTGAGAAAAAAGTGGGATGCCGGTTACAAAGTGGTCGATCTGGAGTATGGCTTCAGTACATGGATCGCCATCTATGACAAAAAAGCACCTTATAGCCACGAGAGTGTCGATGCCATCAACGACTTCGACGAATTCAACGAAGATATACGGGCACGCTGGAAGAGAGGCTTCCATATCATCGATCTGGCAGATGGAAAAGATTAGGAGCGCATGATGTTTCGTGCCGGATTTTTGATTGCACTCCTGAGTGTCACCCTCTGCGGATCTGCAGGATACCACAAATGGGTCGGTATCTTCGCCAAAGAGTGCGGCATACGTGATCAGAAGATACTCTCCGCACTGCAGTATCGAACCTTGCTGGCCAAAATCAAGCCATGGGATGCCAAAGGGTACCATGTCAGTGATCTCAAATATGGCGAAGGTAAATGGGTCGCCGTGATGAGTAAAGGGGATGCTGTCTTTTCCAAAACGATTCTCAGTGACGGACGCTGGGTGAACTTCAGGGATAAATTGAAAAAAGCATGGAAGTCGGGACTCTTTCTCGTCGATCTGGAGTATGGGATGGGGCGCTGGGTCGGTGTCTTCTCTCCCGATCTGCGACTGAAGTCACAAAGTTACAGTGCCAACAGCGACATCGACAAACTCGATTATCTGATCGAAGAGGGATGGGACAACCACTATAAGCTCACTGAGATCGCTTTTGGCGAAGATCGCTGGGTGCTGATCTTTGCCAAAGGTTCGGGACTTCGCAATCAGCGTTTTGAACGTGCCACATCTTGGGAGGAGGCGTACGAGATCATCGAAGAGCGCTGGGGGCGTGGTCAGGATATCATCGAACTGGAGTATGCCCAGGGGAAGTGGCTGATGGTTTTTGCGATGCATACCGGTTTCGAAAACCAACGCTATGCAAGCCGAAACCGTTATGAAGATTTTGTCAATCAGGCACGCCTGCTTCGCACAAAGGGTTACTACATCGTCGATCTGGCGGATGGCTGGTAAGCGCGTTTTCTGAAGCGTCCGGCGATACGCTCCATCTCTTCCTGCTCGCGCTCCATCAGCGCAGCAATCTCTGCAATCTCCAGTTTCTCCATAAAATGGAGTTGCAGATAACTGATCTCACTCAGGGCCAGTTGTTCGATATCTTCACTTTGAAGAATCGTATGAAGTTGTAACATATCACTTGTCGCACACACGGAGCACTCCTCTTTCAGCTGGCAGCCTGCCGCAGACGTACCGGATCAGAAGTGATCGAGGATACGTTTGATAAAGATGGCGAAGCTGTTCGGTTGTGGAGGTAGAAGCACCTTGTGTTCCATCTTTTCCAGAAGGGTACGGGTGACGAGTGAGAGTTCATAGGAGCAGAGATTGTCGGGATACTCCTGTGCAAAGAGGACGCGGTATTTGGAGCTTTTGGTGATGACAGGATCCTGCGAAATCGCACCCAGATAGTGAAGATCTGGAGGTGTGGGGATGTTGTTGTCGGCTACTTTTTTGATTTTGTCGAAGATGAGTCTTCCCTCTTTTTCGTTTCGGGTCATGTTGAGCAGCAGATTGATATCGGGATGGAAGGTGTTGGTCACTTTGATGAGTGCATAGGCATCGGTGATGGCGGAAGGATCGGGGATGGTCATGATGACGATCTCATCGGCTTCTTGCAGAAATACCTGGACATTTTTACCGATACCCGCACCTGTGTCGATAATCAGAAAATCGAGTGCATCCAGAAAAGCGGCCTCTCTTGCGAAACGCAACATGATCTCTTCGTTGTTGTAGGCGAAAATCTCATCCCCGCTCTCTCCCGGAATCAGCCAGAGGCTGGGATTGATCTCGATGACGATATCCCGGAGTGAACACTCCCCTCTCAGT
>JALWPY010000202.1 GCA_026994915.1 Campylobacterales bacterium
CACGCATGGGCATCATGATTCGTTTCACCATCAAGATTGGTAAATAACAATTCACGTCTTCTCTTTTTGACGATAAACGGTTCAAACTTTCCATCCTGTAAAACACGAACGTAAAGCCCCTCTTTCAACTCGTAATTATCCAATATAAGTTTATCACCGTATTGTTCATATTCCTGTTTAAATGCCTTCAATAGATCATAAATCATCTTATGCCCCTGCTTATCACAAACCCGCCACCAAAACTATTCTTCTCTCCCAGTCCCGCTCCCATCGCCACAAATGCCAGTTTTTGGCTAATCTCATCTTCATGAGGAATGATTTTGAATTTGTTTCCGAAAAAGCGTATGGGTTTTCCTTCTTTGGTAATCTGAATCGTTTGGGGCTTTCGGTTTTTAATCTCAATGAGTTGTATGAAGTTTTGTAGAGGTTCTAACTTTTCGCCGTAAAAGTTCTGGTATTTCTTTTCGAGGTTATCATGAAGTTGTCTTTGAAGTCTGAGTATATCGCCGTCTTTTTCCATCGTCCAGAAGAGGTTATTTTCAGTCGTGATGATTGTCGGCGTGACGGTGTAAAGTTCCTGAATAAACCTTTGTCGATAGCTCTTTTTGACCGTTTCCAAAACCTGGAGATCAGGGTTGTTGATATTTTTGCGAAGTTCATCTGCGAGTATATCGATCAGATTTTCATCCAGAGAGCGAACGGTAAATCGATAATGACTACCCTGCCTGTAGATTTTTTGCGCTTCAACCGGCAAAAGACCACCAAAACAGTAATTTTTAAAACCGCTCTTTTCATGAAGCGCTTTGAGGTTGTCATTTTGCGCCATTGAAAAGCTGATATATTTCGCAAGCTTTTCAAAACTCTCTTTAAAATCAATAGACTTTTTCAAATATGCCGTGCATGTCAGTTCAAAATATTTCATAAATACCAACCTTTATAAATTTAGTTGGTCTTCATTATATACTTTTCTATTTAAGTTACATATTATTTTATACCATGAATTCGATCATTAGCATAGTGAATATGATATAATTGTATCAAAAAACCTCCTGGAGAAGACACACATGATCATAAAACTACTATCGCTGCTCTGTATCCCATTCTTCGTGACTGCACTCATAGCCAAAGATCCTTTCACCGGTCTCAACCCGCCGCTGACCCCACAGATGCTAAAGGCCAGAGCGGCAGCCAGAGAGTGTCCCAATCCTGCGATCGCGGAGGAGAAGTTCGACAAAAACTTTCGCTACGGTTGTTTTTGTGGAGAGAAGTATCCCGATATCAAACCGGGCGTCGACAAACCGCTCGAAGAGTTGACCTACACCGAACGCAAGGCGCTGATTGCACGCTACTATACCATCAAACCTTACGACACTATCGATGCGGCATGTCAGGCGCATGATATCTGCTACATTTACAATGGCGAGGATAGCCAGGCATGCAACGACGCCTTCTATAAGCGGTTGCAGCAGATCTACGACGCATACGACCGTACTCCCGAGGGAGGCAAACCGGGCACCAAAGCATGGCGCTGCCGCATGCTCGCCTCCGATCTGGGCGCGATCTTCAAAACGATCTTTACTGCAGGTGACGACATCTCCGCCTCGCGCTTTTCAATTTTCGCGATGATCACTCCCTTTACCATTGCCAACAAGATGGTCCAGAAAAGTGCACTCTCCTTCAGTGAACGTTCCGGATATCCACTGCCTCATGAACGCTGCAATATCAAATTGGACGGGAGAGAATAAACCTGCTTCCGGTTGTCTGAACGCCCCATACACGAACTGTTTACAAATTTTGAGTATAATCTCGATTAAATTTACAGGGAGTATTGCATGAAGCAGATATTGTTACTATCTTTTTTACTCATCACCTCGCTCTTTGGCCGTTTCGAAATGGTGCAGCAGGATATCCTCGGGCCCGACGAAGCGTTTAAAGTCATCGCCGTAAAAGCGGATGGTGTCATCAAAACCAGAGTCATCCCCGGTGAGGAGATCTATATCTATGACGACAAGCTCAAATACAGTCTCGTCAAACCTCTCAAAGCCGATCTCGACAGTGCGCTCCAACGCCCCACTCCCGAAAAGTTTCATGGCACGCTCGTACACAGGGGAAAACCGATCGAAGTCGATATCCCCCTCTCTCTTATCGCTGAAAAGATCGGTAAAGCAGGGCCGTTTACCCTTAAGATCTCCTATCAGGGGTGTTCTGAAAAGGGGCTCTGCTACCAGCCGCTGAGCAAGACCTTCAACTTCACACTTACTCCGGAAGAGTTCGAAAAAGCTGCCGCGAAACCTGCCAAGACTCCAGCAAAATCTCCGGTCACAGAGACAGAAACTGTACAACCGCAAGCTGAGACTCCAAAAACCTCCGATGCCGCTCTCTCCGAAGAGGACCGCATCGTCAATACCCTCAAAGGGAGTTCGATCTGGACGATTCTGGGGCTCTTTTTCGGATTTGGGTTGCTTCTCTCACTGACCCCCTGTATCTTCCCGATGATCCCGATCCTCTCCTCCATCATCGTCTCACCGTCGGGAGAGGGCAAGG
>JALWPY010000203.1 GCA_026994915.1 Campylobacterales bacterium
ACCTAAAATTATGAGACAATACAGTAGTAAAATAGTTCTAAGGAGATTTTATGGTAGAGATAAGATGGCATAGCCGTGCGGGTCAGGGTGCGGTGACTGCTGCAAAAGGCTTGGGAGATGTAATTTCCACTACCGGGAAAGAGGTGCAGGCTTTTGCATTGTACGGTTCTGCAAAAAGGGGTGCGGCGATGACGGCGTACAATCGAATCGATGATAAACCGATCATCAATCATGCAAAGTTTATGATCCCCCAGTATGTTCTTGTTTTGGATCCTGCACTGGCCTATACCGATCAAAAGATCTATAAAGATATCAGTGAAGATACAAAGTTTGTTATCACCTCGCATCTCTCTCCCGAAGAGCTCAGAGCAGAGATTCCCGCACTTGAAGGGAAGAATCTTTATACGGTTGACTGTATCCAGATCTCTTTAGATACTATCGGAAGAGCAATCCCTAACACCCCGATGCTGGGTGCCTTCGTCAAAGTATCCGGTATGTTTGAACTCGATTACTTCAAAGAGAAGATGAAGAAGGTACTGTCGAAGTTTCCACAGAGAATCATCGATGCGAACATGGACGCGATCACCAGAGCGTACAACGAAGTGAAGTAGAAAGGAAAGCTGATGAAACAGAGTGAAAATCCAAAATTCTTAGGAACAGAAGAGCTTTTAGGCTGGGATGAAGTGACTCAGGGTGTCGTACTCGAGTCTTTTGAAGAAGAGGTAGAAAATGTTGCTTTTCTGAAACAGGAAGAGCGTCCTTATGCCGAGTTCAACTCCTATACCGCGAGTGTCGCGGACTGGCGTGTCATCAAACCGATTTTCAACAGAGATTATTGTATCGACTGTCAGTATTGCTGGGTATTTTGTCCGGATACATCCATCATCGCAAGAGATAAAAAAATGATCGGTATCGACTTCGACCATTGTAAAGGGTGTGGTGTTTGTGTGGAAGTTTGTCCTACAAATCCAAAATCACTATTGATGTTTGAAGAGAGAAAAGAGATTGAAGAGGCACTGGAAGAGTGGCCCGAAAAAAAGAAAAAAAGTAAGGAAGGGGAAGCATAATGGCTGAAAAATGGGATATTCAGGAAGTTGAAGTCTGGGATGGAAACTTCGCAGCGGCTCAGGCACTGAGACAGGCGCAGGTAGATGTTGTATCTGCCTATCCTATCACACCGTCTACGCCGATCGTGGAAGGATATGGTAAATTTGTCGCTGACGGTTATGTCGACGGTGAGTTTGTCATGGTTGAGAGTGAGCATGCCGCGATGAGTGGCTGTGTAGGTGCTGCTGCAGCCGGTGGGCGTGTCGCTACAGCGACATCTTCTCAGGGGTTTGCGCTGATGGTCGAGGTACTCTACCAGGCTTCCGGTATGCGTCTTCCTATCGTACTTTGTGTCGTAAACAGAGCGCTCGCTTCACCACTGAATGTACGTGGCGATCACGGAGATATGTATCTGGGAAGAGATTCCGGCTGGATTCAGGTCGATGCCTTCAATGCGCAGGAAGCGTATGATCTGACGCTGATGGCGTTCAAGATCGGAGAAAATGAGAGCGTGAGATTGCCTGTCATGGTACATCAGGATGGTTTTATCACTTCACATACCGCGCAAAATATACATCCTCTCAAAGATGATGAGGCGTATGCGTTTGTCGGTGACTACAAGCCTGTCGATGAGATGCTGGACTTTACACGACCGGTCACTTACGGTGCACAGACAGAAGAGGACTGGCACTATGAGCATAAAGCGAAACAGCATAAAGCGATTCTCGATTCACGCAGTGTGATTGACGATGTATTTGATGAGTTTGGAAAACTGACAGGCCGTAAATATAACAGAGTGGAAACTTACATGATGGACGATGCCGATGTTGTGATCATCGCTCTGGGTACTACGGTGGAGACTGCCAGACTGGTTGCCGAGCAGGTTCGAAAAGAGGAGGGAATCAAAGCCGGTGTCGTTGCACCAAGATGTTTCAGACCTTTCCCGTTTGACGGTATCAGAGAAGCACTGAAAGATGCCAAAGCGATCGCATGTATGGACAGAAGCAGCCCCGGTGGTGCGCTTGGAACACTTTTCAACGAAGTCTCAGCGGCACTGCATGCAGGTAAAAACGATGCTATCATGACCAACTATATTTATGGTCTGGGCGGCAGGGATCTGACGGTCGAGACGATCAAAGAGATCTACAGAGAACTGGACAAAAATGCAAAATCCGGTCAAAGAAGCGGAAAAATACAACAGTTCGTGAGTCTGAGAGGACCAAAATTAGAGTATTTTGAATAGGAAGAGGGGAAAAAGCAATGAGTACTATTAAAAAAATCAAGAACTTAAAAGAGTTGTCGACAGCAAATGACAGGTTTGAGGGTGCGCACCTTCTATGTCCCGGATGTGCACACTCTATCATCGTCAGAGAGTTGATGAACTGTACAGATGACAATCTTGTCATCTCATCCAATACAGGTTGTCTGGAAGTATCCACCGCAGTCTATCCCTATACATCATGGGATACTTCATGGATACACATCGGTTTTGAAAA
>JALWPY010000204.1 GCA_026994915.1 Campylobacterales bacterium
ATGCAGGGCTGCTTTTTCTGCTGGCACTGGGTGTGTACGGTTTCCCGATGCATGGCAAGCCGCGTGGCTACATCATGGATACCCTCATCTCCTACAGCCTGATCTTTTCGCCGCTTGTTTTTCTCTATTTCTTCTATACACTCTATCGGATTTTGATGAAAGAGGAGAAGAGCATCATCTGGTTCATCTCCTTCATCGCGCTGCTTTTTTCAATCCTCATCTCCTATCGACAGCGTATTTTGATCGACGATTTTGCGCCCTATGTTGTCGTCAGTGTTCCTTTGATGGTCAGGATGTTCATGACCAGTTACCGTGTGCGTCTTCCAGAGCTGCGGCGTGGTCACAAGACCCTTTTTGTGATTGTATTTGCCATTCTGGTCGCAAATTTTGTACTGACATACACATACAAATATCTCTATCTTTTCACAGACAAACCGAGTCGCCACTTCGCCTTTAAACATAACATCGCCAAAGAGCTTGCGGCACAGCTGAAGGCCAGAGGTATTCGTGAAATCACGGCTGGCAATAAGATGCAAAAGCGACTGGCATTCTATGGTATTGTGCCTTCACGCATTTACATATTACGTACTAAACCGCTCTCAAAATCAGATCTGAAAGTTACGATTAGTTACATAAATAAGCCGATAAAAACCTATTATGTTTCAAAAGTAAACAATTAAAAGCTGAACATTTGGATCTAAAACGCTATTTAGCCCCTTCTCAATCCACACCTGATAGAATGTAGCAAATTTTTTAAAGGAGAGACAATGGCTCAAAGAGCTATACGCGAATACGATGGAAAAGCACTTTTTTCCAAACACTGGAACGAATACTTCGATGGGTTTCACTATCCATTCAAATCTGTACTTGTCAAAAGCGGGGATGAGCTGCGGGAGAAAGCCAAAGAGCATGGTTTCGAGTGGCTCAATCAAGAGCCTCTTGTCGCCAAACCGGATATGCTTTTCGGTAAGCGCGGTAAAAATGACCTCGTTCTTTTCAAAGTAAACAAACCCGGTGACGTCACGCTCGAAGATGCCGCTAAATGGATCGATGAAAAACAGTCTCATGAAGTGACGCTGCTTTCCGGTGAGAAAGGGCATCTGACACACTTTATCGTTGAGCCGTTCACTCCGCATACGCAGGAGCAGGAGTACTACATCTCTGCGACGACTGTCGGTGAAGATGACGTACTCTATATGTCTGCCGAAGGTGGTATGGAAGTCGAAGAGGGCTGGGAAGAGAAAGTTAACGAAGTTCACATTCCCATCACCATGAGTGACGTTGACATGGAGAAAGCGATCCGTGCACATGTTCCTAAAGATATTCCCGAAGAGAACAGAGAAGCGTTTACCTCTTTTGCCATTCAGTTTTTTAAATTTTACAGAGATATGAACTTTGCCTATCTTGAGATTAATCCCATCGTTCTGGTCGGTAATGATGCGCATATTCTTGATCTGGTTGCCAGACTCGATGATACTGCGGGATTCATGATGAAAGACAAATGGGGCGATATCGAATTTCCAACGGCGTTTGGTATGGAAGATCAGTCTCCCGAAGAGAAAGCGATTGCCGAAGCGGACAGTAAGTCCGGTGCTTCTCTCAAGCTGACAGTACTCAATCCACAGGGACGTATCTGGACGATGGTCGCCGGTGGTGGTGCTTCAGTTGTTTATGCAGATACGATTGCAGATATGGCTGGTGTTGAGGATCTCGCAAACTATGGTGAATATAGTGGTGGACCGACAGAGGGTGAGACGCAGTTTTATGCAGAAACTATTTTTGATCTTATGACAAGATACCCTGACCCAAGAGGCAAAGTGTTGATTATCGGTGGTGCGATCGCCAACTTTACTGATGTTGCGAAAACTTTTACCGGTATTATCAAAGCGATGGAAAAATGGGCAGATAAGCTGAAAGAACATAAAACGAAAATCTACGTCAGACGTGGTGGACCAAACTATGAAAAAGGTCTTAAAGACATCAAAGAGGCAGCAGACAGACTCGGCCTGCCAATCGAGGTATACGGACCTGAGACGCATGTCACCGATATTGTAAGAATGGCACTTGAAGGAGAGAAGTAATTATGGAAAGACTATTTACCAGAGATACCCAGGCGATTTTTTGGAATAACAACAGAAGCGCGATCCAGCGTATGCTCGATTATGACTATGTCATCGGCAGAGAGACACCATCTGTTGCGGCAATTGTGGCACCGACCAGCGGTAACAAGTTTGACAAATTTTTCTGGGGTGGTGATGAGATTATGATACCACTCTACAAGTCGACGATCGATGCAGCCAAAGAGCACCCAAATGCCGATGTTCTCCTGAACTTTGCTTCTTTCAGAACAGCATACGATGTGACGATGGAAGCACTGGATATCCCGAATCAGTTCAGAGTCATCATGGTAACAGCAGAAGGTATTCCTGAAAGACTGGCACGTACAATGAATCAGGCGGCACGTGATGCCGGTGTCACAGTTATCGGGCCGGCGACAGTCGGTGCAATCGCTCCGGGTGCTTTCAAA
>JALWPY010000205.1 GCA_026994915.1 Campylobacterales bacterium
AAATAGTCTATAGTGGAAAAGATTAAAGAGTGATTAAAAAGAGAGAGAATGAGGAAGGCATGGTGCCTTCCTGCAGATTATTTGCTTGTATGAGCTTTGTGGACTTCGACCAGTTCGGCGATATCGGTGTCGAGTACGTAGACGTTGGCATATCCCATCATCTCCAGATATCCCATGACACGGTTGGCAAACCACCCTTTGACACATCCGCATACGATCGGTGTAGTATGGTCGGAAGGGAGTTCATCGAGATAGTCTGCAAATTCGGGATAGGGTGCGTAGATAGCACTTGGAATATCCGCTTCCTGCGCATTCTCACCGACCACTTTTGCAGGTGGACGTACATCGAGCAGAATTGCACCTGCATCCATCAGCAATTCTCTTGTCTTGTGCAGGTCGATATTACCCAGATTTGGTTTCTCTTTGTTTGCGGCGATGATCGTCGCGAGTTCTTCTTTTGTTTTTTCTGCCATGTAAACTCCTTGTTTTTTGATGATGTTTAATTATAGTTTGTAAGTGCTGATACTAAGCTTAAATATAGTGATTCAATTCTAATAATAAATGTTTAGTCACAATGACTAATCCCCGTGGCATTGTAATAGTGTTCGGTTTGGATCGGCGATATATTGATAGCCGTTGTAAATTGTAAAAAGACCATAGAGAATCACCAGCACCGCAGCGAGTTTGATCATGGTGTTTCGTAATGAGGTCTGCTTGAAAATACCGACGAAAAAGCCAAGAGAGAAGAGAGCAGGGATGGTGCTGAGTCCGAAGATGAACATGACGACAGCGCCCCAGAGCGGACTGCCGGTACTGGCGGCAGTGATGGCGAAAAAGTAGACGAATCCGCAGGGAAGCAGACCGTTGAGCATGCCGAGCAGAAAGAAACTGAAGAGACTTTTGGAACGTAACAGTTTGCGAAAACTCTCCTGATACCAGCGACTTTTGGAGAAGGAGTGTTCAATGAGCGTGAGAAACTTCACTTTGCCGATGAGGGAGAGCCCCGCCAATACCATCAACACCCCTGCGACGATCCAGAGTGTGCCGTTGGCGATGTTGTTGAAGGTGGCGACACCGCCCAGAAAGCCGAAAATGGCTCCGAGCAGAGTGTAGGTAAGTACCCGTCCGAAGG
This sequence comes from Campylobacterales bacterium, assembly GCA_026994915.1. Lineage (GTDB taxonomy): Bacteria > Campylobacterota > Campylobacteria > Campylobacterales > QNZT01 > QNZT01. The sequence goes on from JALWPY010000205.1 coordinate 1,133, forward strand.
AGTAGGCCAGATGGGCGACAGCCTGTCGTGTTTTGGCCCACCGGTCGTCAACTTTTGTGGTGGTGTAGGCGAGGACGATCCCGCCGCACATACCCACGCAGTGGCCGAACGAGCCCAGAAAGGCGATAGTCATGATGCTCAGAAGATTGACGCTGTCCATTATCAGTATCCCAGTAGTTTTTTGCGTATGCGGGGGTCGGTGAGGTTTTCACCGCGCAGCATCCTGAGGCGCATCTCATCGAAAGTGATGTACCCCTCTTTCTTTTTTTCTCTGGCGCCGAAGCCGTAATGCATGGGTGTTTTGTCCGTTACGGCATACCACGCTTTACGGGCGTCGATCCAGTTGCCCGTATCGACCGCTTTGACCCAGATGACCGCCTCTTTTTTGAAGGGTTTATCCTCCAGCCATTTGATCATGCAGCCCGGATCGTCGAAAAACCATGTTTTGCCGTCAGGCGCGACCACCTCTGCGGCATAGGTGGTATCGGTGATGACCATCTTGCACTCGGTGTCGGTGACATGCCCTTTTTTGATCGGAAGCGGGAGTTTTTGGATATTGCCCTTCTGTATGGTGATCATCTCCTCTTTTTTGGAGAGTGCGACAAAGAGGATCGCAACGAGTGCGACGATGAGCAGGGTGGTCAGGAGCGGGATCATTTTTTTCATAGCAGAACTCCGTTTTGGATATAGTAGTGCACGACATAGGCGGTGCATAGTATGACAAAAAATGTGTTAAAGATGATCGCGAGCCGATAGAGACGCGGCTCTTCATGATGTATCAGCAGCTTCAGGACAAAGTTGGCGATGCCGAAAAAGGTTCCCAGAAAGAGCGTCGCCCAGAGCAGATAACCGACATACCAGTACTCTTTTTGCAGCATGCAGAAGGGGCACTTGTGTGTAGGGAGTTCGTAGATATAGGTCCCGAAAAAGTGTACGACACTCTGATAGGCGAAATAGAGAAAAAGGAGAGAGACGACAAAGAGCAGCAGTGCGTTTCGCTGCAGTGCCAGCAGGAGTGTCAGCAGCCAGAGGATGTAGAAGATCGCCAGCAGCATCGGGACGCTGAGATTGAACGGGATCGTGTTGGAACCGGAGATGCCGAAGATCGCCGAGCAGCACTGCACGACATCGGAGGTGGAGATGTGCGCGAAGTAGGCGATATCGAGCAGATACTCCGCCGTCAGCATGGCGAAGATGAGAAGATAGAAGAGGAATTTTCTCTTCAGCCACGGGTAGTCGATCGCCTGCTGGTCTTTCTGGTTGACGATGAGCCAGAGGCCGACAGCGAAGAGAAGGATGATCTTTAGCAAGAGCAGCGGATTGCCGTAAATGTTCGCGGAAATGACGCCTGCGGCACACATGGCACCGGGAATGAGCAGTGAGAGTTTGTCGATGGTGTAGGCGAAGTAGGGGAGCAGTGCGATCTTGAGCCAGAGGATCAGCTGGATGATCGTCGTAATCAGAAAGGCGCGCTTTTCGAGTCTGTACTGTCGGGGAGTCGTAGCGTTGAAATCCCACTGTATGAGGATCTGCAGTGCTCCTGCAAAAGCGATGAATGCGAGGATGTAGAGGAGTGTCTCACTCAGCAGAAAGATCAGGACCTGATTTGAGAGAAAGATCTCCACTAGCGCATCTCTCCGTTTTCGATATGGAGTATGCGGTCGACCTCTTTCAGATCGTCGAAGATCGTGTCATGTGTGGCGATAAGAATGGTATAGCCGCTTTTTTTGAGTGATTTGATCACTTCGACGAAGGCTCTGGCGTTGTCCCGGTCGAGGTTGGCGGTAGGTTCGTCGCAGAGGATTAGTTTCGGATCGTTGACGAGGGCTCTGGCGATAGCGCAGCGCTGCTTCTCGCCGCCCGAAAGTGCGGCTGCGGGAGTCTCCCGTTTGTGGGCGATGTTGGCCAGTTGCAGGGCCCACTCCACTTTGGCGTCGATCTCTTTTTGCCTGAACCCCAGCGGGATGAGCGGCACGGCGACATTTTCGGTGACGCTGAGGTGTTCGAGCAGGTTGAAAGACTGGAAGATAAAGCCGATCGTCGTCGCGCGAAAGTGTGAGGCATGAAGATCGGGGAGTTTGGCGACATGTTTCCCCTCCACGATGACATCGCCGGAGGTGGGTTTGAGCATGGAGGCGATGATCGCCAGGAGGGTCGACTTGCCGCTGCCGCTGACCCCTTTGAGCAGTACCAGTTCGTTTTCCGCCACTTCAAATGTGATATTTCTGAGTGCGGGAAATGCTTGCGGGGTGCCGGGATTGAATGTCTTGGTGAGGTTTTGGACGACGATCATTTCAGTGCCTCCGCAGCATCTGTGACGGCGATCTTCCAGACGGGGATAAGAATGGCCGACAGAAAGGGGACGATGAAGAAAAGAAAGAGCGATACCAGCATACCGATATCGATGACCGGTGTGAAACGCACCTCCGAGGGCAGGTTGCCAAATCCCAGAAAGATGGCCCTCAGCAGCGGTGCCTGAAATAGAAAGACATAGAGATAGGCTGCGATGACTCCGATACCGAACGCCAGCAGTGCCACAGTCAGGGATTCGGAGAGTTTGAGACGGATCACATCTTTGATGCTCCATCCTACCGCACGCAGCAGCGCGATCTCCCTGCGCTCCGCCGAACCGACCATCGAGTAGCGCTGAAAGAGGATCAGCATGAAGGTGACCAGCGTGATCAGGAAGAGGAGGAGGAAGATGCCGCCTTTGTAGTTGAAGAGGTTTTCATACGCTTTCTCCAGTGAGGCTTTGGTGATGATTCGTGTGTCGAAATCGAGACCCAGCAGTTTGAATTTGATATTATCCTGCTCCATAGGGTTGGGTACGGTGAGGATGATATCGGTCGCTTTGTCCGGCGCGACGCCGAGAATGGTTCGGGCGAGTTCTATGTCCATCAGGACCAGATCGGATGCGATAAGGTTCTGCGCCGCGGGCAGGGTGTCGAAGATGGCGACTTTGACGGTTTTGCCGTTTGGCGTGGTGAAGTGGTAGTCGTTCTCGTAGTAGTGTTCGGAGAGAAAACGTTTCACCCCTGTACCGACGATCATCTGTTTTTTAGAAAGGAAAGCTTTGATGTCGATCTCTTTGAAAAGCTTCGCGATCCAGCACACCTGCTGCTCGTCGAAAAAGTCGACCCCGACGATCGTGAAGTAGTGGTGGCGATCGGGGGTGAAGTAGCGCCCAAAGACTCTGGGAGCGACGTAACTGACCCCTTTGATGTCAGCATAGCGTGCGATACGGTCGGTTTCGATGTCGACGCTGCGTCCTGCCTCCATCTTCTGCACGGTGAAATCGGGCTGTTCCCGGAGTGCGTGCAGGGCGTCGTGTTTGATCGACGCCGCCAGAAAGAAGAAGGAGGCCAGCAGCGCTACCAACAGGGTCGAGATGAGGAAGACGGCGATATGCTTGTTTTTGTGTCTCTCCACAAGCAGAAAGAGAAAGTTGAGGAAACTATTTTGCATAGACAAATCCCAGATAGTCGACAGGGCGCATCTTTGGATAGAGATGATCCCGATAATCTCTGTAGAGACGAATACGTGGTTCCAGCGGCTGTGCGGAGAGTGCCGGCGGCGGCAGCCGGGTCAGCGCGCTGAGCGCATGAAGAGAGGCTGTGTCTGTACGATAAAGAGCGGCATGCAGCATGATCGCTACAAGGCCTGCCGTCAGCGTCGCAAAAAGGGTGAGAAAAAAGCGTGTCCGTTTCGTCTCACACCTCTAGTAGAGCCACGCTTCGCGAATCTCGTCGAAGCGGACGATCTTTTTGCCGAAGTGCTCTTTCATGAAGGTTTGAGCATCTTCACGGGTGCGGAAGGGGATCAGCTCCTCTCCCATCGGACCGTAGACGTTGGAGCCGATGACAAACCATGCTTTATGGGCATCGACAGGCCGGAGCGTGTAAAAATCCAGTACGCGTATCGGATCGAATTTTTCATCTTTGTGTCTGAAGTAGTATTTCATCATATCTTTGACACCGTCGAACCAGAGTTGGTGTCCTTTGCTGTCTTGCATGAGGGCGGCCCATCTGGGGTACTTCGCGACGAACATGCCGCAGATGGGACATTTGGCATCTTTGGGGATGTCGAAATGCTCCTGAAGGGGCGTGCTCTTTTTGGATGAAGCCAGCCAAAGTGCGACAGCATCGAGTTTTCGTCTATCTAACGGTTTGCAGAGTTTTTGTGATAGGATCTTCTCTTTCGCTTCATCGGCAGAATCGAAATGTATCGCTTTCAGTTTGGGATAATCACACAGCAGCTGTGCAACCTTCTCCCCTTTCTGCAGCATCAAGCTATGCGAATCGGCATGTAAAGTGAAAGCAAATATCAGCAGAAAAAGTGTCCAAACGATCGGTTTCATATTTTTCACCTTTGTTGTTGAAAGATACCTTGTTGTTTCAAAGGAGGTGTGTAGTAGGAGGTTTTGTCTGTGTTCAAGGTATCTTTGCTGCAATTATAAAACCCCAGTGTTAATTTTTTGTTAAATTGTAATCTTCGCCCCGTTTTTTGAATACATAACGGTTACTTCTGACTCCGGCAAAAGGAGGTACATGGGTCTTTTCAAAAAGTAAGTAACTTGTCTGGAGATTTTTCCAGAAGGGATACCAGTGACTCTGGGTGAATCCGGAAAGATTTTTTTCCGTCAGACGAAAAGGGTAGATGGCCACATAGATAAATTTCTGCCCTTTTTTCAGTGCCGCTTCGACCATACTGTAGATCTCCTCGATCTGCCGGTCACCCATCGCGAAACATCCTGTAGAAGAGCATTTACCATGTATCATGATGAGATTTCCATCTCGGTGGTGGTTGCGGTCGTAACGGTTCGGATAGTTGATATTGAGCGCCAGGTGGTAACGGCTGCCCGGATGCAGGCTTTTTTGTGTCAGGGCGTAGATACCTTCCGGTGCCTGTTTGTCACCCGAACGCAGTTTAGGGCCAAGATAGCCGGAAAAACGGCAGATAGGGTATGTTTTCAGCAGCTGGTAATGTTTTCCTTTTTTGGCCCACATCTCCAGTCTCTTTTCACGTTTGAAGATACGCAGGTAGAGAGGGGCTCCCTTTTTGATTCCCCTTTCTTTGAGTCTCTTTTCGAGAGGTGTGGCATTTGGCTGAAAGCAGATGCGCGGCAGTACAGCTCCTTTTTGCAGGCTTTGATTCTGTTCGGATGTTCGTACCGGAGCAGATTTTACCGTAGCCCGGGATGGGGCACACGCGCTGTTGAGGAACATGATGCACAATGCTAGAGTGATTATCTTTTGCATATGTTTATGGTAACAAAAACTCCATTTGCAACACGTTAAGTTTTTTTGTATAATCAATCATCTTAAAATTTAAATAAAGGATTTGAAATGGGTATCATGGACATATTGATGCAGGCAGGGGGTGGTTCACTGCTCGATCAAGTGGCAAAACAGGCAGGTCTTTCACCGGATCAGGCGCAGGATCTGATCAAATCTGTCGGCAGTGCGATGGCCGGGCAGGTCAAAGGGCGCATCGAAAGCCCCAAGGTCGATTCTACAGGGCTGGAAGATCTTCTGAGAGAGAGCAAATATGCCAATATGATCGAAAAACCGGATGATTTTTTCAATTCACCGCGTCGTGAGGAAGAGGGAATCGATGTACTCAAACAGATTACCGGTTCCAAGGAGGTCAGCCGTGAGGTTGCATCTGAAGTGGCACAAAAGAGTGGTTTCGATACCTCTTTGATCAAATCACTCCTGCCTATGCTGGCACCTTTGGTCATCGGGGCACTCAGCAAAGGACTTGCCAGTGACGATGTACCGGTCAATATGAAGCCCAGTCGTGAAAGTGACAACGGCCTGATAGGCATGCTGGACTTCGATAACGATGGCAGTATCATGGATGACGTTGCCGGACTGGCAATGAAATATATCTTTTAAATAGCTGTAAAATGCGGAGGGTTGTGTCTGAATGGACGCATGCCGGGACGTGGAAGCGCGCTGTCGTGGCACTGCTCTTTGTCACGACCCTTCATGCTAACTGGTTCGAAGAGAATCGGCGAATAGTTTCAGACAACCTCACAGGTACTGCACTCATTCTGTCGTGGGGTTATTTTACTTGGGACTACGGTACAAGAAGTCCCCATATCGCGCACGAGGGATGGTTTGGCAAAAAAACCAAACATGGTGGTATGGATAAGCTTGGCCATCTTTACACCAACTATCTGCTCTCACAGATGCTTGCAACCAGATTCAGACACTATGGATACAGTGAGAAGTATGCGGCAGTCAGCGGAGCACTCTCCTCTTTTTTTCTCAATGCAGTGATGGAGGTTGGCGACTCTTTCGGCGACTATGGATTCTCATACGAAGATATCGTTTTTAATGCAATAGGTGCCTCTTTGGGATATCTCATGCTGACTGACAGAAAACTCGCCGATCTCATCGACATACGCATCGAGTATTTTCCCAGTCGCAAGGTTAGGAGCGGTGAAGACATTGATGTCTTCACAGACTACGATGGGATGAAGTATCTGACTGCTTTCAAGTTCTCCGCGATTGAGGGTGCTCAGAGAAGTTTTTTGTCCTGTCTGGAATTACAGGCAGGATACTATAGTGTCGGTTCAGTGCGTCAGCGTCGTACCCTTTTTGTCGGTCTGGGAGTTAACTTCTCGAAACTCCTGAAACCGGTAAGCGGGCGCATAGCGCACGTGCTGAAATTTTACCAGCCTCCATTTGGATATTTGCGTACAAAGTGAAATTGGAACTGTCCGGGCATCTTGAATAGCCCCTGTATTATGGTATAATCGACTTATGAATTAAGAAATAACAGGATGGTATTTGCAATATTTAATCGATTTTTTAGAGACAAAGAAGGTAGAAGAGACGAAAATTTTCGACCAGCTCAAGTGCTCAGTGGAAGAGGCGGAAATCTTACGCCATATCACGCATAAACATATCAGAGGAAATGAAGAGAACTCTGTCTTTTTGATTTTGGATGAACTCTTTTCGACAGAGGGGTACGACTATATCATTAAGTTGCCTCTGATCAAAAATCTCCTGGATCTGGGATGGATTGTACAGAGTAGCTTTGCACAGGTCAAAACGGAAGAGGTGTCCAAGATCGAACTGATTAACTCCACTGTGATGCTCAGTAAAAGTTTCGAGAGACTGCTCGAAGAAGGTTCACTGGAGGTGGAACTGCCGCAATCGAGCCCATATACGGACCATCTGGAGTATCTCAGAGATCAGTTTCACCGGATTGAGCTCTATCAAAAGATCAGTACCATTCGGCACAACTATAAAAAACGCTCTTTAAGTATCGAACGACTCGAGAGAAGTCTGAAAATGCTGGAGAACCGTATCAGCGACAGGATCAGTGTAACGAAAATGGAGCTGGCTGCGGAACGGCTCTTCAAAGAGTTCTCTCTCAGTGAAAAAGAGCAGATCATCTTTCTGGCACTTCTGAAAGAGGAGTATTCGTCCGGAGAACTCGAGAGTCTCAGGGAGATGAACAATCTGATCAATCTGATCAGTGAAAACGACTACGACAAAATCAAAAACCGTTCGTTGCTGGAGGAAAATGCCACACTTATCGATGAAGAGATTATCGACTATGACGAAATGCTGACCGCATTTGGCGGTGTCACGCGCAGCTTCTATATTAATGAAGAGTATCTGCATAAGATCATACATCCTCATAAAGTCAAAAAGAAAAAAAATCGCATCAAACTCGAGACACTTGTCAAGGAACAGGATATCTTCGAGTTGATCACACCCCGTACCTCTATCGACGATGTCATACTTCATCCCAAAACTAGAGAGATACTCGACAATATCCTCAAAACGATGGATAAATCGGTTCTAAAACGTCTCAAGGAGTGGGGAATACGAGAGAAGAAAGGGGGGATCGAAGCGAGATTGATCTTTTACGGACCTCCCGGTACAGGTAAGACGATGACTGCATATTCGCTGGCCAAGTCTCTGAAAAGAAAAGTACTCAGCTTCGATTGTTCGAAGATACTTTCGATGTATGTCGGGGAGAGTGAGAAAAATGTCCGGCGTATCTTCGATACTTACCATGAGCTTTCCGAAAAGACCAAAACCTCTCCGGTTCTGCTGCTCAATGAAGCGGACCAGTTTCTCAGTTCACGTACGACAGGTCCCGGTGGAGGCGCAGACAAGATGCATAATCAGATGCAAAATATATTTCTGGAACAGATCGAAAAATTTGATGGTGTTTTGATCGCGACGACGAACTTGCTGGAGAGTATCGACTCTGCCTTTTCAAGAAGGTTCAACTATAAACTGGAGTTCGCCAAACCCGGTTTTGCACAGCGTAAACTTTTGTGGGAGAAAATGTTACCAAAGAACGCACCTTACGAAAAAGATTTCTCCGTTGAAAGGCTCGCACACTACGATCTCAGTGGTGGTCAAATCGATGTGGTGATCAAAAACACTGCCCTGGCAGTGGCTGTGAAAGAGGAGCCTGTTTTTACCGTCAAAGCCTTTGAAGAGACCATAAAAAGGGAACTTTCCGGTGCTTTTGGTGAAGAGAAAACGATGGGATTTGTTGCCTGATCTTTCCCGGCTCAGGTGCTTTGTCCCTGCGTGGCGAAGTACCGGATTTGACTTTCACAGCTTAAAAAATTCGCTCTGCTTCTCTTCTCTTGTTTTGTATCGTTTTGTTACAAAAAAATTATCTTTCCTCATCACGCCAAACAGCCGGTATCCTTTTTAAAGTTAATATTGTAAAATTTACAATCGAAAAGTATTATTGAAAAATATAATATTTACTAACTTTGAAGGATCGAATATGAGCCATATGGACACGATGCATCCCTACTTCGGTGCATTTATCTTTTTCGTTTTGACTTTTGGTGCGTTTATCGCCACTACTGTTCTGGCACGTCTTGTCAGCCGCAAACTGGCACGCCTTGAC
>JALWPY010000206.1 GCA_026994915.1 Campylobacterales bacterium
GTATTAGATAGATTTAAATCCCTGATATTTTGCAACAATCTTTTCAACTCTCCGAGTTCGTCATTGACTTCGATACGGATCGCCTGAAAGAGGAGCGTGGCAGGATGAATCTTGCGCGCATGCAGGTGTGAAGCCGCAAACTCCGCCAGTTCACGGGCACTCTCGAACGGTTTTTGCATACGTCGTTTGACGATCAGATCGGCCGCCTTTTTGTACTCTCTCACTTCACCATACTCTCGGAAAATCCGCTCCAGATCGGCTTTGGCATAGTGATTGACCACTTCATAAGCAGTGAGCGGCTGCGAGCGGTCCATGCGCATGTCGAGCGCGTCGGAAGTGAAGCCGAACCCACGCCCCGGATCATCCAGTTGCAGCGATGAGACACCGATGTCGGCCAAAATACCACGCACCTGCGTCTTGTCGATCTCTCTGATCGCCTCCGAAAAAGCCCCCCTGAGTATCGTTACCCGCTCCGCAAACGGGGCGAGCCGGCGGGTTGAAAAGTCGATCGCCGTGCGGTCTCTGTCGATCCCGACGAGTCGGATATTTGGATGGGCTTGAAGCAACGCTTCACTGTGGCCTCCATAGCCCAGTGTACAATCGACGATAATCCCTTCCTCGATATCGGCAAACGCATCACTGACCTCTTGATAGAGTACCGGAATATGGGGAATGCTATTTATATTCATAATGGTATAATAACACAAATAACCAAAACGAGGGCCCGAAAAGTTTGAAAAAAGATTTGATAGAAGAGTTAATCGATGTCTCGCTTTCGATGTTTCGTAAAAATTTTTTCGGGATCTATCATGGTTCTATCTCTGCCAAAATAGAAGAGGATATCTTCATTATCAACAAAGCCAATACGATCTTCGACGAGACGGAGAGCGACGATTTCATCAAGCTCTATGCCAAGAGAGATTATCGCTGGAAACAGGCAAGTATTGATGCAGAGATTCATGCCAATATCTACAAATATATCAGCAGTGCGAAATATATCACCTATTCGATGCCACCTTATACTACCTCTTACTCTCTCGATATTCCTTCCATCGTTCCGAAAGATTACTTCGGCTACAAAATCTTTGGTGAACTTCCTATCTATGATCCTAAAAATTTTGATACATGGTATGAACGTGCCTCAAGTGAAATCTACCAATATTTCAAAGAATATCCACAAAAAGTGATGGTCATCAAAGGATACGGGGTCTACAGTTACCACCGCGATCTACGTGAACTACTTAAATATCTTGCAATTTTAGAGAATAGTTGTAAGATGCTTCATTTTTCACAGGAACACAACTTATCGAGGAAAAATTTCCCTCTCAGCTGAAAATTTATATTTCTTACAGCATTATAAATCTAATTCTTTAGTCAATATTACTTATTTAGAAGACAGGAAAAGTTATATTTTGTTTAATCAATTTACAATATAATTCTTCTATAACGTAAAAAAGGTTGATTATGATTTCATGGATGCAAAGGCATAGAAAGTATCTCGTTGTTACGATTTGGATCAGTACTATCGCTTTTGTCGGTGCGGGCTTTGTAGGCTGGGGGGCCTACAGTTACAATCAGGACAAAGCAAATGCCGTTGCCAAAGTCGGAGATGTCAAAATCAGTGTCAAAGAGTTGCAAAACGCTTATAGTAATCTCTACGGATATTACAATCAAATGCTCGGTGGACAGTTAACCAAAGAGAAAGCCGAAGCGTTGCATCTGCAGGATATCTGCCTCAATCAACTGATACAGGAAGCGCTGCTCCTCAACTATGCCAAAGAACATGGAATCACGGCCCTTCCCCAGGAAGTCATCGCAAAGATCCAGTCGATCAGTGCCTTTCAAAACAACGGCCGCTTCGATAAAAAGCGCTACTTTCAGGTGCTCAAAAGTATCGGTACCGATGTCAAAACTTTCGAGAAAGGGATCCGCAGAGAGATCATCATCGACAAGCTCAATCGGCTGCTGGCACTGCCAGGGACACCACTGGAAGCCAAAATGCTCTTTGCCGCAACACAGATGGAAGATCAGCTCAAAGTCAAAACTGTCACGGTCGATCCCAGTGAAATCAAAATCGATGACAAAGAGCTCCAGGCATACTGGGAGAAAAACAAATCGAAGTATCTGAGCAAAAAGAGTTACACACTTGAAGCGATCAAGGTCACGATCGATACCATCGAAGCAGATGATGCAGCCCTCAAAGCATTCTATGACGAGCACAAAACACGTTTCAAAGACAAAGATGAGAAGATTCTTCCGTTTGAAAAAGCCAAAGAGATGGTCCGAAGGGAAGTTCAGATGAAAAAGGCGAAAACGGAAGCGCTGAAACGATACCTCGCTTTCAAAAGCGGTAAAACCTCCGCTGAAGGCAATATCACCGTTGAAGAGGGCAACAGTGAGATCCCGCTCGACAAAATACGTACAGCCAATGTCGGCACTTTCATCAAGACGATCAAACTGCCCAATGGCTATATGACGGCACGCGTTGTCGCTGTCAACCTTCCCCATCCCCTCTCCTACGAAGAGGCGAAGGCACTGGCCAGAAACGATCTCATGAAAGAGAAAGCACAGACATTGCTGACAGAAAAGGCCAAAGAGGCACTCAAAAAAGCGGAAGGCTTCAAAGATATCGGCTATGTGAGCAGAGAAGACACCGACAAACTCGACTTCCTCGCCCCGCAGGAAGCGGCACAGTTTCTCAGCCATCTTTTCAGTGCGAAAAAGAGAGAAGGATACATGCTTCTGGGCAATAAAGCGGTAGTCTATGAGATCAGCGACCAGAAACTCTTCGACGAGAAAAAGTTCGCGGCACGCAGGGAGAAGCTGCTTGAAAGTGCCAAAGCACTCAAGCAGAATACTCTGCAGGACTCTCTGATCCGCGATCTGCAGAAAAAATACACCATCGAAAAATTCATCAAAGGATAGGCGCAGCATGATAGTCTTAGGCGTAGATATAGGAACCACGAAGATCTGTGCAATCCTTGCCCAGAGAACGGAAACAGGCAAGATCAAGATACTCGGAGCGGGTATCACCAAGTCACAGGGAATAAAAAAAGGCAATATCACCAACATCGAACTCGCATCCCGATCGATCAAACATGCGATCAACGACGCCAAGCGGGTTGCAGGAACACACTTCGATCAGGTGATCGTCTCTGTATCGGGAGCCTATACCAAAGGGTTCGACTCACAGGGTGTCGTCAATGTCCCAAGTAAAGAGATCGGGATCAAAGAGATCAACCGTGTCATGCAGATGGCCGATCACAATGCAAATATCCCTGCGGAGTATGAAAAGCTGCATGTACTCCCCTACAACTTCAAAGTCGACGATCATGTGAGCATCGATGATCCGCTCGGCATGAACGGTTCGAGACTCGAAGTACAGGTACATATCATCACAGTGCTCAAGTCGAGTCTCAACAACCTCAAGAAAGCGGTCAAATCCGCCTCACTCGAGATCGATAACGTCGTGCTGAGCGGCTACGCCTCCAGTATTGCCGTGCTCAATGACGATGAGAAGGAGCTCGGTGCTGCAGTCGTCGACATGGGCGGTGCAACGACCGATATCGTCATCCACCTGGGCAACTCTATCCGATACAACGACTTTCTGCCAGTCGGATCCGTCAATGTCACCAATGACCTTTCTATGGCACTGCACACCCCTATCACAGCAGCGGAGAGAGTCAAGATCGAACATGGATCACTCAGACTCAACTCCAATGAAACGATCGAGCTCCCCGCCATCGGCGACGAGGGGAGTTCACACGAAGTCTCTCTTGAAATCGTCACCAATGTCATCTACGCACGAATCGAAGAGACGCTGCTACTGATCGCAAAGTCGATCAAAGAGAGTGGCTTCAAGGATCAGCTTGCCGCGGGTATCGTGCTGACGGGCGGGCTGACCAAACTCGACGGTATCCGGGAACTCGCATCGGCAATCTTCAACAACACCCCGGTACGTCTTGCCAGACCCAACGAGCGAGATATCGAAGGGATGTTCGACACACTCAAAGAACCGGAATACGCTACAGCGATCGGTCTGATCCTCTACGGCTTCGGATACTTCACCCCTTATGAGATGGATTCGAATAAAAAGCTTCGCTACAAAGATGAGAGCATCGAACCGAGCAAAATTCAGAATATTCTGGATGAGGAAGAGGAGGAAGAGGCACTTGAAAAGGAGCTTGGCTACAGCAACACCCAGAGCGGCGAAAACTTTACGGCACTCATCGACGATGAACCGACTTTCAAAGAGAGTCTGAAAAGATTCTGGAACAGAATAACACAACTATTTTAATCACCAAAAAGGAGAGATACAGATGTCTAAAACAACGATAGGCGCACAAATCAAAGTAATCGGAGTCGGCGGTGGCGGCGGCAATATGATCAACCACATGGTCAACGAGGAAGTAACTGTTGACAACATCGGTCTGATCGCTGCCAATACCGATGCACAGGCACTCGATACATCCAAGGCAGCTGTAACGATCCAGCTGGGTGAGCGCAAGACAAAAGGTCTCGGTGCAGGTATGAAGCCTGAAGTAGGCCGTGAATCTGCTCTCGAGAGTTACGAAGAGATCAAAGAGGCACTCGAGGGTGCAGATATGGTCTTTATCGCTTCCGGTTTCGGCGGTGGAACGGGTACAGGTGCCGCTCCGGTCGTTGCACAGGCTGCCAAAGAGGTGGGCGCACTGACCGTGGCAGTCGTGACCAAACCATTTGGATTTGAAGGACGTAAACGTCTGAAACTGGCGGAAAAAGGGATTGAAGAGCTTAAAAAAGAGACTGACTCTATCGTTATCATCCCCAACGACAAACTCCTCTCCATCGTAGATAAGAACCTGGGGATCAAAGAGAGTTTCAAACTCGTTGACGATGTACTGAGCCGTGCAGTCGGCGGTATGAGTTCTGTGGTACTCTCTACCGGAGAGAACGACATCAATGTCGACTTTGCAGATATTCAGACCATCATGAGCCATAAAGGCCTGGCGATTCTGGGCGTGGGTGAAGCACAGGGTGAAGATGCCGCGATCGAAGCAGTTAAAAATGCGATCGAATCACCACTGCTGGACAATATGTCTATCAACGGCGCGATGGGCGTACTGGTACACTTCCATATGCATCCGGCATTCCCGCTCACTCAGATACAGCATGCGATGGATATTGTCTATGACAGTGCGGACGAAGATGCAGATGTCATCTTCGGTACCACTACCAGTGAAGATATGCCTGAAAATGAAGTGAAGATCACGATCGTCGCGACAGGTTTCGAACAAAAGAGTGAAAATGCTGAAACTCCCTCCTCTTCAAAGAAGGGTGACAAAGAGGAGTCTCTCAGCATGGAGTCAGCGCCTTTCATCAGACGCGTCAGCGGTGGAGGATATGAGCTCGAAGAGAGCGATGACCTGGATTACCCCACTTTTCTCAGAAGACAGATGGATTAAAAAAGAGTCTCCTTTTTGAATGGCATGCAGCTATACTGCTGCATGCTGCATCGCTACTTCATCGCGACAGCTGCGATCTGATCCTCTTCTTTCTGTACCATCTGCAACCATCTGAATGCCTCTTTCATATTTTTCCTGATTCCGCCTTTACCCTCTTTATAGATAAGTGCGAGATTATATTGTGCCAGTATATCACCGTTTTTCGCCGCTTTTTTGTACCATTTGACCGCTCTGTGCATATTGGATGTTACATAGAGGCCATTTTCATACATAAATCCTACGAGATACTGCGCCTGAGGATCACCATGTGCAGCCGCTTTGTTCAGCCAGAAAAAGGCCTGTTCATGGTCGACCGCGACACCGTTGATGCCATCGAGATACATCTCTCCCAGCATTGTCTGTGCATCGGCATCTCCGCTTTTCGCCAGTTCGAAGAAGGCTTTATACTGAGTGATATCCTTCATTTTCGGAAGATGCATATTGTTGGCACCAAAGAGAAACATGGCACTCAAACCTAATGTTGCGATGATTTTTTTCATTGTGTATCCTTTTTGCGAGGTTACACATATATCGGTTTACTTAGTAAGTTATATTATACTTTTTGATTGTTTTTGCAAGAAAGAGTCATATAATTATGAAAAATAATACAAAAAGTAACCATTTCCGCTCTGGAAAAGAGATAGTATACTTTCAGAGAAGTGTTCAGGGCCTGAAGATATATCGGCGTGTCAAAGCATCATAGGCGTCGATACGACGGTCTCTCAGAAAAGGCCAGATATTTCGCACTTCGTGTGTGCGTCCAAAATCGATATCGATCACTTTTACGCTGTCGCTCTGTTCGTCCAGACGGACCAGCATTTCGCCCTGTGGTCCACAGGCAAAAGAGTTTCCCCAAAATCGTATACCATCGATGTGGCCTGTCGGATCGAGCTCTTTACCGACACGGTTGACAGAAATGAGAGGCAAACCGTTGGCGATCGCATGGCTGCACTGGATCGTGATCCAGGCATCGAGCTGACGCGCTTTCTCCTCTTCACTGTCTGCATCGAACCAGCCTATCGCCGTAGGATAGATGAGCAGATCCGCTCCATTGAGGGTCATCAGACGTGCCGCTTCCGGATACCACTGATCCCAGCAGATCAATACTCCCAGTCTCCCGACACTCGTATGAATCGGCTCAAATCCCAGATCACCGGGTGTAAAATAGAATTTTTCATAAAAGCCCGGATCATCGGGGATATGCATCTTGCGATATTTACCGGCAATGGTACCATCTTTCTCAAAAACGACTGCCGTATTGTGATAGAGACCCGGTGCACGCATCTCGAAAAGGGAGGTCACAAGAACTACTTTGGCCCGCTTCGCCACTTCACCCCAGAATGCAACATCTTTATCAAAATCAGCCGCATAGGCGAAATATTTTGTATCTTCACTGATACAGAAATATTCGGTCTGGTGCAGCTCCTGCAGTACCACCAGCTGTGCACCTTCAAGTGCCGCCTCTTCGATCATGTTGACGCTCTCGATGAGCATCTTTGCACGGTCCCCTGCATAGGTTTGCTGCACGATGGCTGTTTTCATATCAATGTCTCCCTGAGTGCCTGTTGTATTTTAAATGCCTGATAGTGTTCTCTGACGTCATGACAACGCACGATCGAAGCCCCCTCCTCTACCGCTTTGAGGTGCAGCGCCAGCGTCCCGGGCAACCGATCTTCTACAGGTGCCGGTACAATCATATCGATCATACTCTTTCTGCTCGCTCCAATCAACAACGGCTTGCCAAAATGGTGGAAATGGGCCAGGTGTTTGATCAGCATGAGATTGTCTTCGAGCAGCTTCCCAAAACCGATCCCTGCATCGAGCACCACATCCTCGATTCCGTAACGCGCCGCTTTTTCGAGACGCTCACTGAAAAACGTATCAATGTCACCGATAACATGTGCATATTCCGGATTGATCTGCATCGTCAGCGGATTGTTCTGCATATGCATGAGCACTACCTGGGCACCATTGGCGGCAGCAATCTCGCAGACCTTGTCGCTTGCCAAACCCGTGATATCATTGACCATCTCAAAACCTCTCTCCAGTGCATAGGCGATCGGTCCTGGTGCATAACTGTCGATACTGAAACGCACTCTCTCATACAACTTTTCCGAAGCGATCAGATCGACAATGGGTTTAATGCGCGCCAGCTCCTCCGCCTCGTCAACCGGCAGGCTTCCCGGCCGAGAAGAGACACCGCCGATGTCGATGATCTCCGCACCATCTTCGATCATCTCCGCTATCTTCTCCACCGCTTCACTTCCATGAAAACGGCTCCCTGCGAAGAAACTGTCGTCATTGGCATTGATGACACCCATGATTGAAGGGAATGGTGCGAGACGGGGTGGCTTATGCTCTCGCAGCCTCTGCGCAACCTGTTTCAGTCCAAAGGGTTGTACACACTCCTTGGCAGCCAGTATCTTACGCTGTTTCTCGTTGACGATCAGTACCGCATCGACCGTTTCATCTTTACAGAGAATCGTATCTTTCTCCACAGCCAGCTCCGCACCGATCGAGAGAGCATCCTGCTTGAGAATATTGGCAGCAGGTGTACGAAGTTCTTTGATATAGAAAAATTCACACTGCATCTTGTCACGCATGATGCGGTTCCCCTCTTTTGTCGAACCGACCAGCTCCAGCAATCTGTCGGCATCGGTTCCGGGATCGAGTCTGAAAAGTTTCATCGTTGCCTCATTTTCGCTTCATAGAGTGTCAGCAGCAGCATCGAAAGGATATTTTGTGCCCGGGTATTGAGTTCGGCCAGTTCGAGGGCCATGTCGAAAAGGGAGAGTTCACGCTCATTCAGAGGGATACCCGCTTCACCGACAGCATGTGTTAAAAGAAGCTGAATCAACGTTTTGAGTTCATCTTTGCTGCTGTTGCGATGTACTTTCAAAAAGGCGAATATATCCTCCAGGTCGAGATGGGAGAGATCCAGATCGAGAGTGGTCTCGACTTTCGGGGCTTCGAGTATCTCCATCTGCATCCGGGAGCGAACGGTCGGTAAGAGCGCGTTTTTGGAACGTGAGATGAGGATAAACCAGATATTGCGCGGTGGTTCCTCCAGCAGTTTCAACAGCGCATTCTGGGCAAACAGATTGTAACTCAGTGCACTCAGCACCAGTACCTTGGTCCGCTCCTCGGCGATATACGCCTCTCGGATGACAGCCTGCGCATGCTCGACCTTGAACTCCTCTTCGAAAAATGTTTTGACGATAGGTATGTCAAGCGCCTCCAGTACATGGTTTTGGGCATACTTGAGATCATTGCACAGGATAATCTTCGACCCGTTCATAACACACTTTCGATATCGACTTCACTGAACATGATCGCATCGACCGAACGGTCGAAGAGCCTAAGCATCTGGATCAGCTTGATATCGAGATCTTCATCATCCGATCGCAGTGAAAAGGAGTTTTGCATCGTCTCATCGAAGAGCCAGAGAAGCGAATCACTCTTGCTTTTGGCGATCTGCGCCCGGGGATCGCTTCCCTTGCCGATATAGAAAAAGATATAGTCATTGGGAAAGGCGAGTGAGAGCATATCTTCGAGCAGTTGTAAGTGTTCACTGTCATTGATCTTGTCAAGATAGGGAAAAATCGATCGCAGGGAGACGATGGGCAGAAGGGGACGCTGGGTATTGTAACGATTGAGACGGCTCAGCGCATACTGCTCGAACCAGTCGCGCTCCCAGTCGGTAACCAGAAGCATCGTCCTGGCACTCATCAGATGTTCGACGGCAGAAGCGGCGATCGGCACCCAGTCGAAACGCCGCTCCTCCATCCAGCTGAGCGCAGCGCCTCTCGCCCTGATCTGCTCCAGTGTCCACAAAGAGAAATCTTTGGGACTAGGATCTGTTGTCAAGTCCATAGGCTTCATGCAGAATACGGACCGCCAGCTCTCCGTACTTTTCCGCCACGATCATCGAGATTTTGATCTCACTGGTACTGATCATCTCGATATTGATATTCTCTTTGGCAAGTGCACTGAAAGCGGTACCGGCCACACCGCTGTGCGATTTCATACCCACACCCACCAGCGAGACTTTGGCGATGTTGGACTCTGACTCCACGAGGGCGGAAGGATCTACCTCTTCGACAACACGTTTGGCATGTTCGAGTTCATTTTCAGGTACTGTAAAACCGATATTTGCCGTACCATCCTGTCCGACATTCTGTATGATCATGTCAACGTTAATATTCTCATCGGCCAGTTTCGAAAAGATTTTGGCAGCAATTCCCGGCTCATCTTTGATATTTCTGAGCGTAATTCTCGCCTGGTTTTTATCGAGCGCTACACCGCTTACGATTGGTTGTTCCATGATATTTTCTTCCTTTGTGATAAGTGTGCCTTCGTTATCGTTGAAACTGCTTCTGGTGACGAGGTTGACGTTGAGTTTTTTGGCAAGTTCCACAGAGCGGTTCTGAAGTACTTTCGCCCCCATCGAAGCAAATTCGAGCATCTCATAGTAGG